>JBHIDQ010000028.1:0-16338 GCA_046760155.1 Dehalococcoidales bacterium | reverse complement strand
GAAGAATCATGGTCGGCACTGAGTTCCATGTGGTGACCCTATTCCCCTCGATTGTCTCCAGCACGAATTTCGGCTCAAACCTTTCTATGATGACATTTGTGCCTCCAACACAAATGTGGTCGAGTAAGGGCCAGATAGAAGCAATGTGAGAAAAGGGAGAAGTGTGCAGAGTAATGTCATCAGCCGTCACTGGAAGGGCTTGCAGCATATTAATCATCGCTGCCACCAAGTTCCGGTGGGTCATCATGATGCCTTTGGGTAAGCCAGTGGTGCCACTGGTATAGTAGAGCGTTGCCAGGTCATTTTCGTCTACACTAACAACTGGCTCGGTCGCCGGGTAAGAAGAAAGGAGGTCTTCATAGCTCAATGTTTGCCCGGTGCCTTGTCCAATAGAAATGAAGTTTTTCACCGGCTTCAGCGGTTCTGTTCGGTTGTAGTTGGTGGCTGGGAGGCTTACTTTGTTGACCTGTCATATGAAGACCAGGATTGGCAGATCCAGAAATGCGAGCAGTATGCCTGACTCATCACCATTACAGGGGCTGATATTCTCCATAGATAGGTTTGTTGCTGAGGACGGGCCAGGCATCAGGACTACTGTGTTCTTGAAGGGGTGCCCGCTTCGATGTATTTGGTGTCATAGCCCGCAGTCCATATCAGTAGAGCCGCAACTTGCTTTTTATAGCAACAGGTGCATAGGTTGCGGCACCTGTGTCAAGGTCTGTCCCCGGAATGCTCAAATTATCTCGGCGAGGGGGAGGCGTGTCTTATGGGGAAAATGTGATAATTGCGGGAAGTGTGTCGAAGAATGTCCCTCCAAGGCCTTGGAAATAGTGGGAGAATGGTTGACAGTTGAGCAGATAATGAAGGTTGTAGAGAGAGACTTGGTCTACTATAGAAACTCAGGGGGAGGAGTAACTTTCTCTGGAGGGGAGCCCACAGCACAACCTCGTTTCCTAGCTTCATGCCTTGAGAGATGCCAAGATAGAGGGATTCATACTGCCCTAGATACTTGCGGTCTGGCCAAATGGTCTGTTTTCAAGAAAATACTGCCTTATATTGATCTATTCCTGTACGACATAAAACACATGAATAGCAAGAAACACCGGCAATATACTGGTGTTGACAACCAGTTAGTATTGGAGAATCTAAAGAGAATCAGCCAACAAGGTAAGCCCATCTGGGTGAGAATTCCCCTGATACCTGGGTACAATGATTCAGAAGAAGACTTTCACCAAGTAGCAGAGTTTGTAAAACCGTTAAAGGCTGTGGAGAAAGTGTCGCTATTGCCCTATAACAAAGCCGCTGGTGTTAAATACCAGTTCATCGGTAAGAAGTACAGGTTGGAACGCCTTGTTCCTCATACACAGCAGGGAACGGCAACCTTTGTGGAGATTTTCACTCGCCTCGGCTTAAAAGTAGAACTAAACCGGTAAATCATGTTTCTTTAAGCAGCCGATTAAGCTAAGCTGTCCAGCTTTTCTTTCAAGCGCCGTACTGATAGATGCGCGCTGGAAAGGATGGGTACCCTGCGACTAGTCTCGAGGACCTGTTTCATTACCCTCTCCATAGAGGGCTGGGGCACTATGATTACGGCTACCTCATTCATCAACTGGTCCAGGTGCTCCAGAACAATGCGGTCATGAGTGGCCATATCGCCGCGCCTCAGGGCATCAAAAGCCCCTGGACAGAGCTGAGTTTTTACTTCGATTTTCTCTCCCCGGTCAGTTGATTGTTCCTGGATTATTTGCGCACCTGATGCCAATGTGCCAGGATGAGTTCCAAAGATACCGATGTGGTCGCTTATGCCCATCGCTTCATCAATGATAATCTCAAGAACCGATAGCACTGGAACCTTAACTGCCTCTCCAACCTCATCAGCCAGGCGCCCGAAGGCGGTGCAGGTGAGTAGCACGACTTCGGCACCGGACTCCTCGGCAAAAGATGACAGTACTTTCAGTCGCCGGACGACTCGCCCGTGTAACTGTTCGTCCGCCATAAATGGCAGTCCTTCATCAACAAGGTGGACGACCTCCACATCGGGCATAACCTCAGCAATCAATTCGTTAAACAGGCGAACATTGAAACAGCCAGCATGCACCATGCCTACTTTTCGTCCCATTTTAAGCCTCTAGAGCGAACTTCACTAATTTAACCATTAATCCAATTCTCATTTCAACATAGGTCCAGAAGACAGCACAGCCATCGCACTTGACAGCATGGACGAAAAAGAACTAAATAATGATATATCGTGAGTGTAAGAAGCGAGGAGACGTCGCAACGATTATGAAACTTGAAGATATTAAGAGAGTGGGGGTTGTTGGTGCTGGTACCATGGGCCCCGACATCGCGATAAACTTTGCGCTGTGGAGATACCCGACCATGCTATGTGATGTCAGCGATACCGTTCTTGAGAAGTCCATTCGAAAAATAACACGTGACCTGAGCGTCTTTGTTCAGGAAGGGCTGGTGACACAGCAGCAGGTAGATGAAGCTATGGCTGGAATTACCACTACCACTCAACTGGCGAAGGTCGCCGAAAGCAGCGACTTCATAACCGAAGCTATACCCGAGAGTGTTGAGGACAAACGGAAGCTCTTCAATCAACTCGACCGACTATGTCTACCGCATACTATAATCGCAAGTAATACCTCCTTTCTGTTGCTTAGCGAGTTTGGTTCGGAGGTTAAAAGGCAGGATAAAATAGCTATTACCCACTACTTCATTCCGCCACATATCATTCCTGGAGTTGAAGTGGGTGTTGGACCGGAAACATCAGAGGAAACCATCAATATTATCTGCGAACTGCTGAAGACAGTCAGGAAAGTACCAATCAGGGTACTGAAGGAGTCGCCGGGATGTCTGGTTAACAGGATACAGGCTGCTTTACGGAGAGAGGCATTCCGCGTTTGGGCTGAGGGATTATCCACAGCTGAAGATATTGACCTAGGCGTCAGGGCAACTTTTGGCTTTCGCCTGCCCCTTGATGGCCCCATAACACATTATGACCTTTCCGGCGTTTGGCAATGGGACAGAGAGGTACGGATCGCCTGGGCAGAAAAGCAGTTTGACAGTGCGAAATACGGGTTGGAGGAAGAGGTGGCGACAAAGATAAAGCGACGTGTTGCCCAGGGTAACCCCTGGATTATTGACCCAAATCAGCTGGACGAGTTAAAGGATAAGATAGAGAGAGAGTATATCAGCTGTCTCAAGAAATGGTATTGGCCGCAGGAATAAACAGTTGGGGCAATACCAATGGCGTCCAAAACCACTAAAAGAACGCTGGTCGCTTTATCATCCTTTGAACCTTGTAAGGCTACACTTTAATTCATTTGCTTCGGTCGGTTAATGAAAATGTAGGGTGTATAATATCAACAGCATGTCAAGATTTCTAAAAAGCTCGCAAGCTGAGAAACCTTTAAGAGGTGTCTAATTATGGGAGCAAATTATGTCCAGTATGGCAGTCCTCAATTTCGGCTTTTATCCGATAGACAAATTGAAGAATTGCATCTCGCCACCCTGCAGGTTCTGGAGAGAACTGGGGTTATTTTCGAGTGTCAGGAGGCAATAAACATATTAGGCGATGCTGGTGCCGATGTATCAAACCCAGATAGGGTAAGAATCCCTTCTCATCTTGTGGAGAAAGCCCTGAGAACAGCACCCAAGTCAATTACCCTGTATTCAAGGGATGGAGAACCGGCCATAGTCCTCAATGGACAGACAGGTTCTCATTTTGGCTCGGTGACCGGTTTCCCCGAAGTCATCGACCCCTGTACCGGTAAGCGAAGATTGGGTCACATTGAAGATGTGGCCACCATGGCACTGGAGTTTTCCATAGCCTCAAACTGCATTGTTTCTGGGTCAACAATAATAAAATACTGACATCGACCAAAGCGAGGGTCTACCTCGGCATCCAGAGCAGCACCTGTAGCTGAGATAGCAATTTTCATATTTCACCACCTCTCATCTGGCCGAGCTCAAGCCGTAGGAAATCACCCCGGCCAGATCGAACTATTGAGTTTATTCTTCCTTTATTTCGAGTTCTTTGATTCTGGCCTCGATTTGTTCAAGCTGCTCCTTAATTGCTCCCGCCTGGTCTTTCAGAAAGGCAAGTTCTTGTTCCTTGCTCATTTGCGGGGTAAAGGGTGCTGGTCACCGCAATAACATCGAAAAGACTCCATATCGGGAAAAATCAGTAAGAAACAATCCGTCACATTGTGCAATGGGTCACAATTCAAACTATCGTTATGCTAACCATCCACTGATTGATAGTTAGCGACCAGAGAGCTAACATAGCCGAATAGTGGTTAATTTGGAAAATATTGGGAAATATGGTAAGCTTTCCCTGTTTTGCCAAGTAACATGGGAACTTTTTCCTATACTGATAGTTATGTCTCTAATTATTGAAAATGAACTTATAGGGGGAAAAGATGCAAATTGTAGATGTTAAGGCCACTCGGTACACGGAGGCGACAGATCGTGTAGACATAGGAGCCGGATACGAGGTCCTTGTTTGTGAAGTCCAAACAGACGAGGATATTACCGGAATGAGCTATATTCCATATAACATTCCACCATCCGGGGGGATTGGTGAATTATCTGCTTTGCTCATCAACCGTAACTTCAAAAACCTGATTAAAGGCGAGGATGCTTTCGCTACCACAAAGATTTGGGACCTGCTGTACAAACACAGCACTCGCTGGGGAAGACGTGGCATCCCGTTGCATTGCATCTCCCTGATAGACATGGCTCTCTGGGATATTAAAGCCAAGAAAGCGGGCGTGCCGATGTATAAGTTGCTTGGCGGTGCTATCAGGGATCGTATCCCCTGTTATGCGAACACCGCCCATCATCTCAGCCCGGATGAGATAGCCGAGCGCGCGATAAGATATGTGAAGCAGGGCTTCAAAGCAGTGAAAATCAGAGGTGCCGCACACCTGGTCACTAACGATGAAGCTACGGCTCGCGTCAAAGCAGTCCGCGAGGCCATCGGACCAGATATCAAACTGATGGTGGACGTGAATGGCACCTGGGACGTTGAAACCGCCATTCGTATGCTTAAACTGTGGGAGCCCTATCACATCTACTGGCTGGAAGAGCCGGTTCACCCTGATGAGACCCATGGGTTCGTACAGGTTCATAAAGTTGCCCGGGAGCTCGGCAATTATATCGCCACCGGTGAACAGCACGGGACGTTATACGATTTCCGCGAGCTGATTGAGAATGACTGCGTGGACGTTATTGAGCCTGATGGCGCTTTCTGTGGTGGCATCACTGAGTTCCTGCGAATTGCCGACCTAGCCCGGGCCTACTCAGTAATGATATCGCCCCATGCCCTTCAGCATATCCACATACATCTTGTAGCCACCCTCCAGGAGACAATGTGGATTGAGTTCTTCATGGTAGATAATTCTCTGATGAACTTCTTAATTCGCCTTTTCTCAGAGCCAAAGGAGACACTCCAGCACCGGGATGGCATGCTGGACTTACCGACAGCACCTGGATTCGGGCTAAAACTTGATTCGGAGTTAGCCGCCCGCTGTAAAGTAGTGGACTAAAGCATGTTTTTGTACCTAAATGAGTAACTTCCCCTCCTTGAGTACCGCTTTGCCATCTAGCTCTAAAGTCACCTTTGAGATTATAAAGTCGCCGTGCCCGGAAGACTTAAGTGTACTCCCGGGAAAACACCAGTTCTTGCCGATGCCAATATTAATACTACCGACCACAGCTTCGTCTCTGGAGCTGCCGTCTCCATTCACGTGGCTCGAACTAATGACACCATGAACTTAAGTAAGGGTGTCATTAGGGACTATTAATCCGCTGCCTGCTTTACAACTGAATACGCTGTGCTATAATTAACCTGCTTAATATCTACATAGAAAATAAGGAGGTAGAAAATGCCCACATTTTTCTTCTACGGACCAGAGTTAGACACCGAAAAGAAAAGGGAGCTCATAAAATCTGTTACAGACAAGGCAAGTGAACTAACTGGAATAGATAAGTCGGCTTTTGTTGTCTATTTGAGACCTAGCTCGCCAGACAATGTAGGAGTTGGTGGGGAGCTACTAAGAGATAGAAGGGAACGAGAGAGCAAGTAGAGAATATATATATTTTCCGCAGGTTCGGTCTGCTAGCTTTGGTAGGCCGATGGGTTCCATAGACAGAACCACAGATATAGTTTTCAGAGCAGCATTTACCTTTTCTTAGTACTTCCAATATAAGGAGTATGCGGTACCGCTCTCGAAAAGCGTGAGCGGCAGTACCACGGAATCCTTTTAGCTACGATTCTGTGCTGCCCTATGTTAAGGTAAACCCAATCCGAGGGAGGCAGCGCCCGTTAGCAAAATGTTGGCAAATGTTGACAAAAAGGTGGAATTGAACGTGAGCCGCGGAGGACTCGAACCTCCAACCGGCTGATTAAGAGTCAGCTGCTCTGCCAGTTGAGCTAGCGGCCCAGACTCGTATTTAACGCCTTTTATTCTATCACCTTGTTATCAAACGAGGCAAGCCAGACTACTTTTCCCAGACCTTCATCGCCTCATACTGCACCCGCCACTTGATTTCGAAGCCATTCCCTGGCCAGGTCTCTTTCATCTCCGCTCTAGCCGCCGCCAGTTCCGCACTGTTTTGATATTCTTGAAAGACTTTTCGATTTTCAAACTCATATATCGCCAGATAGGAAGGATACTCTTCTGTCTTGTCCAGTATCTTATAGCGGGTCACTTTCCTCATTCCCTTGAACTTAAACAGCAATGGGATATGTACCTCGTCATACCATTTGTTAAATTTCTCCTCGACTTCAGGTGGGCATTCGGTAGCCACTACGTTGATTAATGTTCCCATAATTTCCTTCTCCTTTCCGCTTTTTATTTGCTTTCTCAATATTAACTCAGATAACCTCAACACCAGAAAAAAGTTTACTCGCGATTAGTCCGGCAATGGGGGGAAAGAAAAAGACGCATGCCAGGCGAATCAGGGCGAATTTCCAGCCCATCAAACCTATTTCCAAGGGCAACCGGCTGATTGCCAGCAGCGACCATCCGGTCAGAAAGGCTACCATCGTGCCGATGCTTGCCCCAACACGCAGTAGTCCAGCAGCCACCGGCAGACTGGTCATGGGCCCACCGGGCATGAGCCCACCAAGAACTGAGCCAATCAGCAGCCCCCGAAAGCCAGATTCCACACCTATCCACTTGGCGACTATTTCCTGTGGAATCAGGACTTGTATCATACCGGCAACGATGAAAGCAAAAATGAGCAGAGGGATAATCTGTAGCAGCAAGTTCCCGGCTGACTTTAACCCGATAACATGTTCTCCACCCCCTCTTTGATAACCAATATAGAGGAGGGCGATGGCAATCACCCCCATTACTATCGTTGGAATAAGCATTGGCGGGAGCCTCCTTTTCCGATTCATCTTTCTCCTTTGCTCTGTGGTAGGCTTGAGTAATAACCATCAGTGTATCCATAAAGGGATTGTTTCTTAGTCTATTCCCGTTTAAACTTGGCTTTCAGCTCTTCTATTTCCTGCTGTTTCTTGAATTCCTCCTCACTGAGTGGTTCGCAGGACTCGAGCTTGTTCTTTTTCAGCGTTATGGTGAACAGCTCCCGGCATTTCCAGCAACGGTACGGACCCTGATAGTCTGACTCAACCAGCGATAGGCTACCTTCGCTCTCACACTTGGGACATTTGATTTTGACAATCATGGCTTCATCTTACTCCTTTTTCTATTTTTAGCAAACCTTTTTCACCAGCAGGCATATGTTCCGGGAAAAGAACTTTATCGGGAAGCGGTAGTTGTGTTCGGGAAAGGATTTTACCACCTCAAAGCCAGCCTTCTTTACCAGCTTCTCCAGTTCGTAATAGTCAAACAGGTAATAGTAACGGTAAAGAACCTTGTCTTTCATTTGCCACGGGACGGCGATGTCTCTGCCACGAAACCAGAACCTGGGTTGCCAGCGATTCCACACCGTGATAAAGGCTTCACCACCCGGCTTCAAGACTCGCCATAGTTCCTCTATTGCCTTCAATCTCGCCTCTTCACCCTTGAGATGGTGGTAGGTAGCCACTGCGATTGCCCAGTCAAAAGTTCTGTCCCGGTAGTGCAGATAGCGGACATCAGCCACCGCCAGACTTACCGCGAAATTGAATTTCTGACAATACTTGCGCGCCAACTTCAGCATTTCCGAGGAGAAATCCACTCCGTATAGCTCAAAGCCCTCCCGGAAAGGTAAGAAGTCAGGACCGTGGGCACAGCCAATATTGAGCAACCTTCCCTGTTGCCACCGTCTTGCCAGTGCTTCCAGTTCACTGCGAAATATTGACCAGTGCCTGAAGTTATACCAGCTTGGCGCTATCTGGTTGAATACGTCGCTTACTATCGCCTCTTCCTCCTATGTCCGAACAAAACCTTTTCTTTCCATCATACCCCACGCCGTCTTGCCCGTGAAATAGTCCCAGAATCCTTTCACCCGCCACCAGACGGTCATCTGACGGTAGCCAAAATTTTCCAGAAAACCGGTGGTGATTAATTTCAAGATATCTGAGGTCTTCGGGTATCTTCGAAAAGAGAGCTCTTCCAGTACCACAGACCCCGTCGAAAGGATGACTCCAATCAGGATGGCTACCGTCAAGAAGAGGGCGAAGAACAGGAAATTCACTATGCCTAAGGCATAGCTTAGCGGTATGATGATATACCCTGACAACTCTACTATTGGCGCCAGCATCTCAAAGAGCGCGAAGTAAGGAAAGGCAACCATCCCAATTGCTCCGTATTTTGGGTTGAGCATCATCCGGCGGTGAATATTTAGTGCATCGATAAGTCCCCGCTGCCAGCGGTTCCTTTGCCGTCCCAAGATTTTGAGCGACTCCGGTACCTCAGTCCAGCATACTGGGTCTGGCAGGAAGTGCATCTCATATTCCCGTCCTTGTTCCCGTAGATAACGGTGCATCCGCACCACCAGTTCTATATCTTCCCCGAGTGAACCTTTCAGGAAACCACCAACCGCGATGACGACATCCTTTCGGAAAACACCGAAAGCTCCTGATATGATAAGCAAGCTGTGCAGCGCACTCCAGCCAGACCGTCCGAAGAGAAAAGCTCGCAGGTATTCAACCGTTTGTATCAGAGGTAGCCAGGCACGAGACAGCCCGGCACGTACCACGCGACCGGCTTCGATAGTGCAGCCATTGGCCACCCGCACAATACCGCCCACGGCCACCGTCTTTCCCGGCCTCTCCAGGAAAGGCTTGGTCACCCTCAAGAGAGCATTGCCTTCTATCAGTGAATCAGCATCGATGACGCATATCAAAGGATATTGCGAAACATTTATGCCGGCATTCTGGGCATCGGCTTTACCTCCATTTACCTTGTCCACAACCACTAGGCTGGGGTTGTCCGGTGAGCGATAAACCCCCACTATCGGTTGGCAGGGCACCTTCTCTTCAATATCTGCCGGTACCGGCTGCAGGTTAAAGGCAGCCTTCAGTTTCGCCAGGGTTTTGTCCTCGGAACCATCGTTAATCACGATAACCTCAAACTCGGGGTATTCCAGCATCAGTAGTGATTTGACACTCTCGACTATGGTGAGTTCTTCATTATAGGCAGGAGCCAGTATGGAGACGGGTACCGTCAGTGGCGATTGGATTATCCGACGCCACTGCTCATGCTGGATGCGTCTTCGATACCTGATAACGGAGAAATACGATATGAGCAATAAGCCAAAATATGAGCCATTGATAGCAATGAAGTAACCGAGAATAGCTAGATTGAAGCCCAATATTATATTAATTAAAATGCTATCGCCTGCTATCAATCTTCAGACTCCTAAAGCTCTTTCCGCCAGTACTTGGGCGGCTGCGGCACGTGATGCTTCTTTCCCTGAATGCGCGATTTGACGCAGCGTCTCGATGCCTTCTTCGCCAAGTTGATACAGAGCATCGGCGGCGTTGTGCCTGACCCACCAGTTGTCATCTAAGAGAACCTTTTTTAGCTTTACTACCGCTTGCTTGTCACCTAGAGCCCCTAGGGCTTTAGCTGCCTGGGCCTTAACCTCCCAGCTCTCGTCATCAAGCGAATTAATCAGGCTTTTTACCGCTGCTACGTCTCCTATCTGCCCCAGTGCTTTTGCCGCCGCAATTCGAGTTTCTTTATCTGGGTCTCTCAGTAACCAGAGAAGCGGTTCCAGCGCCTCGGTAATTTGCCGAAGCCCGCACAGTTGCACATACAAAAGACGGGCCTTAATATTGGTCGTCGCTTTGAGTCTGGGAACGATTTCAGAGATAATCTCAGGTCCCATGCCTAGGATTGCCTCAATGATACTACTGCCTGTCCAGCGGTTTCCCTCCTCCGTGGTATCCAAAAGCAATCGGAGTCCCTTTGGCTCATTCAATTGTCCCAGCGCCCTTGCTGCCGCCAGTCTCACGTCTTCCGCCGGGTCTCTTACTGCAATGATAAGGGCAGCCACTGAAATTTGACTCTGCATGATGCCTAGATTGATGGCCGCTTCCAGCCTTCGCCACCATCTCCAGGAACCCAAAGCACTCGTCTCGCTTTTTACGTAGCCCATTTTCTCAAAGACGGTGGTCATATTGCCTCTATCCTCTCCCTTCAACTCGGCGGCTTGTCCCAAAAGCAACTCTTTGATAAACTTTCGGTCACCCGGGCGAAGACCGTGCTCCAATGGTTCCGTTGCGGTGGGGTCATTAAGCAGGTTGAGAACGTGGGGCTCGAAGTGCCTTTTTCGCCTTTCTGCGTAACGCTCAAGCCAGTTGACCACCCAGCGGCGCAAAACAAGGTAGGGAACAAAGACTAGTATCAGTATCTGTAGCGCGATGATTATGTAGATAGCTTCTAACATTGTCTAACCAGGTAATAAGAAGATTTGAATCAGTCCCGGGAGCGAGAGGCAAGAGCCCGGTTCACCCGGGCGTTCAGTTCGGCAAAACTAAAAGGTTTGGTAACGTAGTCGGTGGCTCCCCCTTCGAGTCCAGACACAACGTCCTTCTCTTGTGACTTCGAAGTAAGCATTATTACCGGAATATCCTTCGTCTCTGCTTGCGCTTTGAGCTTCCGTAGGACTTGAAATCCATTCATCACCGGCATCATGACATCGAGCAGGGCAAGGTCTGGCTTCTCTTTGGTGGCAATTTCTAGGGCCTCCCCGCCATCTGTAGCCAGGATGGTCTCATGCCCCACACTTTTCAGCCTGAAGTCAATTAGCCTCATGCTGTGTGGCTCGTCTTCAGCGATTAATATCCGTGCCATCAAAGTCCCCTTTACTTCGATTCACTATAATCTGCTGTAAATGCCTCCCTAGAAATCTCCTGTGCTACTAGTTTACTACCTTGAGCCAATCTTGTCTAAATTCACTAAAGAGGGACTTCGCCCCCAGCCTGCCCTTGCTAAGTGAATGGTACAGTTGACATAACTCCAAAAACAAATCAAAGCTAATCAGCTAGGAATTGTTTCCCCCTTTTTTAATTGTTGCTATGAGCTGAAATCTGCTAAACTGAATATATCTCCTTTAATAGTAATGGTAATATGAAGAAACTTGCCAGAACCATATCTGGAGTCACCCCAGTAGCAGCAATGACCCAGCCGATGAAGTGTCCGGGGCAGTGCTTGTATTGTCCCACTTACTCCAATACACCTCGGAGCTATACCCCGGAGTCACCGGCGGTACTGCGGGCAAAACAGTGTGGCTATGACGCCCGGCAGCAGGTAGAGTTGAGGCTGAGAATCCTGTCCGGGATGGGACATCCTACCGATAAAGTTGAGGTGATTGTAATGGGCGGCACCTTTCTGGCTTACCCCAAGGATTACCAATACCAGTTTATTAAAGATTGCTATGATGCTTTGAATGGTATGGCGTCGGCAACTCTGGAAGAAGCAAAGCGACGGAACGAAATAGCAAAGCATCGCTGCACTGGATTATGTATCGAGACCAGACCTGACTGGTGTCAGCAAGCGGAAATAGACCGGATGCTTGAATTTGGCACTACCCGAGTTGAACTGGGCGTACAGACCTTAGATGACGAAATATACCGACTGGTAAGAAGAGGACACAAGGTGGAAGATGTGGCCAAAGCCACTGCTTTACTCCGGGAGCACGGCTTTAAAGTCTATTACCACTGGATGCTGGGACTGCCTGGCTCTACCCCAGAGGAGGACTTAGTGCTGACCAGAAAACTTTTTACTGATGATAGCTTTAAACCGGACGGTCTGAAGCTGTACCCGACAATGGTGGTTGAGGGAACTGAGCTGGAGAAATGGTATCAGGAGGGACGTTACCAGCCGTACGATTTCGAGACCATGGTTAATCTACTGGTTGAAATTAAGTCGTTGGTGCCCAAGTATGTCAGAATTTCAAGAGTACTGCGTGATATTCCGCCCCACTTTATTACCGCTGGTTGTAAGGATTCCCTGCGGGATGTGGTGCGACAGCGAATGCGGCAGCAAATACTTGAATGTAAATGCATCAGGTGCCGAGAATACGGTCACCGGGCACGGGACGGCTGGGAAATAGGCGAACCTCATTTATTTAGAATGGACTATGGAGCTTCCGATGGTAGAGAAATTTTCCTATCCTTTGAGGATGATAAGGAAACGCTATTTGGCTTACTGCGGATGAGGATTCAGACTAAGCCGATAGTAGCATTGGGACAGAAAGGCAACGGGAACTTAGCCTTGATTCGGGAGTTGCACACCTTTGGCCCAGAGGTTCCGCTTACTGAGCGAAGGCCAAAAGCCGCCCAGCATAAGGGTTTGGGCAAGGCATTACTCCGGGAAGCCGAGCGAATTGCCACCAATGAGTTTCAAGCGTCGCAGATGGTAGTCTTGAGCGGCATTGGCGCCAAGGAATACTATCGGGCTGAGTTTGGCTATAGCTCACAAGGAGAGTATATGGTCAAGTACCTGAAACAGTAGATTTAATCCTTCTCAGTCGGTTTTTCTTCCTTTTCCTTCTCACCGGGGATAGCTAACCAATCAGCAATGTTGGCGATAAGTTGATTATTGTCGAGAACACCATTATAGGGCTCAGTCATGAAGGTGAGGTCGTGAACTCCCAAGACCTTTTCTTCCTCAACTAGTGCGATGGGTGACAGCTGCTTTGTTGACTCAATAAGTGAGGAAAAGGTATTCTCATCAACGAAGGCAAGACTACCCTCGTCCGAGGAGATAGTACCAGCAACATAAAGGACTATCTTTTCCAGATTCTGGGTTATCTCATTTTCCTCGAATTCAGTGATGAAAATATTTCGGTAATTGATTTCATTTTCAATCATGTTATATAGGTAATCAGGTTCAAATATCAGTCCGAATTCAAGGGATATGTCGTTGATGTTACTCTCCCTAGTTGGGTCAGCGATTAGTAGCAGCTTACCACCATCCTCGACAAACTCTTCTATGGTGTCCTTGTCTTCATCAGAGAATTCTAACTGGGGAGAAACGATAATGAAGGCATCTGGTGGAAGTTCCTCTTCCTCCTCCTCTTCGTCATTTTCCTCTTCTTTGTCTCCTTCTTCCTTCTTCGTCTCTTCGGAAGGTTCCTCCTTTAAAGGCTCTTCTTCCTGGTTAATTTCTTCTTCACTTGGAGGCTCTTCTTCTTGATCAATTTCCTCCTCCTCTATGGACTCTTCTTCCTCTTCCTCCTCACCTAAAAGTTCCTTTTTCGGGTCATCCTCTGCATCCATGAACCTGATGTTTAAGCCACGGGAGATGAGTCGTAACATCAGCACATTAAGTTCCTCAACCTCAAAGTTGTTCTCATGTGCCAAATCAATTAGGACAGACCTCTCCTCTTCGGAGACGTTGTCGGACACATCATCGGCGACGTTATCAGAAAACTCGACTAAAGGTGCCGACGGAACAACAATATTTTCATAGTTGGTTATCTCACTGGGAGGAGGTGTATAGAAACCACTGTAGAAAAAGAATCCTCTTCCCAGCACGACCACAATTATCCCGATAATAACGATAACAATACGCTTAATCACTAATTCACCTCGACTCAAAGTGCAGGTAGTAGTATTTAGGAATCAAGCCAGTCTGTGATTTTAGGTCTGCCAAATCAGAAGGCCCAAACGACCAAGTGCGAGGCTGAGTACTAAGCTGAAACTCGACTACTTCGTAATTCCTGAGGCTAGCTAGACTGGCTGCCTTCTCGATCGCGGCGGTCTTGGTGCCTATCTCATCGATAAGTCCGAATCTGAGGGCTTCAACACCAACATGGATTTCACCTTGGGAAAGTTCCTCCTCAGATAGCTGTAGTCGGTCTCCCCTTTGTGACCTGACTACATCAACAAATTCTTGCCTTACCATCTCTAGGTGGCTGATCGCCTTTCGCTTTGACCTGCCGGTAGCCTTAAATGGTCCGGTGGTGCCAACATCCTCATCTAGTTCTTCAGGTTGCGGTAAGCTGACAAAAGCGCCAATGCTACCAATCTGAGAGGTCGGCTCAGCATAGATAAAGTTGGAAGCTACAGCAATGTAATAGCCACCACTGGCGGCCATGGTTCCGATAGAAACCACCACTGGTTTCTGTTGCCGCAGTCTAAGTACGTCCAGATATATCTGTTCCGTGGCACTGGCGCCGCCACCAGGGCTATCTATTCGTAAAACAACTCCTTTTACGTTGTTACTGTCGCGGGCATACTGTAGCATATTCAAAATATTGTCAGTATAGGTCTGGCTGAGGATGGGGCCGGAGATGGTTATGGTGGCGATATTTGGTCTGGGTATCACTAGGACAGAAATCCCGACTCCCAAAGCCAAACCAAGCACAATGAAAAAGGGAATTGAGCGAAGCCATCGGCGCATTAGTCTTTTCGTTGCTTCCAGTCTAGACATAATTATCTTCCCTTCAACCAGTTAGCTTACTCATTATTAATAATATAATTTTATCACAAAACTATCATGTCTTCTTGCTTCTTTAATCTGCCCGTGATTAATAATCACATTTATGGCGAGGAATCATGAAGTATCTTTGAGGCTAACCAAACAGTTGATTCTTTCCTTTTGCTAATTGTCTCAGTCTAGTGTCACCAATGCCAAAGTGGTGGGCAATTTCGTGTTGCACTACTCTCATTATCTCCGCCTTAACCTCGGCATCATTTTTACATCTAGCCTCGATTGGCTTCTGGAAGATAGTTATCTTATCAGGCACGACCATTCCGTAGTGTCGACTGCGCTTGGTTAGGGGCACACCTTCATACAGACCGAGTAGGGTTTCAGCACGTTTTAATCCCGCCTCAGCCAATTGACTTGGCGTTGGCTGGTTCTCCACCACCAGGTCAATGTTTTCCAGCTTGGTTCTAAATTCATTAGGCAAATTCTCAACCACTTTGGCCACCAACCATTCAAATTTTTCTCTATCCATACTCATCCCTGCTTTTTTGCCTGCTTTTCCAGGTAGACCATAAAATCCAGAGCAGCATAAGATAGGCACTGGCACCGGCGAGAAGGTAGAGGACAGCGATTAGCAAGCTCCAGGGTAACCCAACCTCAGGTGAAGGAACAAAGCGGATAAGGTGGATGATGCCACCAATCAAGCCGCTGGTAGCCATTATGGTGACCCCTATCCCAACCGGCAGGCTTTTTAGACTTTTCCAGTTTGGCTTGAAGGTGAAGTAGCCGATAAGAGCGTAAAAGCCAAGAAGTCCGAGGATGACCACGATTGACATGAATAGGCCGCTCCCTGACGGGTTGACCATGACCTCCCAGACGATGCGAATAATTATGGCGATAAAAACCGGCGTGATGGTTGCCAGAAACCATATCCTAAGCGTTAGATACTTCATAATTTCAAGCTCTTACTTGCAGCACGTGGTTTCGCTCCACATGGTTATGCATGCTCGTAAATTTATTTCTGATTTCCTTTAAGTAATGCTTCTAGTTCCTCAGCCCGACTCTGGTCAATGATTCCCTTGGCTAAGGCAATGGGGATGGTCCGAATTCCCAGCTCTCGATAAAGAGGAAGCAGCTCAGGAGCATATTTTTCCAGGGCGGCGAGGTGCTTGCGGATAGTGGTTAAATCCCCCCGGGCAATGGGCCCGGTGAGGCAGTGAGGGAGGCCAATCTTGCCGAGGTTATTTACGGAACCACGCAGTAAGGGTAAATAGGCTTTGATTGCCTCATCAGTGGACTTGCCGAAATTTTGCCACAGGTCGGTAGCTAGTTTAACTATGGTGTAAAAATAGTTGCAAGCAATACAGGCAGCCGCATGGTAAAGTGCTTTATCCTCAGCAGTGAGATATACCCAATCACCCTTTAAAGCGGTAACCATGTCGGTTAGGATACCTTTTAGCGGTTCCTCAGCCTCAATAGCGAAGGTAGAGCC
>JBHIDQ010000027.1:0-16399 GCA_046760155.1 Dehalococcoidales bacterium | reverse complement strand
AAAAGTACACCCCAGGGTGCGTTGTATCGTTATTCCCGGTTCGCAACAGGTATATCTTGATGCCTTAATTGAAGGACTTATCGAGATATTTGTTGCAGCCGGTGTTGCCGTCAGCCCACCGACCTGTGGTCCTTGCTGTGGTCTTCATATGGGAATTCTGGCCGGAGGTGAGCGGTGCATTTCTACCACCAACCGCAACTTTGTTGGCCGGATGGGCAGTCCCAAGTCTGAAGTCTATCTGTCAAATCCAGCCGTGGCTGCGGCCAGTGCGGTAGCGGGCAAGATTAGTAACCCAGAAAAAGTTGCCGGATAAGGGAAGGATATTTGACACAAAAGGAGTCAAGATTCCACCTGCGGCGAAAAGACAAAGAAATTACCGATATTAACGAAATCGGGAAGATAATCAAAAAAGCAACCGTATGTCGTCTTGGCTTGGTGGACGGTGATGAGCCATATGTGGTTCCAGTATGTTTTGGCTATGAGGGAAATGCCCTTTATTTCCACAGTGCTTTGGAAGGGCGTAAAATTGAACTTATCAAGAGGAACAACAAAGTCTGTTTCGAAATAGATAGTGATGTGGAGCTATTGCGTGGTGAGCAAGCCTGTGGCTTCACAATGAAGTATCGGAGTGTTATTGGGGTTGGTCGAGCTCATATTTTGGGTAATGATGGTGAGAAAATCCACGGCTTAAATGTGCTGATGAAACAATATTCTGAAGGCGAGTTCAGCTTTTCCAAAGAGAAATTGGCTCTGGCTTTGGTGGTGAGGATTGATATTGAGAGTATTACTGCCAAGAAATCTAGATATTAATTTTTAGCTGGAGAGGGCATTATGGCTAAGTTTCGTAAAAGCTGGCGGGAAAAACTGGCCGATAGCAAAGACCTGCCCAAAGTCGTGGTCATCAATGAAAAGATGAGCCAAAGATGGGGAACCGGTACCGTGGTTATTCCGGCACCTATAGAAGTGGATGAAATGATGAGAAAAGTGCCTCGCGGTAAACTTATTACCACCAATCAGATTCGGGAAATTCTGGCTCGAAAACATGGTGCCACCATCGGTTGTCCCATAACTACCGGGATTTTTTGCCACATTGCCGCTCGTGCTGCCGAGGAAGCCGCTGCCGAAGGAGAGAAAGACATTACTCCTTACTGGCGGACACTGAAATCAGATGGAGAACTCAACGAAAAGTATCCGGGAGGTATTGAGGTACAGGCTACCCGTTTGCAAGAAGAAGGGCATACTATTGAGCCGGGCAAAGGCAAAAAACCATCCAAAGTGAAGGATTTTGAGAAGGTTTTAGTGGAGATTTAACCTAGAGAATTTAGATAAGGAGACTATTTTAAATGCTAAAAGGTAAGGTTCATAAATACGGGGCTGATGTCAATACTGATGTCATCATCCCGGCGCGTTACCTGAATATTTATGACGCGGCGGAATTGGCCAAACATTGCATGGAAGACCTCGATGAGGATTTCCTGAAGAGAGTGCAACCAGGGGACATCATTATGGCGACGACTAACTTTGGCTGTGGCTCATCACGGGAACACGCCCCGATGGCAATCAAAGCGGCTGGTATCTCCTGCGTCATCGCCAAAAGCTTTGCTCGTATCTTCTTCCGCAATTCAATAGATATCGGCTTGCCACTACTTGAGTGTGAGGAGGCAGTCGATGAAACAGAAAACGGTGATACTCTGGAAGTTGACCTGGCCAGCGGCGAAATACGGAACCTTACCAATGGCAAGACCTTTGCCGCCAACCCTTATCCTGATTTTATGACCGAAATTATTGCTGCCGGTGGACTGATTGAATATACCAAACAGAGATTAGCAAGGAGGGCCTAAAATGAAGTTTAACCTAGTGGTATTACCCGGTGATGGTGTCGGCCCTGAGATTACCGAGGCGACAGTCGGGGTCTTACAGGCAGTAGGCGAAAAATACGGACATGATTTTGATTTGCGCCACGGGCTGATTGGTGGTGTGGCCATTGATGAGCGAGGAGCATCCCTTCCCCCCGAGACGCTGAAAATGAGTCGGAATTGTGATGCGGTATTATTGGGTGCGGTTGGTGGCCCCAAGTGGGATGACCCTCAGGCCAAAGACCGCCCCGAAGATGGCATGCTAGCGCTAAGGAAGAAGCTAGGCTTGTTCGCTAACCTGCGCCCAGTAAAAACTCTGCCCATGCTAGTTGATTCGACCAACCTTAAACCAGAAATTGTTGAAGGAGTCGATTTCATCTTTGTTCGTGAACTTACCGGTGGTCTCTATTTTGGTCGGCCCAAAAAGCGATGGCAGACAGCCAAAGGACGGCTGGGGGTTGATACCATGCTCTACTCTGAGCAGGAGATCGCACGTGTGGTCAGAGTTGGTTTTGAATTGGCTAGAGGCCGACATAAGAAACTGGCTTCAGTAGATAAAGCTAATGTCCTTGAATCTTCCCGGTTATGGCGGCAGGTGGCGATAGAAGTATCAGCCGATTATCCTGACGTCGAGCTGGAACACATACTGGTAGATGCCTGCGCTATGCGGCTGATTCAAAACCCCACCCACTTTGATGTTCTCGTTTCCGAGAATACGTTTGGTGACATTTTGACCGACGAGGCATCAATGCTGGCTGGTTCTTTGGGGATGCTGCCTTCAGCTAGCCTGGCTGGAGTGCCACAAGAAGGAGTTAAAATATTCGGTCTTTATGAACCCATTCACGGTAGTGCCCCACGCCGTGCCGGTTTGAACATGGCTAACCCTATTGCCACTATCTTGAGTATGGCCATGATGCTAAAATATTCCTGTGGCTTGGCCAAAGAGGCACAGGCAGTCGAGACCGCAGTTACCAAAGTGTTAGAAGAAGGCCATCGTACTTACGACATCATGGACGAAGGCAAAAACAAGGTCGGAACTAAGGAAATGGGCGAATTAATTGCCGAGAAAGTACGGAGCTAAAAATTACTTTTTTAACCCTGCTTACTTCTGCTGCATGAGCTCGATTGCAACGCCGCCAACCTTATCAGTATCGTAGTAAGCCCATTTTACCCTGGGTGATTCTCCGCTCTGGGTAATGGTGAATCCTTTTTCGGCCATTTTTGCCGTTTCTTGGTCAAGGTCATCAACGTAAAAGCCGATGTGTTGAATGCCTTCTCCTTTCTTTTCCAAGAACTCCTTGACCGGAGTTTCACCTTCAAGAGGCTGGATTACCTCCAAATTTAGGCCCCCAAGCTCAGCATGCCTTAGGTCTATCTCGTAATCAACCGGTTTACCCCTTACCTTTTTCTCGGTTAAGGTTACCGTCCCTTCTGGACCAATAAGCGCTTGGAATGGTCCAATGCCTAAGGACTGATAAAACTGTATCGCCTGCTTCATATCCCTGACGACTACTGATACGTGATGAAACTTCCAGTTTTTGTGCATCTTTGACTCCTCTCTCTACAATTTTTAGCTAATAATATTACTTTTATTTTATACCGCAATTTGCGTTTAATCTCAAGTTATTTTCTCCTCATTAAGCTGGTTTGCCCACGGGCATGATATATAAAGGTCGATATTGCTTATCCAGTCGCAGAACTTCTCTAACCAACTCGTCATGAAAAGCACCGATGGCTACAGTCGCCAGACCAAGAGCTGTGGCCTGAAGATAAATGTTTTGCCCGGCATGCCCGACCTCCATATGAATATATCTTTCCCCTCTAGTCCCATATCGCCGCAATGTCCGTTCGTATACAGCACAAATAACGATATCTATCGGCGCTTCATAAATGAATTCTTGACTTAATGCCGCCCTGGCTAGTTCTAATCTCATGTCTTCTTGGTGATGCAGCGTCAAAGAGTGATTCTCTGGATGGTAGTGATATATACCCTCACCTATCCGTTCAATACAATTGGCGCCGCAAACAACAAAGATTTCCAGTGGATAGGTGGCTCCAGCACTGGGTACAGTTCTACCCCGAGAAATCTCGCTGGTACCTTGAGCGGCCCACAGTATTTGCGATAGCTGTGGTTGAGTGATTGGTTGAGAGGTGAAGTCTCTTATTGACTCCCTTCGGGCAATAACTTCCTCCAATGGCATTTTCCCTTTTTGGCTTGGCGGGGGCAGATAGATTTGTGTCGGCTGACTCATCTCTACTTATTGCTCTACGTAGATTGCGGAAGCTTTCCGCTTTTCCGAGCATTTAGTATAATACTTAAAGAGAGTAATGTTTGACAAGACAACTTAATTATCATAGTAGTAATCGGGAAGTTTAATATGGGTGAAGAAATAAAAAGCGCTCTAGAAATAGCCATGGAAAAGGTGGAGAAGCTGGGCGAGGTTACTGAAGAGGAACGCTTGAAATGGAAGCTTGTCCCGGAAGGGGAAAAACTGGCTGCCAAGTACCTCAAGCAGAACATTAATTTGCTTGCTGAGCTAGGTCGGTATGAGGAAAAGGCTAGAAAATATGTTGTCGCTGGCGCTCAGGATATACTGGTTAGAAATATTAACCTTCCCAAGAGAGATTTAGACCGAAGAAACAATAAAAAAGCGATGGACGGATTAAAAATTCTGAAGAACGACAAAGTAAGTGTGGAGAATATTTATAGCCGGTTAAGACGCATCTTTGACCACTATGCAGAGCAGGGAGAGCAGCAGCGAAAACAGGCTTACGAATCATTAAAGACTGAGGTTGAAGGCAGGATACAGCAGGCAGTGAAACAACAGTTAGGGCCATTTGCCGGGATTAAAGTAGATGTGGAAAGCCAGCCACAATTCCAAGATGAATGGCGTAAGATACAGGCGCAGCTAGATTTGCAGTATGTTAAAATCCTGGATGAATATAAGCAAGAGCTCTTATCAATACTTTAGAGGGGACTTATGGCTGTCGATGATGACCGAATTGAATATGCGGTCAGGCATACCGAGATATTGAGACTGCCTAAGCAGAGCTTGTCTACCTTTGGTACCACCAATATCTACTACTATCTGCTCACTGAGCCGGCTTATTCGGAGTTAACCAAAGTTACCAACGAGACGGTGGTGAGAGAGGGCAGGGTGATTGCGGAAAGACCAAGGATTGTCACCCCTTATTATCTTTCTCGACTGGAAGGGTTCAGCTTAGAGGCACGAAGGTATCTTGATGCTCTCATTAAAACCTATGGTCCTGATGCTCCCGGACTCATTTATACTTACCGAAATGAACCGAAAGAACTTAATATCGTCTCAGAACACTGGCTATCAGTGGTGGATAAGCTAAATGCGGAGATTGATAAACGTGGTGACCCATTGGCCTCTATCATTAAGGGTGAAGATGAACTCTGGGACGTGTCTTTGTTGAAATTTATTTATGAAGTGGCCAGGAGTTCTCTCCCGCACCACATATCACAAATGGGGGCAAGAGGACTCTTGGATATAGATTCCAGAGGTGTTCCCGTTGATGCTAGATTAAGAATTGAGGAACTCTTTCGAAAGACAATGAAGGGAGAGTATGACCCTAACGAACTAAAAAGCGAGCTTGACCGCTGGAACTTGTTCGCCGAGTATGAGGATCGATTTTTTGCTATTTTCAAGAAAAGATGACAAACGTACCAGGAGATAATCATAAAAGAAATGAAAGGAATGGTTGTCACCCCACAACCGCGTGCCGCCGAAGAAGGGGCTAAGATTCTGGAACAGGGTGGTAACGCTATTGATGCCGCTATCGCCAGCGCTTTCACTCAGGCAATAGTTGACCCTCAAATGTGCGGCATAGGTGGCTGGGGTATGATGACCGTCTATTTTGCTAAATCCAAAGAGTTAAAGTATCTGGGTTTCCTCGCCCGGGCTGGTTCCAAGGTTACTCCCACCATGTGGGAAAAGGATGTTGAAGGGCATACGCTATGGGGTCTCTACCTGATAAAAAATTGGCAAAATATCTTGGGTTATACTTCTATCATGACACCAGAAACGGTCAAAGGTCTCTACGAGGTCTGGCGAAGTTACGGGACCCTGAAATGGTCGGAGTTGCTTCAACCGGCCATACACCACGCCAGGGAAGGCGTTTACGTAACTCCATTGATGGCTTCTATGTGGCAGGGACCACCAAGACTACCCGGGTTTCCTGACCCACGGACAGTTATGACGGCAACCCCGGCCGCTTGTAAAATATACCTCAAGGAAGATGGCAATTTCTATGAGGTTGGGGAACTGCTGAAAAACGAAGATTATGCCAATACCTTGGAGAAAATAGCGGAAGGAGGAGCCGACGCCTTTTACCAGGGAGAATTAGCTAAAATCATTGCCGATGACCTGGAAAAGAACGGGGCGTTTGTCACTGCCGATGATTTAACCAAATATCCGGTAAAAAGTGGCGACCCTATCTGCATTACCTATCGTGGGTATCAAATCGCCACCGCCCATCCCCCGGTAGGTGGAACGGTTATCGCTGAGATTTTAAATATTTTGGAGGGCTATGACCTGAAGAAGCTCCAACTTAACTCGCCAGAGTATCTCTACGTTATGGCTAAGGCGATGCAGGCAGCTCACTCCGATAAGGCCAAGTGGTTAGGTGATCCTGACTTTGTTGCCGTGCCAATCGATAAAATGATTTCCAAAGAGCGTGCCGCCGAGTGGCGGAAAAAGATTGACGCTGGCGAAGAAATTAAGGTTTCGCTTTATATGCCCGATTCTAAAGATACCACCCATCTTTCTGTCTTTGACCAAGAAGGAAACGCGGTTAGCTTGACCCACAGTTTGGGCATGGCCTCAGGAGTGGTTACTCCCGGTCTGGGCTTTATGTATAACAACTCCATGATGGCAATAACCCCGTTTCCCGGTCATGCCAATAGTGCTGAGCCCGGAAAGGCCCGAACTTCTGGAATGTCACCAACCATAGTGCTGAAAGACGGCAAACCTTTCTTCATTGTTGGCGCGCCCGGTGGCTATTCCATCATCAGTGCTATTGTGCAGAGCATCGTTAATGTGGTTGACCATGGCACGAGCGCTCAGGAGGCGGTATCCGCTCCACGAATTCACTGTGAGGGAGACGATGTCGTGGTCTCAGCCATGATCTCATCACGAGTTTGTGACCGGTTGAGGGAAAAGGGACTCAAGGTAACCCACAGCACGGTGAGCTGGGGTTTGATTCCCTTCGGTTTGGCTCATGGTATCAAAATAGACCCAGCTACCGGTAGGTTTGAGGGAGGCGCTGACCCAGGGGGAGGCGGTGGCATAGCGTCTTCCAATTAAGTCAGAAAGAGGGTTGTTAGGATTTAAACGATGAAGATTTCGCTAATTGAAGCTAGAGACCTTTCTGAAGCCTGGTTTCGTTGCCTGTGCACGACCCTGACCGAGGGATATGAATATCAAATTGACCGGGGAAGCTATGCCGGGCAGCGACGGAAGGAGCTTGACTTTGTTGTTCTCCAGGTGAAGTATCCAGGAACAAGGCCATTAGTACCCGATGTGCCCCAGGGGGTGCCACCACCCAGTACTATGGATTATATTGAAGAATACTTACCTTACCTGATGACGGCGCATCGCAAAGAGGGAGAGCAGTACACCTACGGCCAGTATTTGGAGACACAGATTGCCGAGGTCATCAGAATGTATAAGGAGGACGGCTATAATACCAATCAGGCTTTTATGGCGGTGGGTGATGAACGGTCAATTTTTCTCTCTGACCCTCCGTGCCTGAGAGCAATCGATACCAGAATCCGCGATAATAAGCTTAATTTTGTGGTCTATTTTCGTTCTTGGGACTTGTGGGCGGGCTTCCCATCAAATCTAGCCGCCATTCAGCTTCTAAAAGAATATATGGCCAGTGAAATCGGAGTTGATGACGGCGAGTTGATGGCTATGAGTAAAGGTTTGCACCTTTATGAGTACACCTGGGAACTAGCCAAAATTGCCGCCCGTATGACCTAAACCAAACCAGTCTCCTTTACACGTGAAGAAAAATTTGCTTAATTTCTATTCTGATGCTTTAAAGTTTTCCTGAAAACAAAACCAAATTGGTGATTATTAAGACAGAAGAAGTCCTGCCTCAAGTAATGAAACAGAACAGGTAAAGTTAAGTTGAAAGTAGAACTGATTGCAGTGGCAAGTTTACTATTATTTTGTTTCCTCGGCGTGAGTTGTACCCCCAGCCGAGATTTTAATACGCGCTTAAGTTCAATCGTGAGGTCATACCGCTTCGGCTTTGCTAAGTGGGAATTCAATACTATCTTAAGTGAAGCCAAGCAGGTAATTTTCGGTCGAGAGCGAAAGATTGATAATGAAATCGATAAAGTTAGCGAGTATTTTGCCATTGTGGATCGTGTAAAAACATTAAAATCAGAGATAGAGGCAATCAAGACCGGTAATAAACAGGGTGATCTAGCCTCGCTTGAAGCAGAATTAAATGAATTAAAGCAGCAAAGAACCGCCTTAGAGAACCTGGTAGAAAGGATAATCGCCAGGCAGATAAGACAGGCTCTGACCCAGCAGGGCATCTTCAATCCGATTGAGAAGTATATAAAGTTAAAAGTTAGCTTCCCGCCGATAAATTTCAAACTGGAGAAACCACCTCATTTGCTGGTAGTCTCACCTAGAGACAGAATCGAAAGCATGAGAGAAATCGTTCTTCTGCAGGATATTAGTCTTGAAGAAATGGAAAGTATCGAAGCTGAAGTTGACGAATTGGGTGTCTCTTCACTGGTGGTAGTACTTGGTGGCTTTGGCGGTACTTATCCCACTTTCATTACTAACGAGGCTAGTTTACGATTTACTGTTGACGCCGCCGCTGAGGAGTGGTTGCACCAATATCTTGCTTTTAAACCGTTAGGATTTCGTTACCTATTAGATTTAACCGGTGTGTCTCGCAATTATGAGGTCGCCATTATGAATGAAACTGTGGCCAGTATGGTCGGTAAAGAAATTGGGATCATGATATCGGAAAGCTACCACCCTAAACCTGAAAATAATGCTCAGCAATCTCAGGAGGCAGTTTCCGGATTTGATTTTAATCAGGAGATGAGAGACATCAGAAGGGCAGTGGATCAATACTTAGCCCAGGGTGAAATTGAACAGGCCGAGGAATTCATGGAAAAGAAACGGCAATACTTAGCCACAAAAGGTTATCATATTAGGAAGCTGAATCAAGCCTATTTTGCCTTTCATGGCACCTACGCCGATCGGCCAACTTCGATTAGCCCTATCGGACTTGAACTAAAAAAGTTAAGAAATCAGAGTGCCTCATTAAAGGAATTTTTGGAGACGGTGGCATCAATGACTAGCCGCCAGGATTTAATTGAGAGCATAAAATGAAACTTCTGTGATATACTTATGCAGACTTAGTTCACCGGAATTATTTATGCTCAAAAAGGAAAAAACACCATGACTATTGTGCCAAGTGATGCGACCACTGTTATCGGTTGCCGTACCACCAAGATTTACTGCCGACCAGATTGCCCCGCGGGTAGGCATGCCAAGTCGGAGAACTTGGTGTATTTCAATTCAGGTGAAGAAGCTAGGGCAAGTGGTTACCGGGCATGTAAGGTTTGTAAACCTGGCGGACCAGATGTCATGGCAGAGACTTTTTTTCTTTCGCGTTACCAGAGCCCGCTTGGGACGTATATACTAGCTAGCTCTCAGCGCGGGGTCGTTTGCATTGAGCCGGAGACTCACATGGTGATTTACCTTGCTCGATGGGAGAAAGATGGCATCCAGATACGAGATGGTAACGGCCATAACCAAAAGGCCGCCACTGAGCTGGATGCCTACTTCGCCGGGAATTTGCGTCAGTTCAGTGTATCTTTAGACCTTCGGGGCACCGAGTTTCAGTGCCAGGTATGGGAACTTCTACAGCGCATCCCTTATGGGGAGACTCGCTCTTATGGGCAGATAGCTAGTGCACTGGGTCGCCCAACCGCCAGTCGGGCAGTAGGCCGTGCCACTGGAACCAATCCCATCGCCATCATCGTGCCCTGCCACCGGGTCATTGGAGCTAACGGAGAACTGGTTGGTTATGGGGGTGGACTAGATAAAAAACAGGCTCTGCTTGACTTGGAAGCCAACGTAATGCGCCAGAGACATACTAC
This sequence comes from Dehalococcoidales bacterium, assembly GCA_046760155.1. GTDB lineage: Bacteria > Chloroflexota > Dehalococcoidia > Dehalococcoidales > RBG-16-60-22 > JBHIDQ01. The sequence continues at coordinate 6,382 of JBHIDQ010000027.1, read as the reverse complement.
ACAGCCTTAACACCGATGGAAAGAACTATCGTCTAGAGAACCTACATTAGTGAAAAGGATGTTTCCTCGCTGGTGATAAACTCAAGTAATGCTGGGCGATTTTCTTCTTCGGTAACTCGACGGGCACGCTGAATCGCTGGTGCAATCTCGGCCGGGTTCTCCACTCGTTCCGCGTAACCACCCATGGCCCGCCCCATGTCTGCGTAGTTACCTCCAAGGTCCAGGGACCGGTAGAGTTCCTGCGCCAGTGGCTCATCTGAGATCTCAGCCGCCATTATAAAATTATTCAGCACTATAGTGATAATGGGTATCTTGCTTCGAACCGCTGTTTCAAAATCCAATCCTACCATGCCAAAGGCAGCGTCTCCCATAATATTGATCGCCACCTTTTCTGGTTGTGCCAGCTTGGCACCTATGGTAAGACCAAGCCCGGTACCTAGGGCGTGTGATTTGCCCCATCCAATGTAACTCCGCGGAGTGATTGCCAGATAGAAAGGTAACAATTGATCACGTGGACTGCCGGCATCATGGGTGACGATAGCTTCTTTTGGGTCAATGGTGTGCATTAGCTCCCAGATGACTCGGTAAGGATTTATCGGTACCTCGTCAGAAGTGAGTTTGGGCATCCACTCTCCCAGCCATTCTTCTTTTACCTTTTTTATCTCCCCAGTCACAGTACTCTTGCGCTGCCGCCCCTGACTTCCAAAGTAATCCTTAACTGCTTCAATAAACTGACGCAGCACCAGCTTGGCATCTCCAATGATAGGATAGTTTACTGCGTAATTCTTGTTGATGTCTTCCGCGCAATTGGTAGCCTGGATGATTACCTTTCCTGAAGGCATCTTGGCTGAATAGTAGTGACGCGAGAAACTGCAACCAATACCGAACACCACATCAGCTTTACCTAAGAAGTGATGAACTGGCTTGGTTACTACGCGAGCACCAGTGCCCAAGGATAAGGGGTGATTCTCGGGGAAGGCACTTTTCCCCATCATGGTGGTCATTACCGGCACTTGCAAGAGTTCGGCCAACTCTAATAGCTCATCCCATGCTTCGGCGTAGAGCACTCCATGACCAGCGTGGATTATGGGATGTCGAGCCTCTATCAGCACCCGGGCTGCCTCAGCCACATCCTGAGGGTCACCTGCGGCACGGGTGGCTTTGATTGGCTGGTAGTCAAACGGCTCCACCTCTTGATCAACTATGTCCGCCGGTATTTCTAGCATAACCGGACCCGGCTTACCCATTCTCAAAAAGGAAAAAGCACGCCGCATGATTTCGGGTACCTGTTCTGATACGCTGATTCGCTCCACCCATTTGGTTACCGCATCGTAGCTGCGAACCGAGCTAAAGTAGGGTTTTATCCCCGCCCGGTCACTGGAATGACCCAAGGGTAACAAAAGCAAAGGCACTGAATCGGAGTAGGCGGTGGTGACCCCGGAAAATGCGTTCTCGGCACCCGGACCGAATTGCATGGCAAAAACACCGATGCGTCGTCCGTTAGAGATGCGACTGTAGCCATCGGCGATGCCTACCCCGACCCGCTCCTGCCGACAGACAATGGGTCGTAGTTCCACCTTCGCCGCGGCATCTATCATGGGGGTAGAAGGATAACAGCTAAGGAACTCCACTCCCTCGCGCTTTAGTATCTCAGCAATGGCATCAATTGCTCTCAAAATATGTCACCTCCAAATATAGATTAGAACAAGTCTATGCATATCTTTTTGTTAGGAACGATATACTATTCCTTCTTTTGCTGTCAATAGTCAAATATTCACTGAAATGCACACTATGCCTTGTCCACTTTTAGTTAATGTCGTAGTGCGCGGCATAATTGCCCTATCTACTTGCGATAATCGGGAATTGAAATACGCCTTTGAAAATGCTATTTTGAATAGAATTGTGGGGGCTATTTGCTTTGGGGTGAAGAGGTATAGATGAGAGCAAAGAGCATTCCGAGGTGAAGACACTATGGCGAAGTTGCTTTGGCAACCTACTGAAGAACAAAAGAAGCAAGCTAATATGACTCGATTTATCAATTTTGTTAACGGGAAATATGCCCTTGAAATTGATTCTTATGATGAACTGTATCACTGGTCAATTGAGAACATACCTGATTTCTGGGCAGCAATGTGGGAATTTGCCCAAATCAAAGCTTCTCGCCAGTATGACGAAGTCGTTGATGACTTAAACAAGTTCCCCGGTGCGAAATGGTTTGGTGGTGCCAAGTTAAATTTTGCCGAGAATCTGTTGCGACATAGAGATGACCATATCGCTTTCATCTTCAAAGGAGAGACTCAAAAATCGACTAGAATGACCTACGCCGAACTCTATAATTCGGTGGCCTGTCTGGCTAAATCGCTACGCCAGATAGGGGTTAGGCCTGGGGACCGGGTAGCTGCCTATATGCCCAATTTAATCGAGACCGTTATCGCCATGCTGGCGGCTACCAGTATTGGTGCGGTATGGTCTTCCTGTGCCACTGACCTCGGGGCACAGGCGACTCTGGATCGTCTTGGTCAGATCGAACCAAAGGTCCTCTTCACCGTTGATGGCTATTTTTACAAGGGCAAAACCTTTAGTTCTTTAGCCAATGCTGGTGAAGTTGCCAGAGGAATTCCCTCTCTGGAAAAGGTTATTGTGGTTCGTTATCTGGGGGGAGAATCTGATATCAGCCATATTCCCTACTCCGTATACTATGATCAATTTATTATAACTAGCGAGGAACATCCCGAAATTAAATTTGAACAATTGCCTTTTGACCACCCCGTATTTATCATGTTTTCCTCGGGAACGACCGGCAAGCCAAAGTGTATGGTTCAGGGAGCCGGTGGAGTCCTGATTAACCATCTGAAGGAACTGATGCTGCATACCGACTTAAAGCGAGAGGACATAATCTTCTATATCACGACATGCAGCTGGATGATGTGGAATTGGTTGTTAAGTTCCCTAGCAGTAGGGTCTACTGTGGTATTGTACGATGGCAATCCTAATTATCCTGACCCGGGCGCCATGTGGCAGCTAATACGGGATGAAAAGATAACCATTTTTGGCACCAGCGCGAGCTACATTAACTATATTAAAAACCAGGAACTTAAGCCTGGGAATGATTATGATTTGTCATCTCTTCGCGAGATATCCCAAACTGGTTCGGTTCTTTCCGCAGGTGGATTTGAATATGTATATAAAGCGATTAAGAAAGACCTACACTTTAATTCTATTTCCGGTGGCACTGACATTAATGGCTGCTTCGCTCAAGGAAGTCCTACTCTTCCTGTATACGCCGGTGAACTGCAGAGGCCAGCTCTAGCCATGAAGATAAAGTGTTATGATGAAAAAGGTAAACCAGTAGTTGATCAAATGGGAGAACTGGTTTGTGAAGCTCCTTCCCCTTCCATGCCGCTTTATTTCTGGAACGATCCAAACAAGGAAAAGTATAGAGAGGCTTACTTTACCGTTTACCCGAAGGTATGGCGTCATGGTGATTACATCATGATCCACAGTGATACCAAGGGAATAAGTTTTTTTGGTCGCTCTGACGCTGTCTTAAAACCTGCCGGAGTTCGCATCGGCACGGCGGAAATATACAACCAGGTAGAAAAACTGGAGGAGATTGCCGATAGCCTGGCTATAGGACAAGAGTGGAAAGGCGACCAGCGCATCATACTCTTTGTTAAACTCGCTGAAGGCTACGGTTTGACTGACGAATTAAGGGATAAAATTAGAAAAACCCTTCGCGAAAAGGCTTCCCCACGGCATGTTCCAGCTAGAATTATTGAAGTGCCAGACATCCCTTACACACTCAACATGAAGAAAGTGGAAATTGCGGTCACTAATATAATACATGGCCGACCAGTCTTCAATAAAGACGCCCTCATCAATCCTGAATCTTTGGATTATTATGAGGGCCTGCTCTCGGAGCTTCAGAAAGAATGAAGTGAGGGCATCTAATTTCCTCGCCCCCTTCCAGTTACCGGGATCACTTTCTCTACCATACCATTTCTAACACCGTATATTTGTTCATGTATGTTAATAACTAAGGTGGCATTGTTTGGTACAATCTCCAGTCGTTCGCCAAAACCCAGTTTTTTCTTAGTCGGATCAGTATAGTAAAGAACACTGGTCTCGGCAGAGATACGGCCGAACCATAAATCGGGACGTCCCTGGACAGAGCCATAGCTGGGTCTCCCATTCCAAAAAAAATCTGGCGCATTTCGATAATCGATTAGTGAATCAGCACCAAATGTCTTGTACCCGGCATCAATTACTACATGATCTGGGTGCGAAGTGCTCATCACCGTCGTCAGTACGGTGACGGCACACGCTTCCCTAGTGCTGCTTCCCGACCTCGTATACCTGATGTCACCGATGGCGAACGCTCCCGGGTGAATCTCCGTTATCTCAGAGAATTTGCCCTCCTTCATAAGACGGCAAGTGGCAGGAAAGGTAGAGGAGGCACCCACAGATACATGTTCTATGGCGATGCCTTCTCTCCTCAGCATTCTCGCATTTTCGGTAATTATGGTAGCGGCTTCAAGAGCCGCCTCATCTTTCCCCTCGGGTGTTGGTTTCACTCCCATTTCATGAACGTAGATACCAATGAGGTCAATGCCTGGGAGCTGACGGAGCTGCCTGGCAAAATTCAAAACAGGTTCACCGGCAGGTACACCAAAACGCGAGCTTCTGCCTAAATCGACCTTAATGAGCACACGAGCTTTCTTACCCTTAGCCTGAGCCAATTGAGAAATAATCTCAGCCTGCTCGAGCATATCTACCACCATAGCAAGCTTGAGCTGAGGTTTGTTAAGAAGCTTCTGAAGTAGTTCTCCTTTACGGCCTCCATAAAAGTTGGGATGAGCAATGAGAATATCGCCAATTCCCTGTTCTGCTATTGCTTCTGCCTGTTCCACAACGCCTACTTCTACGCCACATGCCCCTCGTTCGATTTGCATCTTAGCGATGGACGCATTCTCATGGATTTTGATATGTGGCCTCAGCTTAATTCCTGCCTCAGTGGCAAGCCGAGACATCTTATCTATATTTGCCTCCAGTGTATTCAAATCAACTAGTACCGCAGGCGTGTCTAAAGATGGATAAAGAACTTTTTGTTCTGTCATTAATGTTTTTACCCCCTCTCTATAAGAAAACCCTGGGACATTAAAGGCTGGATATTTAAGGCAACGTTATCTCGCAGTCTAGGCGGCAACTTTCACTGCTGCCGAATTTATTCTCTCCAAACCCTTTTTAATATTTTCCAACGAGGTTGCGTAAGATAGCCTAATATAGCCTTCTCCGTACTTACCAAAATGGGTACCGGGAAGAGTTGCCACACCGGCTTCATTCAAAAGGTAATCGGCAAATTGAGTGCAATCTATCCCCAATTTCTTAACATTAGGAAAAACATAAAAGGCACCTTTGGGTCGGCGGCAGCTTATACCTGGAATTTGATTCAACCCATCCACTATCAAATCTCGTCTCTTTTTAAATTCATTTACCATCTTAGGGACACTATCTTGGGGACCAGTCAACGCCTCAATCCCGGCGTATTGAATAAAAGGTGCTGTACAGGATACGCTGTTCGTAATCAAACGCACCACAGGCTCAACCAATTCTGGCGGCATAATGGCATAACCCAAGCGCCAGCCAGTCATGGCGTAGGTCTTGGAAAAGCCGTTGAGCAAAATGGTTCTATCCAGCATACCGGGCAGGCTGGCAATACTGAATGGTTTCCCCTCATAAACAATATGTTCATATATTTCGTCAGAAAGGACAATAATATTGTCCTTTTGGGCAATTTCAGCAATGGCGCGGATGTCACTTTCCTCTAAAACACCACCGGTTGGATTTTGAGGAGAATTAAGGATAATAAGCTTGGTACGTGATGTAACCTTGGACTTTAGTTCACCGATATCAAAGCGAAAATCGAGTTCCTCACGAAGTGGAACGGGCACCGCTTTGGCGCCAGCAAAGTTTATCATTGATTCATAAATAGGATATAGTGGGTTAGGATATATCGCTTCGTCCCCTCTGTCAAGAAGCGCTAGGATTGAGTAGAACATGATGGGCTTGGCACCTGGCGTTACGATGACCCTTTCCGGGTCTACCGGAACACCACGTGCTCTTGCCATCTCCTTGGCAATTTCAATACGTAGCGGCACTATTCCTTGAGAATTACAGTAGTGAGTATAACTTTTGTTCAGCCCCTCAGTTGCTGCATCACGGATATTTTGGGGCGTATCAAAATCAGGTTCACCAATTTCAAGATGAACTATATCCATACCCTTAGCTTCGAGAGCTTGGGCTCGAGCAAGAACTTGAAAGGCGGTCTCGGTTCCTAACCGTGACATTCGTTCTGACAGTTTCATTACTAATTTACCCTCCT
>JBHIDQ010000026.1:0-17047 GCA_046760155.1 Dehalococcoidales bacterium | reverse complement strand
GCGCCTTGTTTCCATCTGGTCTCAATGAGGCCAGCCTCAGGCAATGTCACCTCCTTACCTTCTCTTCCGTAGGTGAGATGGGAGTAGTTTCGATAGCGGAGCAAAAAACCTTGACTAGACGTGGGTCAAACTGTTTACCCGCACCCTGCTTGATTTCCTCCAGTGCTTCCTCAAAGGATAAGGCTTCAGAGTAAGTTCGTTCCGAAGTCATCGCCACAAAAGCATCCGCCAAGGCCAGAATGCGAGCCTCCAGAGGTATCTTTTCACCCTTCAGTCCTTGAGGATAGCCACGCCCGTCATACCTCTCATGGTGATGTAAAATACCCGCTATGCAGGGAGCTAGTTGACGCGCATGACTGACAATATTTACTCCAACCTGAGGGTGAGCTTTAATTGCTTTCCACTCCTCGGCGGTCAGCTTACCCGGCTTACTGAGTATCTTTTCACTGATGCCAATCTTGCCAATATCGTGTAGTAAAGCGCAGGTCTCCAGCTTGCTTACTTCCGGTGGCTCCAGCTCAAGCGCCTCAGCGAGGATTAGGACATACTCTTTTACCTTTTTCCAGTGACTGTGGGTATAGTGATCCTTGGCGTCTACGGTGGCCGCCAGCGCGTAAATGGCATTCAGGGTCTCGCTGTCCTCGCTATCCCCGGGACTGACCGCTGTCTCATTTAAAGGCAGCAAAAATCCCGAGGCACAGTAACTCCGGTTGCCGCCTTCTCGCTTGGCTTGGTAAAGTGCCGCATCAGCAGTGGCGATAACCTCACTCGGGCCAATGCCATCAGCCGGCCAACTGGCTAGCCCAAGACTGGCGGTAATCGGGATATAGCCCGTTTTCATCTTGGCAGCAACTTGCTTGCGGATTCGCTCCGCCACTTGGTTGGCAGCATCAATGGAGGTATTAGGTAGAAGCACCGCGAATTCATCACCACCATAGCGAAAAGCTTGGTCGGTACTCCTTATCGTATTCCTCGTAATACCGCCGATTTTGGTGAGGATTTTGTCACCGGCTAAATGCCCAAAACGGTCGTTAAACGCTTTAAAAGAATCAAGGTCAAAGATGATTAATGAGAGGACACCACCGTAACGGGAGTGCCTGCCAATCTCATTGGTAATCACTTCATCCATAGAACGGCGATTGAGCAAACCAGTAAGTTCATCAACGCGAGCCTTCTCCTCAGCTTCAGCATAAAGCCGGGAATTCTCAATAGACATGGCAATCTGGGAAGCCAGCTGTTCCAGAAGCATCATATACCTCTGACTATAAGCATTCGGGTTACGACTAGCCACGATAAAACTACCAATAGCTTCACCTTTAATGATTAACGGCAGGTAAGCAATTGAGCGTATCCCTTGTTTAAGATGGTATTTCGCAGTGACAAATCGGCTCCCCTGCGCTAGGTCAGATTCCACTACCACCTCTCTATGAGCAGTTATCCACTCCGTAGCCGTATCTTTGAGTGGTATTCGCTCTCCAACCTTCCAGTGTGAACCTATCTCGGAGAATAACGCCAGGAAACGGAGGTAATTCTCCTCAGCGAGGACAATAGCTGCCCAGTTGACATCAACTACCTTCTTCAGCTCCACGATAAAGCTACCGTAGATTTCTTGAATGTCCAAACTGGAGGCCATAATGGCGCTAGAACGGTTGATGACGGATAGTTCTTCTTCACGCTCCCTGAGTCGCTCCCTAAGGTATTCCTTCTCCATACTTACCGCTACTTGGTTGGTAACATTGGCGAGCAGATCAAGGTCTTCCAGTGAGTACCTGCCGGATTGCTTTTTATCCAGTGCCAGAATACCGATTAATCTATCGCGGCTGATCAAAGGCATAAACAGCTCTATCTCATTTGACTTAATCTCTTCCTTTTCCTGCTCCCATAGGCCGCGAAATTCGGGCAGGATCGCCAGACTCTCTCTGGTTAATAGTTTTCGTTCCCGTTCCAGGTACTCCACAATAGGATTTTGCCCGCTCAATCTCAGATTGGACAGGGGATTATCTTTTCCATCCGGTTCAACAAACTGAGTGGTAAAATCTTGGCTACCAGCTTCAAGGAACAACAGGTATGCCCGCTTGCAGCCGATGGCTTTAGTGACCAGCGTCAACAGCTCTCCGCCCTGTTCTTTAAGGCTGAAAAGATTGTGTATTTTGCCGGCAAAATCAGATAGCTTCTGGCGGTAATCGTAACTTGCGCCTTGAAAAGCTTTGCCCATGGTGATGAAGAGATAGCCGCGCAGTCTATAAATAAATATGGCAACCAAGATGGCAACCAAAGTAGCTATGAATATAGCGGTGAGGTCAAATTTAGAGCCGAGCGCAGTACCAAGGATGATGAATAAAACCCCATAGCTAACCGCCCCGATAATCCCCAAACTCACCCACGCCAAGCTCCGCCGCAAAAAAATTCTAATGTCCACTAACTGATGCCTGATGGTGGCATAACTGAGGATGGAGGCAACAATAATGCTGCCAAAATGAGATACGGCATACTCCCTTCCCCAGGGGAGGAAAGCGGCTAAAATAGAGATAAGCAGAACGAATAAACTAAACATCAGGGAAATGATTTGATTACGGAGCACCGGATTATCCAAAATCCTCAGTCTTTTCCCGAAAACGTAGGTCATTCTGGCCGCCACCAGCAAGAGGGGAAGAGCGATAAAGACGGTTCCTCTTCCGTAATCAAGATAAAGCCTGTCACCTTCGGCAGTAACTCCTTCGGCGGCATACCCCAGTAATACTAGAGCCACCGCTATTACCAGCGAAGCATAGGCAAGGGGTAACCATCGCCCCTGCCCCGGGGTATAGAAAGAAGAAACAAAGCAGTAGAATTGCACACACATCCAGGTATAAGTAATGACAATAAATTTAAGCAGCAGGTTATTGTATTGCGGGAAGGCGTTACTGCGCAAGAAGACGTCAGTGAGACTCCAGGTCATGGCGGCGATGAGAAATAAAATGAAGAGCTTATGCCGCGTATGCCAGGGACGGCTGCTAATGGTAGTTATCAGCAGCGGGATATAAACAACTACTGCAATTAAGGGAATTAAAGCGTAAATATTCATGTCTGAGGTAATTATTATCCCAAATAGGCAAGCTGTCAAGCGAAACTAAAGTAAGTTGACCAAAGTGGGTGAGACTAAAGTACTAGTGAACCGTTGCCGCCTCAGCTTCAGCCCTGGCTTTAACTTCTTCTGGCTTGGCTCGCAGCAGTGAAAGCACCTTGGCTGAGGGGTTAATGTGCGGTGGCTTCAGATGAGCCAAATCGGCACCTTCAGCCCGCCTTTGCGCGGTGTAATGAGCAAAGGCACCCGGTGGCAGCCGGTTTAATTCCACTCTGAAGTCAATCATCCTGGCAAAGTCGTCGCGAATCAAGGACTCGGTATCTCTATTATCATTATCTGATTTGAGAATCTGCTCACGGACTGCCGCCGCAATATCAGCTTCGTCGTCTTGATAGCCATCTTTAAGTTCCACAAAGACACTCAGCACTGGTTCCCCTTCTTTCTTGAATGCAGTCCAATCCTCGTAGGGAATGCCGGTATTCTCGATTGCCTGCCAGATGCTCTTTTCCGTCAACCGAATGAAAACAAAATCGAGGAGGTCATCAGCCCGCCTTTCAAAAGCCATTTGTGGGATACCAATGCCTAGCTTCTCATTTCGCAACGAAGTTATTCGGATCATGTCACCTGGCCGGTATCTGACAAGGACACCGCCGTGAAAGTTGGTGAGAACCACCTCGTAATTCTCCCCGGCTTTTACCTCATCCAGTAAAACTGTCTTGGGTTGATAGCTGGCATCCAATCGCCACTTGAAATGTTCCTTTTCCGGGATGAACTCAAGAAAGTTAAGACTGGGGATGAAGGTCATACCATCATAGTCCCAGGTCTGAGTGGCATAGATACCGCCTTCGGTACCGGTATAGACATCCAAAGGGTACCTTCCCCAAAGCGCCTTTATTTTTTCCCGATAAACCCCGCTATCGAGACCACCGCTGATGATTCCCTTGACTGACCACAGGTCTTTGGGTAGCATCGGTCGATGGGCTAATTTGCTCCTGGCCAGTCCCTTAAGCAAGCGAAACATTGCTTTGGGTTGGGAAAGCAGAGGGCGGAGGTCTACTTTATCTGAGGGCTGGCTGAACTTGTTTCCGACCACCACCAGCACCATAGATAGTCCGAAGAAGTAATCGAGTCCCTGGGATAGGGCTTGTTTAAAACCGAGCTTTATCCTGTCTTCAAAAGGCAGGCTTTCCGATTCTATCAAAGGGGGTAAATAATCGGCGGGGGTTTGTTCACCTAACATACTGGCCATGGCACCTGACAAATAGGGTCTGGGAGCTACGGTATAAACAATCTTGGGACAGTCATTAAGCTGTGAGGTATCCCCCCATCCTCTACAGCTAGAGAAAATGCCCACGCCATACATTATTGTGCTCAATTCCTGGGCAAATGCTGGCGTCATTGGCACCCATTTACACGGGTATTCTCCGGACCTGCCTGAGGTGTGTACCCAGAAAGCCGGCTCGGCTGGCAGTGGAGCTTCTCTCTTTTCGATAAGCTCTGGACAGTAATCAGCATAGGTAGTTAACGGTACTAGCTCCCGGAACTCCTCTACCGTCTGTGGTTTCGCCCCACGCATAATTTTTCTGCCCAGGGTACACTGGTTAAGTAATCTTATTTGCTCCAAGAGCAGTCGTTTTTGGATTGCCATGAATTGCTCTAAGCTAAGGCTAAGAAAACCGCAACACATCTGCCATAGCTCTTCCGTCCTGCCCTGCTGCAGAAGCTCAGCGGCTTTTGGCATCCATTACCTCCCAAACCAACTTTTGCCAAACGGCGAATTTAACTCCAAAAAAAGACTATGACAGAACAGTGGCTTTGGGAAGTGCTTGTGTTCTAGAACTATCTTCTAGAACATAAACTCTTCACAAGAGGTAGTTCATAGACTATCCTAGAATTAACCAGAATATAGTCAGCTAGACTGGAATAAAAAAGAACCAAGCTGGACGGTGAGAAATTGATGAAAGGTAACAGTAGCTTACTCACCCCGGAACAGGTAGCCCAAATCCTTCAGGTCCATGTTTTAACCATATACAACTACATTCAGCGGGGTCAGCTTGACGCCGTGCGTTTAGGTAGACACTACCGTGTTATTCCGGAAGACCTGACACGCTTTATCGAATCAAATCGTATCCAAAAAGCAACCAACTATGGGAGGAATATTAGAGGTGTTTGATAATCACCGGCGGGTAGTAGTCACCGGCATGGGGGTCATTAGCCCTATCGGCCTTACTGTTTCTGACATGTGGGAAGCCCTCATCTCTGGAAAATCGGGAATTAATTATATCAGCCGCTTTGACCCGGCGCCTTTTGAGACTAAGTTTGCCGCTGAAGTCAGGGGATTTGACCCGATAGTATATGTTAGCCGTAAGGAAGCACACCGCATGGATAGGTTTACCCAGTTTGCGGTAGCAGCCAGCCTCCAGGCAGTAGAAGCGGCCAGGTTGACGATAGACAGTAGCAATGCTGAGGAGACCGGCGTTATCATTGGCAACAGTGTCTGCGGTCTACTCGAGGTAGCCGAACAATTAAAGGTGCTGAGTGAAACGGGCCCTAGAAAGATAAGCCCGATTCTTGCGCCGACTATGACCGGTGATGCGGCGCCGGTACAGGTTTCGTTGCTATTGGGAGCCAAGGGACCAAATTACTCTCCATCCTCGGCCTGCTCCAGCAGTAGTGATAGTATCGGTCAAGCCTACGAGGTAATTCGGCACGGAGGGGCAAGAATAATGATCGCTGGTGGCACCGAAGCACCGATAATGCCTATCTGCATCGCTGCGTTCAACGCCGCCCGTGCTTTATCAACCAAGAATGACCAACCACAAAATGCCTGTCGTCCCTTTGATGCCGAACGTGATGGCTTTGTCTTGGGCGAAGGCGCCGCCACTCTTATACTGGAGGACATTAACTACGCTCTTAAGCGTGGCGCCCCTATCTTAGCTGAAATAATCGGCTACAGCGCCAATAGTGACGCCTTTCACATCACTCAGCCTTCACCCAATGGTGAGGGCGCCTCCAAAGCACTAAGCCTGGTCCTGAAAAAAGCAGGAGTGAGCCCCAACGAAGTTGACTATATCAATGCCCATGGCAGTGCCACCGTGCTTAACGATGTCACCGAAACCCACGCTATCAAAAGTACCTTTGGCGAATCCGCCTACCGTATCCCGATATCAGCCAGCAAATCGATGACCGGACATCTTCTAGGGGCAGCCGGTGCTATCGAGGCTATAATGTGTGTTCTAGCCATAAATTACGGAATTATACCACCAACTTTAAACCTCACTCACCCTGACCCTGATTGCGACCTAGACTATGTGCCCAATAAAGCCCGACCGGTTGAGGTAACAACCGCCGTATCAAATTGCTTTGGCTTTGGCGGACACAACTCCGTGCTTGTTTTCCGTCGGTACTCCGAATGATTGCCTTTTCTCTCGGTTGCTGAGCACGGATGAGGGGGATAAGAGGGGCTCGATTAGAATTTCTTGGTCTTATTACCGGAGCTGCCCAAAGCCTGTAACTTCTGGCTCAGCTCCTCAAAAGTTTTATCCTGCGGTTGCTTTCCCAGCTCCAGACCATAACTGAGGAAAAACTCGAGGAAGTTGCGTAGCAGTTCCTTCATTCCTTTGGCGAATTGTTGGAATTCTTCTTTCTCAACATAATTTTGGATTCCGGTTCCTTCCTGCAACTGACGCTCAATCAGGAAGTTAAGAAACTCCGAGCAAGTCATGTCACCACGATTCTCGTCTATTTTTCGGACTACGTCAGCGTCAATGATTAACATTCTTTTCTCTGCCACGCTATACTCCTTCGCTTCTAATTTAAAAAAGAAACCTGAAGACCCTGTTATCCTCAGGTCATTATAAACAGACCATTATAAATTTGTACCTCTTGAATGGCTAAATGTTGTCGGTATCATCCAGTCCCAGCATTTCCTTTATACTGCTAATTAACTGAAGCAGCTTTAAGCCACTATCCGTCACCTGGTAGGTCACTGACGGATTACCCATCTTCATCTTGTCAATAAGGCCCTGACCCATGAGATAACCAAGGTACTTCTGTATCTGCCGATAGCTCATATTGACGCTGTACATAATTTCGGTCTTGCCCGCGCCATTTTCACCCACCTTCAACATATCGGCGATTATCTCAATGTCAGAACGCCTCCGATTCAGCCTCATCTGCTGACCTCCCCTACTTATTAGGTAGGACAATTGTACTAGTCATGAAGTAATTTGTCAAGTCAGCCGATTTAAACGGGGAAATATGGGTAGCGGTGAAGACTCTCTCTAAGCTAAAATAACCCCAGATACCAGTTAAAAATGTCATTTCCCCAGAGCAGGGTAATTATGGTGGCTAAGGCTAGAAAAGGACCAAAGGGGATAGGCTCTTTCCGTTTCTTTATTTTAAGTAAGAGGAGAATCACACCGCCCAGCCCACCGAGGATTATTCCCATCAGCAAGGCAACCGGTACCAGCCGTGAGCCGGTAACCAGCCCGATTAAACCCGCTAATTTAACATCTCCCTGCCCAATTCCCTCTTGTTTGTAGATAAAAAGAACAACCAGGTAAATTACCAAAAACAAAACGAATCCAATAGCGCAACCCATAACCCCGTTGACCACTCCCACCAAAGGCCAGGGTAGTGAGAAATCAATACCTGGTGGGGGCAGGAAGACATCAATCATCAGCGCCGTTGCCGCTGCCGGGTAGACTATTTTATTCAGGATGAGCTGGTGCTCCAGGTCAATGACTCCAAGCACAATAAACAGGCCACCGTAAAAGGCAGTAACGGCAAGCTCAACACTGAGTCCAGAATACCAGTAGATGAGGGCAAACAGGAAGCCAGTACTTAGTTCTACCCAGAAAGGACGGGAGGGAATAGCGGCCTGACAGTAACGACAACGACGGCGAAGCCATAAATAACTAAACACCGGTATCAGGTCCTTTGGTGCTAGACGGTGTTGGCAGGCATCGCAGTGAGATGGTGGATAGAGCAGTGACTTACCCACCGGTAAGCGGTCGATACAAACATTGAGGAAACTACCAACCGCCGTACCGAATAAGAAAAAGGTAATGGTTAACGCAACTTCCATTCTGCCGTATTTTGAGTGTTTTTGCTTAGCCAGTCAAGGGCGAGGTTCGCGGATTGTTTAACCGCCTAGAATTTGGGGGAATTGGCAGAGGTCGGGTCTATACTACGTCACCTCAACTTTACTGGTGAGCTTGGTCACCTCATCCGGATCGTTACAGAAGGCAAACAAATCTTCGCGGTTGATTACTCCCTTACGGTACAGGTTGATTAGTGCGTGGTCAAAGAGTATCATTCCTGCTTGCGTCTGGGTGATAATGGCATTGGGCAATTGATGAATCTTACCCTCTCTGATGGTATTTCTGACCGCGGCGTTAGCCAACATAACTTCAACCGCAGGCACTCTTCCTGAGCCATCAGCTTTAGGGATAAGTGCCTGGCACAGAATGCCGTTGAGGAGGGATGCCAGCCGTGTCTGGGCTAAATGACGCTCATGCGGGGGGAAAAGGTCGATGATTCGTTCTACCGCTTGTGGGGCACTCGTGGCATGGCCAGTGGTCAAAACCAGATGCCCGGTTTCAGCCACGGTAAGCACCGCCGCCGCTGTCTCCGTATCCCTCATCTCACCAACTAAAATAACATCCGGGTCTTGCCTTAAGATATGCTTCAGTGCCTCAGCAAAAGACAAAGTGTCACTGCCAAGTTCTCGCTGGGTTATCGTGCACTTGTCGTTGGAATAGATATATTCAATAGGGTCTTCAATCGTGATCACATTGCGACTTTCCATACTGTTCAAGTAGTTAATCATGGCGGCCAGTGTGGTTGATTTACCGGAACCACTGGGACCACTAACCACCACCAATCCCCGAGGTTTAAGAACAAGCTCTTCACATACGGCGGGCAACCCCAGTTCATCAAGACTGGGGATGACTAGTGGTATTAGTCGGATGCTAAGGCTAATCGTTCCGCGCTGCTTAGCCGCATTGCATCGAAGCCGACCAATATCAGGGATGGTATAACCAAAGTCCAGCTCCAGGCAGCGATGGAAGTCAGCCCTTTCCTTATCCGAAGTTATCTGAATAAAGGCTTGGTCGATATCATCGGGTGTTAGTGGTGGCATCTCAGCTACTGGCTGAAGCAAACCATCAATCCGAAGTATTGGTGGACTGTCAGCAATTAAGTGCAGGTCAGAGGCACCTTTGCTGGCGGCTAAATGCACCGCTGAAAAAATATCCATTCGTTTACTCTCCTACACCAAGAACTATAGTGAAATCCATGCTGGCGCCCTTAACTCTCGTCATGCTGGTGATCGTAATATCAGAAAACCGGCCGCTTTCCTCGAATTCTCTAAGGTAGGTTAAGACTTCTTCTTCACTGGGGGCTCTGCCTTTTATGGTCAAGCTACTGCTAGTATGATTAATATTAGTTAGACTTATGGAACTAGGCAAGCTGTTTACGGTTACTTCTAAATCACCATTAACCACCTTAGTTTGCTTTTCCAGGCTAGTCACGGCGGCGGCAAAATTACCACCTGATGTCTCTGTCTCAGCAATTTTCTTCTCCAGCTCAGCAATCTTTCTGGTAAGTACTTGTTTCTGCGCTAGCTTTTGCTGAAGGAGCTGGTCAGTAGTAGCCAATCGACCATGTATGCTGGCAATGTCGGCAGCCGTATTTTGAATGAGCGCTGCCAGAAGTAAGACGAAACCAATGGCGATGACCGCCGCCGGCACCACCAAGATTCTAGTCAAAGAAATCGGTTCCGGTCGGTAAACAGTAGGTAGAACGTTTAGACTATTGACGGCAAGTCCGGACTCATTGCCTGCCGAGATTTTCTTCAGCACTAAGCCGATGTTGGCTAAGTAATGATTCGGGTCTAATCCTGCCGGGCATTCCAATGGTGAGGGCAGTGGCAAAACAGGGTGCCCAAGTTCCTCGGATAAGGATTGGCATGCCTCTGATTGGTCAGCCAGTTCTCCGGAAACATAGATTGGCACGTCCGCGTCAAGGTGCTCTTCTGGGTTATTGGAATTGTAGAATTCAATAGTTCGACTAAGTTCATTTCTGATCATCGGTAGCTTTTCTTGCCAGGATAGCGCTTCACTGGGAAGAGGTATAGTGCGGACGGGCTGGGGGATCCCATCAGCCATAATTACGATGTCAAATTCATTTGGTTGAACATCGACAATGATTGCCGTCGTTTCCTTTACCACTTTGGCTAAGGCCAGAGGTTTTAAGTCCATAAGGTCTGGCTTTAGTCCTGCCTGATGCAACATTTTGAACAGGGCATCAGCTGCCTTACGAGGTATCGCCACCAGGAAGACAAGGCTTTTCCCCTCTGGGGCGGGTAGTGATTGCCAGGAAAAATAAAGTTTTTCTGGAGGCACCGGCAGCACTCTCTTCGCTTCCCGCCTCACCGCTTCCTCCAGCATCTCTTTAGGTAACTGGGGTAGCAAAATCGGTCGAGTTAGACAATGGAGTCCACTGACACCAATGTTGACCTTCTTCGTGTTTATCTTCCGCACCTGAAAGAGTTGCTTAATTTTGGCAGCAACCTCGGCCTCTTTATGGACAACCCCGTTCTTCACTAGACCCGGCTCCAGGGGCAAGTCAGCCCATTTTTTGACCTGTTTGCCCTGAGCCAGCAGTAGCCGGATGCTGGTGTCATCAATATATAAAGTAACTGTTTTCTTCGCCATAGCTTAGCTACCTTGATAAGTATAAACAATCAGCTCGATATTCGCTGATGGCAGCCTATCGGGCGTTGTCGGAATAGTCATTTGTAGTGACTGAATCACACCGGTGGCCAGGTCATCATTCAGCTGGGTGATAAAACCAACCAGGTCAGTTACCTCTCCCTCAACCTTGGTGGTAAGTGGCAAAGCTAAGCAGGAGACCCCTTCCAGCTCATTCCGTGCCATGCCCGATGAAATAATCGAGGTTATCTCCACATTGTTAGCTTCGGCAATATCAAACAAGATATCGCTGATAATAATGCTCCCGATTGGCTCAGAAAGTATCGTCCTGCCCGCTTTCGATTGTGAAATTGTTTCACTTAACTGCTGCTCCAGTTCTTCCTGGCGGTAGGCGAGCTGGTCCAGTTGAATTGCCTGTAACTTCGACTGTGCCACGGCAAGTTTCTCTTTCAGCGCATTTTGCTCCTGCACCTGCTGAGAACGAATTATGCCCAGACCAACCAAAAAAATAATAAAAACACCAACGATTATAATTAGCCAGCTTGTTTTGGTCAGTTTCAATTTTAACACCTACCCCTGATATGTCTAACTAGTTTAATATCTGCCATGAGAGAATATAGATCGTTCCCAATTCGTCGATTATATTAGCTACTATTTGTGCGGTGGTTTCGCCATCTTCAGGGTGTGTCGCCGTGGCCGTAATTTGGTAGTATGTGCCGGCAACTTCACCTACCTCTCCAACATCTGACCGGCTGGCTACCACCCAGGCATAATGACCTTCCTGGCTCCCTTCTCCAGTAATGTAGAAAGTCTGGGTTAGCACCGGGTTAGATTCAGAAATTTCGGGCAGTGGTGAACTAAGTTCCCAGTTGAGCATGTAAGCCCCTTGCTCATCCAGACTCTCGTCCGGTTCATCGGTAGACAGGTTCGAAGGGAAATTGGCCGCTGACCCTGGTTCATAGCTATAACCGACCGGAATCCTCGCCCCAATCTCCCACAGTTTTATCGGCGGTTCTCCCGGGTCAGCCAGCCAGCTGATGGTGATGGTGTAGTTATAGGCATTAGCACCCTCATCCCACACCATCTCCCCTTCTACGTCGAGGTAATTAACGTGTTCACCGGGCTCGATTAGCTCACCGAGATACAGGGTATATTCTCCTTTATTTTCAGTCTGTATGGTTACGTCCATCTGATTAACGTTATCTGATAGCTGCGTGGGTGGTGCCTGGCCATTGATTAATGACCACAAAGCGTCTTCCACACCAGCATCAGCGGCGTAAGCCCCTCTTACACCTTCATCAATGATTTGACTACCTTTAAGGCTGGTGTTGATGTAACCCAGACTGGGCGCAATGGTCAGCCCGCCCAGAATCAGCAGGGCTAAAACTATGGGCAGGGCTTGCCCCCTCTCATTGCTTATCACTTGCTGCAAAAGTCTTACCATTGTGCTCCCATCAATTAAAAATTTGTCCGGTGGCTGATTTTGTATTCCCTGGTTTCCATAGTATCTTTAGCGAGCGCCGTTAGCTGTACGGTTAGTACCGGGGCCTGATAACTGACTTGACTGGTGTCGTCAGGGTCACCAGGTGCGTAGTAAATATGTTCCGCGACCAGCGTCTCTTCGTTTGCCCCGGCACTGCTCCAGTGAGTCCGTTTCAGCTTACCAACCCCATTAGTTAGGTCGGCGAAAAAGTACGTTGCTGAATGATAAACTGGGTCATCAGGGTCATCCCAATCGGTCCAGTTTAGGACCAAAAAATCGGGTGCGGTAAGGTTATCCGCCGTTATCGTCTGTGCCATCTGGGTATCGCGGCTAATCCAGAAGCCAGCGCTCTGCACTTGGTGTACTGCCGTCATATAATTATTATTACGCTCCGTTCCCGGGAAAACCTGAAACGCGGCGATGGCAGCCGCACCGGCCACCAGAGATATAATCGTGCCCGCAATTAGCAGCTCAATATAGGAAAAACCCTTCTCACCTTGCTTCATCTATCTACCTTGTAACCCTCCAGTTTAATTACTCCTTTATCAGCCCGTCTGATGGTAATGGTTATCTTCTGGATACCATCATCGGGGTTGCGCAAAGGCTCCGCCGTAATCAAGACTGAATAATCAAGATAATCCTTGCCGCTTGGGAGCGGTGCTGGCGAATATGTCGTCGCCTCATAGGAATAGTTCGCACTCTTGACCCACTCCATTTGACTTTGGGCCAGGCTTTCCGCAGTTGTCTGCTCATCGGCGGTAAAGACAGACTTGGAACTAGTGGTCAGACCATTGAGAAAGGCAACCGCAATCACGCCTAGAATGGCTAGAGCCACCGCCGTTTCAAGAAAAGCTATCCCTGACTCACCGCCAGTAAATTTGCCTAATATTCTCAACAATCGCATTGCTTTCTCCTCAGTAAATAGCTAGAACCCCTGTCCATACAAAGAATACATCGCTGAAGTCAGGGATAAGGCAATCAGACCAATGATGCCACCAATAATCAGTGTCATCACCGGTTGAATCAATGCGATGAGGGCGCGGGTCTTATCTTCGGATTCCACCTCGTAACTTCGAGCTACTGAGAGCAAGGTAGTATCAAGATTACCGGTCTCCTCACCAACCCTAACCATCTGCACCATCATGGGCAGAAAAAGTTTGTTTTTGGCCATCGGGCGGGATAACCCTTCGCCCTTAACCATATCCTGATGGACACCAATCAGCGCCTTAGCCAGTGCTTGATTACGGCTGCTCTGAACCAGCAGGGGCATAACTTCAGTCAGGGGCAGACCCGAACGGAACAACAGGGACATGCTTCGGCAGAAGCGGGCAAGTTCACTGAGATGAATCACCCGCCCCACTATTGGCAAACGAAGGACTAACTTATCCCACCTATACCGGCCACCTTCGGTCTTGATATAGATGTAAGCTGAACCAACCACCGTAAGCCCCCCCAACATCATATACGTCCAATTACTCTGAAGCTTGTTAGCAAAGTCAATGAGTAGCTGGGCCATAACTGGTAACTCAACACCCAGCGAACTGTACAAACTACCAAAGCTGGGAAAAACAAAGGTCACCAATACGGCGATCACTACGACCGTAACCACAGCGGTAATAACTGGATACATAAGTGCGCTTTTGGTCTCTTTGGCAGCCGTAATTTCCTTCTCCATATAATCGGCTACCTGCTTCAGCACGGTCTCCAGGTCTCCGCTCTGTTCCCCCACGCTGAGGAGACGGCAATAGATTGGAGAAAAGACTTGAGGATGCTTATCTAGAGCTCTGGAAAGCTGATAGCCACCACGAAGGTCAGAGACTACTTCACCCAGAATCCTTTTTAGGGCGCGGTTAACGGACTGCTCCTGCAGTAACTCCAGAGAGGCAACAATATCGATACCAGATTCGAGAAGCATGGCTAGTTGACGGTACATGAGTATTATCTCAGTTGGATTCACTCGGGAAAATCTTCTCGATAACTTTTCTACGTTAAGAAACGGGACATACGGTCTGAGGCTGATTGCCTGATAACCAGCATAACCCAATAAATCAGTAGCTGCCTCTTCATCGGCGGCAGGTACCTTGCCTTTGACTACCTGCCCCTTTTCGTTATAGGCGACGTATTGATAAACCATTTAACCCACCCAACCATAATTTCGCTTGATTTTCTCCCGAAAGACTTTAAAAGCGTCTCTTGCTAGTCCACAGAGTAGGCATTACGCAGGACTTCGGCAGGGGTAGTGATATTGGCTTTCACTTTAAGCATCCCGTTTTTAATCAGAGGCATCATTCCGTCTTTAATTGCCTCGGTTCGTAGCTGGGTAGCGCTTGAGCCATTGAGCAACATCATCCTTATCTCGTCACTCACGGGCAGGATTTCAAAAATTCCGGTTCGTCCCTTGTAACCAGTATAGGAACATGATTTACAACCGCTACCAAGAATGAATTCCCTTCGTTTCTCACCAACTTCCTTACTATAGGCCATCTGCTCGACCAAAGGGGCCTCAACTAACTGGGCGCAATCAGGACAAACCTTTCGTGTCATGCGTTGCGCCACCACCCCAATAAGCGCTGAGGCGACCAAGAATGGTTCGATACCTAGATCAAGGAGGCGGAAGACGACGCCCACGGCATCATTGGCGTGGATTGAAGATAGTACCAGATGCCCGGTGAGAGCTGCTTGAACTGCAATTGTAGCTGTTTCCGCATCACGTATCTCACCAACTAAAATCACGTCGGGATCAAGGCGTAATATGGACCGGAGTCCACTGGCAAAGGTAAGACCAGCTCGAGGATTAATTTGAATCTGATTAATATTCCTGAACCGGTACTCCACCGGGTCTTCAATGGTAATGATGTTCCGTCCGTTGCAGTCAAGGCAATTGACGGAAGCATAAAGAGTGGTCGTTTTGCCCGCACCGGTAGGGCCGCTGACTAAAATCATACCATAGGGAACTTTAAGCATCTCTTGATACTTGTTCAGACTTTCCGGAAGAAACCCCAGCTCGGTGAGGTTCATAATGGCTCTGGATTTATCGAGAAGCCGTAAGGCTGCCATTTCACCATAGACCGTGGCCGCCGTGCCCACCCGGATATCTATTGACTGACCACCTTTGGTGGTAACGGAAAACTGACCATCCTGAGGGCGGTGGTGGTCGGCGATGTTCATATTGGCCAGGATTTTAATTCGGGAAATAAGCGGAGTAGCCGTCATCAAGGGCAGAGAAAGCATATCATGAAGAGTACCATCAATGCGACAACGTACCAGTAGTTTATCTTCCTGGGGCTGAAGATGGATGTCAGAGGCGCGCGCTTTTACCGACTCATCAATAATCAGAGTGAGCGCCCGGGCTACCGGGGCATCAGTAACCGTATCTAACCTAATTTGTTCCTCAACTGTCTCACCCGGTAACGAAATACTGGAAATCTCCTCCTCAATTTCTTCATAAGATTGATAATTGAAATCAATCGCCTCTCGAATTTCCTCAGCACTGGCTACCTCGGGCACAATGTGCATCTGGCTCTGGCTGGCCAGGGCCTCTAAGGCTAAGATGTCGGCTTGATTTGCCATCGCCACGTGCAGGACATTACCACTTATCTCTAGAGGTATGGCAGTGTATTTCCTGGCCAATGACTCTGGAATCAATCTTAAGGCCTCTGGCTGGATGAGATGCTTTCGCAACCTGGGCCGAGACTCTTCGGTCTGACGCTCATCTAAAGGTGAATCTGGCATCTTTATTTCAACTCCCTCCCCAAATTATATTTCTCGCCTCCTTCATCACAGCTTGGATTGCTCTGGCACCACTCCATTAGTAATATTCAGAAAATCAGACACGTCCTCCCTCCTGAATCTTATGACGTTCTTCGGACCAAGACGGTATGATCTCAGCTGACCGTTTTTCTCCCACCGTCTGACCGTGCCGGGATGGACGTGTAGAAGGTATGCTACTTCATTCAAAGTCAGCATCCTGTCCAGTGATTCATCAACATAGGCCATAGATAGCGCAATCGTCCTTTCTCTAGCACTCGTGCCTTTGATTAACTAATCATTAACTTTAGTATACTTTTGTTTCGTTACAAAAACGTTAAACAACCGCCTCCGTACCTTAAGATGTAGTTACGGAAACATTACAATCCGCTAACAACACCCCCCAAAGCTATCTTATAAGGCCTCTCCTGCAATGGCAATAGTCCTTTCGTCATAGGTAATTAGGAGTACCTGAGTCAGTTTCAAATCGAAATATTGAGTGAAGGGATAAAGTGATAAATATGGACTTGAAGATTTTCGATTGACTCCTTAAGAGGAGACAGGGGAAAGACTGGTGGGAGGGGTAAAGCCCCTCCCACCAATACCTTTTGCATCATAAATTAAACTAAGGATATCAGTTCCCTAACCGCTGACCTTGTGATTGGCCAGCTTTTCCAGCGCCAGCACCATCGCCGAATGGTCTAGGTCAATATCGCCTTGGGCAGAGACCGCGTTGAGTAGCTCCTGTGCGATGGATGCACCCGGCAAGCTCAATCCCAGGGCGCGCGCTCCTTGCAGGGCCAGATTCAGGTCCTTTTGCTGATGTCGGATGCGAAAGCCAGGGGCAAAGGTACGCTCAATCATGCGTTTCCCGTGCAAGTCCAAAATCCGACTCTGCGCAAATCCGCCGAGCAGTGCTTCCCTTACTTTCCCCGGGTCGGCGCCAGCCTTAGAGGCAAACAAAAGGGCTTCACTGATCGCCATAATTGTCTCGGCAACCACAATCTGGTTGGCCACCTTGCAGGTTTGCCCGTC
>JBHIDQ010000025.1:0-17167 GCA_046760155.1 Dehalococcoidales bacterium | reverse complement strand
AAGCCAAAGAAGATAATTACCCTGATGCTCAACAAGCCAGCGGGGATTATCTCCACAGTCAGCGATGAAAGGGGGCGGGGCAAAGTTACCGACCTTTTGCCTGAGAAGTACCGTCAACTGAGGCTGTACCCGGTGGGGAGGCTGGACAAAGACAGCACCGGGCTTCTGCTGCTGAGCAATGATGGTGAGCTGGCCTACCGACTGACACACCCCAGATACGAATACGAAAGGGAGTATTTAGTGCACATCAGGGGCAAGCTAAAATCAGAAGAAAAAAGAAAACTGGGGCGGGGGCTTATGCTTGAGGATGGCATGACCCATCCGGCAAAAATCAGGGAAGTAAAATCTGCTGAACCTTTTAATTACAGCATCACCATCCATGAAGGCAGAAAACGACAGGTACGCCGTATGTTCGAGCGTCTGGGGCACCGGGTTCTGGCGCTGAAGCGGGTTCGCCTGGGAAACTTAAATCTGGGAAACCTGGCGGAGAGAAAGACTCGTGAGCTGAGTGCTCAGGAAGTCAAAACACTACTTAATCAGGCTTGACTGAGACCTTATTCAGCATGGCAAAGCCCATCGGATTCAGGTCATAGCCGCTAACGTAAGGCTTGACCAGAATATAATTTCGCTCGAACCATAAAGGCAGACAGGCAGCATCATCAACCAGCTTTTGCTCCACCTCTTGATATAGCGCTAGACTCTGGTCAAAATCGAGCTCCATACCGGCTCTATCCAGCAGGGCATCCACCTCAGGATTACTGTACTCACCAGCGTTATTCTCCTCGCCAGTACGAAAGAGGAGTTCCAAGAAATTCTGGGGGTGGGGATAGTCGGCCACCCAGCCCATATAGTACATCTCATCCTTCTCCTGCTTGATATGATAAAGAAAACGCTGCGGCTCAAGCTGCCTGACCTTTACCTCTACCCCCAGGTTCTGCCGCCACTCATGAACAAGCGCCTCAAGGCTCTGAGAAATCAATCCTCCCCAGCCCATAGTCGTGACCGTAATCGGCGGTAAATTATCAACACTACCATATTTGGAGTTAGCAATGAGTTCCTTTGCTTTAGCAACGTCAAACTCCAGTCCAGACAAGTTTTCATTAAAACCGGGGATACCCGGCGGCAAGATACCGTCAGCCCGCTGCATCATATCACGGAATACCAGAGAGACCAATTTATCCTTATCAATCGCCTGACTGAAAGCACGGCGCAGGTTAACATCATCAAACGGCGGCTTGGTATGATTAAAGCCAATATAACTGAAGCTCAGTTCCGGCACTATCTCAAGTTCCTGAAAAAAGGGACCGGACCTATCGGTAACCTTATCAATATAATCAATGTAAACGTCAGTAGCATCAATTTCGCCAGTCTCATACATATTCATTGGCACACCGCCCCATAGCTGAAAAACAACCGAACCGACCTTGGCTTTCTCTCCGTAGTAATGTTTATTCTTCTCCAGAACGAGCAAATTCTCTTCCTGCCACTCCTTGAGCTTAAACGGGCCGGTGCCATTCGGTTGCTGCCACCACTCTCCGCCTGCTTCCGCCTCCTGTCTATCGACAACAAAGGCCGTCGGATAAGTCAGCTTGGATAAGAAATATGATTTGGGGGCATCGATGGTTATTTGGAGCGTGTAATCATCAATCACCCTGACGCCGCTAATTTCCTCAGCTTGGCCAGCGATGACTTCCTTTACGCCAACAATATCACCAAGATAGGTGGCCGCCGTTTGAGACCCGGTATCAGGGTCACAGGCCCGCTCCAAGGAATACTTAAAGTCATCAGCGGTGACCTTCCGACCGTCATGGAACTTGACATCTTCACGCAGATAAAAGGTATAAGTCCGGCCATCATTACTGACCTCCCATTTCTCGGCAATATCCGGGGCAGGCTCCAGATTATCGTCGAGGCGAACCAAACCACCAAAGATCTGCAGTATATACTCGTGGGAGAGCATCTCACCGGAAACCGCCGGGTCAAGCGTCAAGGGGTCTCTACCATATAGATTAAGCTCTGTTTCCTGCTCAAGCTGACAACCAACCGGAAGCAAACTGAGGAGCAATACTACGGAAAGAAATAAATAGATGACTCTTTTCATCATTTAACTCCAACGAAGGGTGCATTTATAAATTGGCCTTAACCGCCTCGCAGAACTGGGAGGTGGAGGCGGTTCCTCCCTGGTCGCGGGTCAGGTACCTGCCCTCCCGGTAGACCTTATACACCGCTCCTTCCAACCGAGAAGCAGCCACATTCAAGCCAAGGTATTCCAGCATCATGCCCGCACCCAGGAGCATCGCCGTAGGGTTGATAATGTTCATGCCGACGATATCAGGGGCGGTGCCATGAACCGAGCCGAAATAAGCATAATCCTTACCAATACAGGCGTTGGGAGCCAATCCCAAGCCACCAATAAGCGCTGCGGCACCATCAGCCAAGATATCGCCATGTTCATTGCACATCACCAAAACATCGTATTGCTGCGGATTTATAATCAATTGCTGGGCAAAATTGTCAATGAGGACCTGACCGAAGGTGAGCTCAGGATACTCTTTAACTGTTTCCTCGGCAATTCGCCGGAACATCTCATCCGATTGCGTCAACACGTTATACTTGCAGGATACGGTTACCTTCCCCTGACCACCCCTGGACTTCCGCTGCAAAGCCAGTTTACAGGCTGTCTGACAGATAGCTCGAGACCCATCCTCAGTGGTGACCTTGACGGCAAATTTGCCTTTAGCCGTGGCATCCAAACTTAGACCGGTCATATCATTCATCAGGTTGAGGGGAGCCAGTTGCTCGATATCTCCCTCCCACCCCGGATATAAGCCTTCCAGATTCTCTCGAACGATAACAAAATCTATACCTTCAGGGTTCTTCAGCGGACTTCTTAGACCCGGCATATATTTGGTGGGGCGAATGTTGGCAAAGCACCTTTTACCCCACCTCAAATAACCATGTACCCCAATGACATTTCTAGTTGACCCCATGATGGCACAATCGGCTTCGTCGATCATCTGCCTGGCCGATTGGGGGAAGGTTTCGCCGTATTTAGCCATCGCTTCATCACCAGTGAGCGGCCAGAGAAACTCGAGGTCCAGGTTCATT
Source organism: Dehalococcoidales bacterium (assembly GCA_046760155.1). Classification (GTDB taxonomy): domain Bacteria; phylum Chloroflexota; class Dehalococcoidia; order Dehalococcoidales; family RBG-16-60-22; genus JBHIDQ01. The sequence goes on along the minus strand of JBHIDQ010000025.1, from coordinate 14,059 downwards.
CCCTCTAGAATTTGCACCGTGGGCACTACTACCTCCGGTGCAGCATCATCTCCTTTTACCACGCAGACCTTCTTGGTCATATAATGTTTCCTCTCCTGTACTTAGTTTCGGTCTTTCTTGAGCTTACCGTTACATAGTGTAACACATATGCCTTTCTTCTGCCTACTTAATCAAATCTAAATAGCTATACATATGCGGTTTGAAGGTATTATAATCTAGCTAATGAGAAATGAGGTGAGCTGCCAAATGCATTTTAATCTTTGGGCATCAATACAACGAAGGTTATATCGAATCCGTAAAGGATTCGGCAGGCTATGGAAGAACTACCTCTATCAAAGTTTTCTGGCGACGGTTGTTTTATTTATCGTACTCTTATTACTAAATATGGAACACGTGGTGGTAATCGCCTCAATTGGCTCCACCGCTTTTATCGTCTTCACCATGCCCAGAAACATCACCGCAGCACCGAGAAGAGTTATTGGCGGTCACCTCATTGGCCTTCTTTCCGGTTCCTTGTGTGCACTGATTCCACAGCCATCAGTCTCCATCTCGATTATTGTGTACTCGCTGGCGGTTGGGATTGCCATCTTCCTAATGGTAGCTCTGGATGCGGAACATCCGCCCGCCGGTGGAACTGCTCTGGGAGTTGCCATCACTGGTTTTTCACCGAGCGTCATGATTGCCGTTTTAACCAGCAGCATCGTGCTATCTCTGGCACATCGGTTCTCCAAGAAGTTCCTGAGAGACCTGACATAGACAAAGACTAAAAAGTCTTCTCTTTTCAAGCTCAGATAACCTGGTATACCCAGATCTGATGGAATACGTCAGGCTCCTTGAGAAGCAGCGGGGTCTTCTCACTTACTTCCACAAGCTTCCACTTTTCTTCTGACTCCAGAGCAGTTTGCTTTTCCTTGAACCCTCTGTCCTGATATACGTCGGTGCGCAAAGTGAAAAGGATATGTCCACCCGGCCTAGTGATGCGAACCAACTCGTCGAAGGAGCTGGCGGGCGCGTGTCCCACGGTAAGGACACCGGTGCTCACCACCGCCTCAAAGGAGTCGGTGGCAAAAGCTAACGGCTCCCCCATCACCATCTGATGGAATTCCCGGTAAACGTTCTTTTTACGGGCTTCTGCAAGCATGGCTTCAGATAGATCCATCGCCACTAAGTTATGGTAACCTAATTTGAGCAAAAGCTCACCCATCAGGCCAGTACCGGCTCCAGCGTCCAGAATCCTCGCCTCCTGGGGAACATACCGAACAAAGAGTTCGGCAGTGCGCTGGGGACCGCGCCACTCAAAATCCTGCTCGAGCTCAGTGTCATAGTCTTTTGCCCATTGAGCGTACCGCTCGGCCAATTCTTCCTTGTTACGGGAAGAAAAAAGCCACTCAATTCGACTCTGCTTTTTCACAATGACCTCCTTGGTAATCCTACGAACCAAATATGTCCATCGCCCGGTTCATATTGTCGATTACATCGACACCAAACGGACAGCGTTCCATACAGACACCGCACTCAGTGCAGGCAGAAGCCTTGACTGAAAGTGCTTCATATTCGGAGACAATATTATCATTAATCTCATACCCGGCGGTATCAGTTATTCGCGTCGTGGTTCCAATATCAATGCCTACCGGGCACGGTAAACAATGGTTACAATACAGGCAGCTTCCTTTCAGTTTCCACATGGCGTTGGCATTAATAGCGCTAAAGTCCTTTTCCTCTTCCGTAGCTTCCAAAAAAGCCAACGCAGCGTTCATCTCAGCCAGGTTTTTACACCCCGGTACCACGGTACAGACCGCCGGCTGGGAAAGGACATAATTAAGACATTGAGCCGGCGTCAACACTATTGAAGTGGGATTGTCACGAAAAAGCACCCCAGCGGCATATGGTTTCATGGCCACAAGTCCGACATTCTGAATGGCACAGGCATGATACAACACCTCCCGTGCCAGCGTAGACTCTTTACCGATGGCATCGGAATGATGGTATAAGATTTCCTTAAGAGAGCCTTCCACAGTCATATCGCCGGGCAAAGTGTCAAAGGCAGGATTTATGGGAAACATAAGGACATCGATATGCCCGCTGTTTACCATCCGCAACGCCACGGGCACGCTATGACTACTCACCCCAATAAAGCGGGCTTTGCCTTCTTTTTTAAATTTTTGGGCTAACCCCAGAAGTCCTTCGGGATGAAAAACCGTTTCATAATCTTCAGGTTCCTCAACAAAGTGGAGCATAAGGGCATCAATATAATCTGTCCTGAGTCTGGTGAGAAGGTCCTCAAAGAATTTTGCAGACTCCGCTTTGTCTCTCGACCGGCAGTACTGGCCATCTCGTAATACAGAGCCTAAATGACCGGCAATCATAACCTGATGTCTTTTATTTTGCAAAGCGACACCAAAATTATCACGGACACCGGGGGAAGCCATAAACAAATCGATATAATTGACGCCGCCATCTAGAGCAGCATGAACTACTGAAGTAACCGTAGCCTTTGAGGCCGGCTCAAGATATTCCGTCCCCAAGCCCACAATACCGACCCTAACGCCAGTTCTACCCAGTTTTCGATACCTCATCATCAAACCACCTTTATATATTACCAAGCAAACTTAAAACGAATCTTTCCTCTAACATAGCTATTAACGAATTAGCTGACGATGTCTAGTCGGCTGGTTTTCCCGCCATCAGCCGGCTGACAAATCGATCTACAACCGGCAGGAATCTCTCCGGCGCTTCGGTGAAGGTCCAGTGGCTCTTCGCTGGAATAATCTCCAATATCGCCTGGGGGATGTGCTCAGCCATAAAACGGGAGCACTCCACCACCGGAGTATCCCCTTCACTCAGCACCACCAGCGTGGCCACCGGCAACTTTTCCAGTCTGGGTTGCAACTGAAAGATGCTGGGGCGCTTTCTCTGAATCCCCCGGATGGTATAGGCTATCGCCTTCGGTGAGTTATCAAGTTCCGTCTGGGTAATCTGCTTACCTATCTGTGGGTGGGTAAAGGCACTGTCCCACGCCGGTATCTTTTTCATTTCCTTCAGGTAGGCGGCCGTCCCCTGCTGTTCGGCCAAGTCCGCCAGTTTGCCCCAAAATTCCTGCCACCACTGTGGGTCCGAGGAACCGGACCCGATGCCCACCGGGATAAGACCGAGACACCGCTCCGGATATTTAAGGGCAAAGTTAAGCGCCACGTTGGCGCCCATAGAATGGCCGCCTACAATGGCCCGAGTGATGCCCAGAGCATCCATCAAACCCCGCATGTCCTGCACCATGATGTCCTGGGAGTAGGCTTCCGGTCGGTCTGGAATCTCGGAACATCCGTGGCCCCGGGCATCATAAGCGATAACCTGGAAGCGGTCCTGAAAGAAGGTCATCACCCCATCCCAACCATGCCAAGTTTGACCCAGCCCATGCGCCCAGACCATCGCCGGGCTAGCGCCACGTTCCTCATAGTAGATACGTATGTTGTTTGCCAAGATGTTTGGCAAAACACGCCTCACTACTTTGATATTTTGAGTATTATACCATCCTTTCCCGTCAATAGCAGCCCATAAATGAGGAGAATTGAAAAAAATGATATAATAATTAGACTTTGAGCCAGAGTTTTCCAAACGGGTTTCAGAGGATAAATCAAAATCTTAATGGATGTAAAAACTTATTCTATTAATAAAGGAGGAAAGAGACAATGGGGAAAAAGGTAAAAATTGAGGGTATTATTCCGGCGATGTTGACTCCCTTTACTGAAAAGGGAGAGCTAGACATTAATGGCATCAGAGAAACAGTCGAATTTTTTATTGAGAATGGTGTAAACGAAATAATGTGTCTGGGCAGTACCGGAGAGGCCGCCGCACTGATCAAAGAAGAACGTATCAAAGTAACCGAGACCACGGTGAGAGCGGCTAATGGTAGAGTTCCGGTGATGGTTGGTACCGGTGCGCCGACTACCAGAGAGGTAATTGAACAGACCAAAGAAGCGAAGAGCGCTGGTGCCGATTCGGTAATGATCGTGACCCCATTTTACGAAATTCCCACCCAAGAAGGCTTGTACCGGCACTACGCCAACATCGCTGAGGCAGTAGATATTCCCATCGTGCTCTACAATATTCCACCGCACACCAATGTAGAGATTGGGCTTCATACCCTAGAAAGACTAGTTGAAATCGATAATGTCGTGGCCTTGAAGGACAGCAGTGGTAACCTAAGTTACTTCGGCGAGGTGATGCGATTGGTTGGGGATAAGATAACGGTGCTTACCGGTGGTGATGACGTTACCCTTCCCTGTTTTGCCTTGGGCTGTCACGGGGCAATCTTGGCGCTTTGCAATATTGCGCCTCGTATGGTGGTCGATATGTATCAGGCTGTCCAGCAAAAGGAAATGGACAAGGCGCAGAAGTTGTATTACCAGTTGCTGCCAATATCGCGCGCCATAAGTGTCCCCCAGAATTTCCCGGCACCGCTAAAAGAGGCGGTAATGATGCTGGGCAGACCAGCTGGTCTAGCCAGAGCGCCAATAATGCCAGTTAGTGCGCCGGAAAAAGCTGCCATACGGGAAGCACTGAAAATAGCCAATTTAGGCTAACATTAATGGGGGGAAGCGAAGTATAAGGAGGAACTATGGAGAAAAAACTTGCCGGTAAAGTGCAGACGGTACTGGGACCAATTGATGGTGATGAGCTAGGATTTACCCTGCCTCATGAACACCTGCTCCTCGATTTGACCGTCCGATTTCAATTACCAGACCAGAGTGTGAGTGCTAGAGTAATGGCCGAAAAACCGGTTTCTTTCGACATGATGGGCTGGCTCCGCTACCACCTTTTCGAGAACAGGGACAACTTGATACTTGATCATGAGGAACTGGCAATTAAGGAGGTCTCCCGCTTCAAGATCGCCGGTGGTGAAAGCGTGGTTGACCTGACCAACTGGGGAATCGGGCGTGACCCTCATGCTTTGGTCCGCATTTCGAGAGCAACGGGGCTACATATTGTCATGGGGTCAGGATACTACACCATGGATTCGGGCTGCGCCGAAGTACTTAAGAAGAAAAGTGAGGACGAAATCTTTGCGGAGATTGTCAACGACGTATTGGTGGGCACTGACGGTATCTGTGCCGGGATAATTGGCGAGATTGGGGCTGACTCATGGCCCCTAGATGACATAGAGATAAAGTCGCTGCGGGCTGCCGTTCGGGCACAGCAGGCCACCGGCGCTGCCTTGAACATCCACCCCGGGCGCCTCGAGGAGTCGCCTCTGCAAATCCTTGAAATAATAGATAAGGCCGGTGCTGACCTCAGCCGGGTGGTTCTGGATCATATGGACCGCACCGCCTATTCCTTTGAATCTATGGTGGAAATGGCCAAGACCGGATGCTACCTTGAGTTCGATTGTTTCTCCTGGGAAGGCTACTATCCTCGGCGTTATGGCGTCTTTGATATCCCCAACGATGCCACGCGGGTGAACTACATCATTCGGCTCATTGATAAGGGCTATCTGAACCAAATACTTATTTCCACCGACATCTGTATGAAACACAGATTGGTTGACTACGGAGGATCGGGCTACGCCCACATCCCGGAAAACGTTATCCCCTGGATGCGTGCCAAGGGTATGTCTGAAGAAGTTATCAATACCATCACCGTGGAAAACCCGAAACGAATGCTGACCTTTATCGCACCACAAGCATAAGTTTTTAGCAGTCAACATTTAGCAAGCACATCACAGATAAGGTGAGGTAAGTGACATTCTCAGACCAAACTGCTCGGTCATTTCTCGCCTGACTTCACGGTAAAGTTCCAGATATTCCTTGTTGGGTTTCCCGCTCGCCATGTCGAAACAATCTTGATATCTTTTCCCGATGGGTGGATTGGGCAGCTGGTCTTCATATTTCTCCAGCAGTGCCTTCACTATTGCATTCGCTTCTTTACGGCTCATGCCCGCCACGGCATGCGCTACTCCGTTCATGAAGATGGGCTCCACAGGGCCACCGTGATCCACAACCGTGCCCTTGGTTTGAGAGGCAATTTCGAGGGAACCTCCGGATACTACCGCCCCAATACCCCAAGCGCTATACTCATAGAAAGTCATCTTGGTCATCGGCCCCGCCGCCGAATAGCCAATATTACTCACTGGCAGAGGGCTGTTACGGGTAACCGCTTGATTGGCTAGGCTACGTGCCCAAATTGCGTCCCGGGTGGCGGAGGAAAGCTCAAAATGAGTGGGGAATGGATGCTGAACTGCACCACGCAGGATAAGCAAGTCCACGGGATTATAGGCAGCGGTGACCACCGCGGTACCCGCCGGGCCACCAGCAAAACCACCCAAGATAGTGCCATTCTCGGCAAAGATTAAGGTCCCTACGGCAAGTGAATAGGCTACCTTGTTCAGCGAATCAAAGTCAATTTTCATCTCATGGACAGTCCCCACCTCGATGACATCAATTCTTTGATTTCCAAACGAGTGAGCGGCAATATGTTCCTGAGATTTTACTCCGGTGGCAATCACGTTGACAATGGGAATTCCAGGGCGTCCGGCTCGGCGCAAAGCCTCACGGGTCAGAATAATGCTCCTTATGGCACCCTCCACTCCCAGAGGACTGCCAGCCACAATCTGCTGACCATCGACATTGGTCAAGGCAGGTGTCGTGATACCATTGGAAAAAGGGTCTTCAGCATAGGCCTTCACGAAATTGAGAAAAATCCATTCGCTAGAGATTGGACAACCGCCGCCTCCACCAGAACAGAAGGGCGGTGTTTCATCTTCCGGAAAACGTCTGGGCATCGTTTTGGCATCCTTACCCTCGCCAAACACACGACCAAATGGTCCGGTCTCGAGAGCTCCCTCTATCTCTTCTCTGGTGAAGAGAATTCGCCTCTCTGTATCAAGACAATAGACCCCCGTCTCGCAGAGAAACTCTATGGCCGCTGCCCATACCCTATCGGCAAGGTCATCATCCGCCGGAACCGGATTCTCCGGGTCATATTTAATGTCATACTTCTCAATCACTTTACGCAAATTGGGCACAAAGATTTCAAGGTCAAAATCGCGCTCCGCACAGATTGGCCCAGTAAAAGCTTTTTCCACAACCGTGGCAAAACTTATCATTGGCTAGCTACCTCCTATTTCCCAGATACCGCCTTTAATGCCAGAGCCGCCGCATCTCCAGCCGTCCTCCCATATCCATCAGCACCAATCTTATCTGCCCAATCCTGACTAGTAGAGCCGCCACCGACAAGAACGCAATATTCGTTACGCACCCCCCGTGCCTTAAGATGCTCGATAATGTTCTTCTGCTGCGGTATGGTGGTGCTCATCAGAGCGGAAGCGGCAATGATATCAGCACCTACCTCTTCGGCCTTGGCGACGAAGGCAGAAGCAGCGACATCAACGCCCAGGTCAAAGACCTCAAAACCGCTCATTTTTAACAACGCCCCGACGATATTCTTACCAATGGAATGGACATCGCCCTTAACCGTTCCCAGAACCACACGTCCCACCACCTTACGCGCGGCCCCGGTCTCCAAGAGCTTGGGTTCGAGAAGCCTCATCGCGTTCTCCCACGCCTCCGCTGCCAGCATCATCTCTGGCAGGTAAATCTCATATCGAGCAAACCTCTCCCCCACCTCCCTCATACCTGGGGCCATCCCATTCTCGATAATATCGGAGGGAGTCATCCCTTTTTGAAGTGCTTCCTCGACGGTTATCAATAATTTATCCCGGTCCCCGGCGATAATTGCTCCACTTAACTGCTCATAATAAGACTCGGCTGACATATGTTCCTCCTTTTGCCCGCTTATTTTATCAAGGCACTATTAGGCTGTCAACAGAGCCGTAAAGTTTCACTTGTAGAGTAGTTTGGACATCTGTCAGCATACCCATTTGTCAAAAATAGTGACTTTGGAAAATTAGTTACGCCTCAATAATCAATAATATGCTGGATTTTCACTCAAAGTAGTCCAAAAAAGTGCCAAAAGGACTTGACATTTTGCTCAACATAGTCCATAATATGGACAAAAGGGTTGAATTTTTATTCAACACACTTTATCAAAGGCGAAAAATGGAAGCCAAAGTATTTGGGACAAGGCTAAGAGAATTACGAATCAAGGCTTGTCTGACGCAGCGGGAACTGGCCGAGAAGATTGGCGTTGATTTTTCTTATCTCAGCAAAATTGAAAATGGAGTAATACCACCACCTAGCGAGAAGGTAATACTAAGACTGGCTGAAGTTTTAAATGCCGATGGCGATGAGTTAATTACTCTAGCCGGAAGAATCCCGGCTGATATTGCCGAAATGTTAAAGAATCAAAAGACACTACAACTCTTAAGGTCAAAGCACACTCAGAAAAAGGTCCTGGCTAAAAAAGGAGAAGGGGTCAGTCTCCTGACTCGCGTCACCAGGCCAAAAATGCCAACTTTTGATTATAAGAACTTCGCTCGGGTAGCCATCGCCCTTGTTTTGGTAGTCACGGTTGGTGCTTCACTATGGTTTGCCGCACCGCAACCGGTCAGGGCACTTGAAATAAACTTCCCGTCACTGCCGTCCGGAAACCTTGGCACCAGACATTCCTTCAGCGTCAATGTAACCCTGGGGACTCAAGACCTGATACCAATACAAAGCGTCAATATAACTATTTACAGCCTAGTTGATGGCACCAAGGAAGCTATTCTGGCTAACTTACCTCTGAATGCCGGCACCAAGAGCTACTCAGCAACAGCCACCGGCGGTGGCGCCGCCAGTGTTACCGCTACTACTGCGACCGGTTGGACGTATTTCTCTGGCACTGGTTACGCCTATTGGAAAGGAACCGGCTATTCCTTCGGTACTACTTACGGCTACGGGTATAGCTCTGGAACAGGGACAACAACAATAACCTATAGTATTATCTGGACATCCCCATCAAGCTGGCCGGCCGGTAATTACAAAATTAAGGTCGATATTAAAGCTAGTAGCACAACCCTTACCAAGACTTTTAGCGAAACGAGCAGCTCATTTTCACTCACCAGAAGAGCGGTAACTCCAACAGCTCCAGTAGAAGGTCCGGAACCAAGCCCGACCCCAATCGTTGGAGATGTATCTGATATTGTCGATGAAGAGGGCGTCTTTACTGAGCCATTTACTCTAAAATCCGAGGATGAAAACGTTACCCTCTCCATTCCAGAGGATACCACCGGCAAGACCGAAGAAGGTGAGCCTATCAGTGAGATAAGCATCACTGAGGTGCTAGCTCCGCCCGCCCCACCAGCCGGTACCAGCTTTATCGGTCTCAGCTATGACCTGGAACCTTCTGGGGCTATCTTTAACCCGCCAATAACCATTACCTTCACCTACAACCCAGATTGGCTACCTCAAGGAATTGGCCCAGAAAACCTAGCCATCGCTTACCTAGACGAAGGTTCCAGTCAGTGGGTCATACTTGATGCTACGGATATTACTATTGACCCAGACAGAAATATTATCAGCGCCAAAATAAGTCACTTCACCTACTTCAGTGTCATCGTTATTACGTACCCGGCGGCGATTACCACCAGCGAACTCAGCATAACTCCGGCTGAAGTTGACATCGCGCAAAGCGTAACCATCAGCGTAACCGTCACCAACACTGGCGACCTGGCGGGCAGTCACGAGGTAACTCTGAAAATAAATGGTGAAGCCGTATCGACGAAGAAAGTAACCCTGGATGGTCACGCTAGTGAAAAGGTAACCTTCACCACCGTCCAAGGTGCGGCGGGAACCTATGCCGTAAATGTCGATGGGCTGTCCGGCACTTTCACCGTCAAGCCGGCACCGACTGAACCAGTGGTGATTAAGCAACCACCGGCACCACCAGCACCGGCGCCGGCAGTACCAGCACCAGCCCCAGCACCACCAGCGCCAGTGCCGATACCAGTAACACCAGAGGCACCGCCAGTACCACCAATTAACTGGTGGCTCATCGGGGGCATTATTGCCGCGGGCATTATCGTCGCCATTATCTGGTTCGTAGTCTCCCGACGTAGAGGTTACTAAGGATTAGGTCCTCGGAAAGCCTTAAAACAAGCCTTCCCGTTTCAGGCTGAGGTAGTTTTTACCGCCGATAATGATGTGGTCGAGGACATCTATGCCCATAATCTCCCCGGCTTCCGTCAGTCTTTTGGTCAATTTTATGTCATCTTCTGAAGCTTCAGGGTCGCCAGAGGGATGATTATGGACAAAAATCACTGAGGCGGCACTAGCCGATATTGCTTCCCGGAATACCTCTCTGGGATGAACAAGGCTGCTATCCAGACTGCCAATGGAAATTTCAGCCACCCTGATGAGCTGATTTCTGGTATTGAGCAACAGCGCCAAAAAATGCTCCTTCTTTTTGCCCTTTAACCGGCTGCGAACCAGGCCAGTGACATCTTCCGGGGTTTTGACCAGCGGTTGGTCACCACTTTCTGAATAGCCCTCCAAGCGGCTGGTTAGCTCGAAGGCTGCCTTTAGCTGAGATGCCTTGGCAACCCCAATCCCCCTCACCTGAGCTAATTCCTCCACCGAAGCGTTTGCCACTCCCTTAAGACTACCAAACTGACTCAATAACCTCTGGGCAGTTACCATTACCGATTCACCGGCAATACCTCGCCCCAGAATTAACGCCAAAATCTCCTGCGCCGATAGCGCCTCTACGCCAAATTTTTGCAGTCTTTCCCTAGGCCTTTCCGAGGTTGGTAAATCATGAATGGTAAATGATTTCTTCGGCTTCTTTGCCTCCATGGTTGCCACCTTAACTGACCGTCACTACTTCAAGGGGTAACTGCGCCATAAACTATCTAGGCCATTCATATCAAAGCCATAAACCTTCAGTAAAGCTTCGTCATAGCCACTACCCTGCCGGAAGATACTCAAAAGTTCAAGCATCCGGCTCTGTCCATAATTGCTGATGAGAAACTCAACGATGCTATGACTCTGGGCATAGGCAAGCACAGATTCTCCAGCATAGGCGGAAAAGGGGCTAGCTAGACTACGCACTGAGATAAGACTATCTTCAGCGACTGCTTTATGGAGCAAGTCAAGCAGCATCGGCTCAAGCGGTCCTTCAGCATACATGGCAATGCCCTCATCAAGCCAAGTGGGCAGTTCATTGTAGGGATTGAAGACCATCTGATGGATGACTAAATGGGTGAACTCGTGCACCATTGCCCGCTTTCCCCAATCAAGACTATCCGGAGGTATCCCAATGGCGATGGTGCCGAATCTGGTATAGGCTACCCCGCCCGTCCATTCCTGAGGGAAAATCATTGCCCCCAGCAGGTCCTGAGAACTAGCGTAGATATAGATATTGACTGGTTTCTCAAGCTCAGCACCGGTATCTTCAGCCAATCGCACCAACACCTGCTGCGCTACATTCATTAGCTCCCGGGCAAAGGATTCATCTCCTTCATACCAATATAAAGTCACCTTACCCTCGGTTAAGCTCTGCCAAGGATAACGAGCATCATCGACCTGGACTTCGGTCAGTTCGGTTTCAATTTGATCACCTTTGGCATCTTCTACTGTCCACCAGTACGCCACACTACTACCGGGAGGTAAACCACCTGTCTTCCTCATATCCCAACTCCATGCCGCTTCAACTGTAGTGGCAGGCGCAAATTCAAGATAAACCTCGCTGGTTACCTGAGCATAGCTCATCCGGTCAACGGTATAGTGAAGACGAATCTCAGTGACATCGACGTCACTCTGTGCGGACAGGCTGAAGTTAAGTTTGAGGGGAAAATCTACTTCTACCGAGCTGTCCAGTATGGCTAATCCGTCAACTGCTTGAACCGAAACCGGAGCTGGTAAAACCAAAAATAGACAAAGGATTAAAACTAATAAGCTGGCTTTTTTAATCATTCTTCACCCCCTAAGCCGGTACGGAGATAGGCAGTGATAAAACCATCCAATTCTCCACCCAATACGGCATCGGCATCGCTAGTCTGATAATTAGTTCGGTGGTCTTTTACCATTTTGTACGGATGGAGGACGTAGCTTCGAATCTGGTTACCCCACCCAGCGGCGACGCGCTTACCTTTAAGCCTAGCTTTTTCTTCAGCGCGCTTCTCCAACTCCGACTCCAGCAAGCGAGATTGCAGTATCCGCAAGGCAATCTCTTTATTCCGATACTGGGAACGCTCAGTCTGACAGGTCACCACCAGTCCTGTGGGGAGGTGAGTCAGCCTAACAGCGCTACTTGTTTTTTGCATATGCTGGCCTCCTGGTCCACTGGAGCGAAACGTTTCCACCTTCAAATCATCCGGCTCTACCTTGATATCAACATCAGCTCTAGCTTCAGGCATGACCTCAACTAAAGCGAAGGAGGTATGCCGGCCATGGTCGGCATCAAAGGGGGAAAGACGCACCAGGCGGTGGACACCGTGCTCAGTTTTTAAATAGCCGCTGGCATAATCACCGCTAATCGCCATGACGACACTCTTTACCCCAGCTTCCTCGCCTGGAGAAATATCTAATACCTCGGTTTGATAACCACGGCGCTCCGCCCAGCGGAGATACATTCTCATCAGCATCTCGGCCCAGTCCTGAGATTCAGTGCCCCCGGCGCCAGCGTGAATTGCCAAGATAGCGTTTCTATCATCATATTCGCTGCTAAAAGCCAACTGGAATTCCAGCTCATCAAGACAGGAAGCTACTTCCGCTAACTCGGATTGAATTTCTGCCTGCAGTGACGCATCCCCTTCGGCTAAGGGAATCAATTCACCAATATCAGCCACCCTTTTCTCCAACTCTCGCCACCTCTGCACCACCTTCTTCTGTTCGGCCAACCGGCGCATGGTTTCCTGTGCCTTAGTCTGATCCAACCAAAAGTCAGGTTTAGCTGACTGCTTTTCTAATTTGCTGATTTCTTTTTCTTTGCCGGCAATGTCAAAGATGCACCAGCGCCATGGAAACTCTGGAACGCAAATCCTCTAACTTGTCCCTTAACTCCTGCATTTGTCTTCACTCCACTAAGCAAAAAGTTTTCCCTGATAGCCTGCCTCAGCGGCTAACGCACCCTTCTCTGGCTTAAGATTGCCGCCGGCAGCCAGGTGAGCAAGTCGAAGCGGCTCCGGTATGCGATAATTCCGGCAACACTCCAGCACCCAGTGAATGGCGGTTGACAGGTCAACCTTATGGCCAATGGAAACATAAAGCGGACTCGTGCCGAGTTTAGTGCGCAGGGCGGCCCCGATAACTTCACCATTATCGACCAATTCAGCATAGCTACCAGGCTCAGCATCGGGCACTTGGTGACTACCGCACAGTCGGGATTTGGCGCAACCGATGGTCGGGGTGTCCAGGAAAAGCCCCAAGTGTGAGGCAAGGCCCATTCGCCGGGGGTGAGCAACTCCCTGACCATCAACCAAGACGAGGTCAGGGTTAACGGCAAGCTTTTCACAGGCCGCCAGCACAAGTGGTGATTCTCTGAAAGACAAAAGCCCAGGGATATAAGGAAAGCCAACTTTCTCGTTGACGATTTGTGTTTCCACCAGCCTGAGTTCAGGGTAACTTAAGATAACCACCGCACCAGTGGCTATTCCCTGTGCTCTAGGGGCTGAGATATCCATCCCGGCGATAAAACGGGGAGTGATGACCTCACTAACCTTAGACACCTTGGCGGCGAGACTCAACTGTATGTCTAAAGCCTGAGCCACATTTACCTGCCAGCTATGTAATGGCACCACCCTCATACCTCGATTATAACGGCAATATAATCTGCTGGCAACTAATTTTTTAACCACCATTGACAGCCATTAAGTTAATAGTGCATAATATGGAGAAAGAAAGCCAGATAAGCATGGTCAAGATTAGATTGCGACGCGTAGGTGCCAAAAGTAAACCAAGCTATCGACTTGTTGTCGCTGATGCACGTTCACCCCGTGACGGAGCCTTCATTGACATTATTGGACACTTTAATCCCCTTACTGAGCCAGAGACGGTGGTTATCAATGAAGAAAAAGCACGTCTTTGGTTAAGTCAAGGGGCCCAACCGACCGATACCGCTGCCCGATTATTAACCAAGATAGGCATTATAGAAAAGCCCGAAACAATCAAGGAGAAAACCAAGGCAG
>JBHIDQ010000024.1:0-17321 GCA_046760155.1 Dehalococcoidales bacterium | reverse complement strand
CCCATCATCCCCACTACCCTGTCCAGTATCCTCTCCGCCACCTCTCTCTTGCTTAAGAGGGGCAGGTTTTCTACTTTACCCTTTCTGCCTATGATGGTTACTTTATTGGTATCGGCGCCAAAACCACTATCAGCTGCGGTAATATCATTGGCTACAATGAGGTCGAGCCTTTTCTTCTCAAGCTTTCCCTTGGCATTGGCGACGACGTCTTCGCTTTCGGCAGCAAAGCCGACCTTGATAAAGTTGCCCTTTACCTCGGTCAGAATATCCGGGGTTCTCACTAGCTCCAGGGTCAGGCTAAAAGAGGTTTCTTTTTTAATCTTGGTCTCAGCGACTGTCTTTGGCTGGTAATCAGCCACTGCCGCCGCCATGATTAGGGCGTCAGCCTTGGCTACCGCCTTAGCCACCGCCTCTTTCATTTGTTGGGCAGTCTGGACAGGGACAACCTTAATGCCTACTGGTTCGGGTAAAGCGGTGGGAGCCGTGATTAGGGCTACGGTTGCCCCTCTATCCCGGGCTGCTTCCGCCACGGCATAGCCCATCTTGCCTGAAGACCGGTTCCCGATATGACGGACCGGGTCAATGGGTTCTTGAGTGCCGCCAGCGGTAACCACAATACGTTTACCGGCTAAATCACCTTTCTTGCCCAATACCTGTTTTATGGTGCCGATGATTGTCTCAGTCTCTGCCAGCCGCCCCCAGCCTGTTTTGCCTGAGGCTAAATGACCATAAGCCGGTTCAATAATGGTGAAGCCTCTGGCTTTCAGCTTGGCCAGATTATCCTGAGTGACGGGATTCTGGAACATGTTATCATTCATCGCCGGGGCGATAATAACCGGTGCTTTTGTCGCCAGCACCGTGCAGGTAAGCATATTGTCGGCAATGCCAGCGGCCAGTTTGGCAATGGTATTAGCCGTCGCCGGGGTGATAACTACTATGTCTGCTGCTTCCGCTAGGGCAATGTGTTCCAGGCTGTACTCAGCAGTTGGCTCAAACATGTCGGTTACTACCTTGGTGTGGGTGATAGCACCTATAGTTAGTGGGGTGATGAGCTTGGTGGCTGACTCGGTCATGACCACTTCAACTCTGGCCCCAGCCTGAGTTAATTTGCTGGCGATGTCAGCTGCCTTGTAGGCGGCGATACCTCCGGTTATACCCAGGACTATGGTTTTGTTGGCTAGCATTGTTTTCTCCTTGGAGGCAACCTCCTTATCGACTAGGCTTGGTTCATCTGGTGGATGAGTCTCAAGCCAATCAGCGTTATATCGGGATTGACAATATCAATCGCGTCAGTTTCTTTGGCAATGAGTTCCGCATAGCCCCCGGTAGCGACTACTTTAGCTTTTTCCTTCAGTTCTCGTTGAATCCGAGCCACAATACCTTCCACCAGACCGACATAGCCGAAGATAAGCCCGGATTGCATGGCAGAAGTGGTATTGGTGCCAATAACGTGCTTGGGCCGGGCGAGTTCCACGCGGGGTAACATTGCCGCCCGCATAAACAGCGCCTCAGCGGCAATATTTATCCCCGGGGCAATAACTCCACCCAGATAGTCACCTTCCTTGGACACGGTATCAAAGGTAGTGGCCGTACCCAGGTCAGTGATAATTATCGGGCCACCGTAAAGTTGATGGGCGGCAGCGGCATTGACAATGCGGTCAGCCCCAACCTCTCTGGGATTGTCCATTCGAATGCTCACCCCGGTCTTAACTCCAGCGCCGACCACCAGTGGCGAGAGATGAAAGTACCGTTGAAATAGCTCCTCAAAAGTAGAGATAAGCGGTGGCACAACACTGCACAGGGCTATCTCTTTAATATCAGCTATCTTTAGGTTCTGGTGATGCAGCAGATTAAGCAGTAGTGCCGCATACTCATCGGCCATGCGGTGAATGCCGGTAGCCACGTGCCAGGTAGCACGAAGCTCCTCACCCTCAAAAATCCCTACCGTAATATCCGTATTACCAATATCAATCGCTAGTAGCATGGTACCTCTTTACATTTTACCTCAAAATATTGCTACCTGCTCGGTTAACATAACTCTAAAAACAAATCAAAGCTAACTAGCTAGGAATTGTTTCCCTTATCTTTTTAATCGCTAGTGGCAGTGCTGGCAAGAGGTCAGCAGCCATCATACCTGTATTGCCAATAATGTCCTTGACCATCTCACCGGCTTTGCCATGGAGGTAGACACCGAGGGTCGCCGCATCAAAAAGAGAAAGACCCTGTGCCATTAACCCGGCTATCGCCCCGGTAAGCACATCTCCGGTCCCGGCTGAGGCTAGCCCTGGATTAGCTATTGGGCTAATTCGGCAGTGCCCCTCTGGACTAGCAATAACGGTATAGGCTCCTTTCAAGACTATCGTTTTGTACCACTTTTGGGCTAACTTTTTGGCGATGCCTATTCGGTCTGATTGTATCTCGGCGACGGATAATGCGCTCAATCGAGCCATTTCGCCCGGGTGTGGGGTAAGTATAGCATCATTGGGGAGCTGTTGCCACCAGTTTGGTGTTTTCGCCAGAATATTAAGTCCATCGGCATCAAGAACCAGTGCCGGCAGTTCTGGTTTGGCGAGGATGGAGTCGATGAATTCAGTGGCTGATTGGCTTTGTCCCAGGCCACAGCCTAAAAGCAGGACATTATAGTTCCCGAATTGCTGGCCGATTAGCTCGGCAGCTTGAGGGGAGACAATGCCAAGCTGTGATTCGGGCAGGGGGAGGTAGGTTGTTTCGGTTAGTTTGGTTGCTAGGACGGGTTGTAAGCTGGCAGCCGTGGCCAAAGTTACTAATCCAGCACCGACTCGCATCGTACCACTGCAGGCCAGATAGGCAGCACCAATGTAATTGATTGAACCGGCAACCACCAGCACTCTGCCAAAAGTTCCTTTATTAGCGTTAAGGGGACGCTCAGGGAGGGTGGTTCTAGCCCATTCGTCGGTGATAAGCTCGGTAGTTATTGGGTCAGCGAGGTGGTTGGGTATGCCGATATCAGCAATGGTTAATTTGCCTACCCTCTCCGCCCCGGGGAAGCTGAATAAGCCCAGTTTAGGGAAAGCGAGGGTGATGGTATTATCAACACAAAGGCAGGCTGGGTCCACGGCACCGGTATCGGCGTTAAGTCCGGAAGGTAAATCAACGGCGATGATTTGAAGCTCCGGGGTTTTGCTTTTGGCTTGAGCCACTCGTTCTAGAACTTGTGAAAAGACCCCTTGGAGTGGGCGGGCTTTGCCAGTGCCGAAGAGGGCGTCAGTAACACAGGTAGCTGATGAGAGCAACTCATCAAATTTGTTTAGGTTTTCATCCTGAGTTGCTTCAATACAGGTTATGCCGCGTTGCTGAACTAGCTCAAGGTTAGCGTCATTTGGTGGTCGCTGACCACAAAGGTAGACACTGACCTCGGCTCCCCAGTCGTGAAGGTGGCGAACGGCAACTAGACCATCTCCACCATTGTTGCCGGGTCCGATCAGGAGCAGGATACGTTGTTGGTCAATGGTGTCCAGGATTCGCCTGGTTGCTTCGGCGATGGCTTTACCAGCATTTTCCATAAGTACATTGGTAGGTAGGCCGAACTTGGCACATTCTTGGTCAATCTGGCGCATCTGCTCGCTGCTGACAATTTTCATGACAAAGTATCCATATTATTGCTGATTTGAAGTGTAGCAATATCCTAGAGTATGGTCAAGGGATTGTTATCTTAACCAGAAAGAATGGAAGAACAGGAGGGATAAGCCAAAAACACCTGTCTATCTTGAAGCTACCTGCTCCTGGTATTTTTTCTTTCCTGCCTGGTACAGCTTAACGTTTTCCGCAATTGTTTCACAGATCGGAAGATGATAGGGACATCTTTCCTCGCACTCACCGCATTCGGTGCAATCAGCTGCCTTTTCCAGTGCCTCAGCAAATTTTCCGGTGAACAACCGTACCGGGGGCAAGCGTTTCACGGCGCTACGGTATGACATCACGTCTGATATCGGTATTTCCACGGTACAGGGCTGGCAATAGTCGCAGCGGCGGCAGAACCTGGTACCCAGTTCCTGTCGTAATCGCTCCATCTCTTCCTGCTCCGACGCTGTTATCTCCCGTGACCCCTTCAGTATCTGAGCGATCTCGTTTATCTCGGGTACCTTTTCGATGCCCGGAATGAAGACCACATCGGGAAATTGCAGGAGATATTTGATGGCAAGAGTAACATTGTCTAGCATTCCTCCGGCCAGTGGTTTCATAGCGATGAAGCCGACATCACGCTCTCTGGACAGCGGCAGAAGCTCGTCGATAGCTTCGCGGGTGACGAAGTTGAAAGGGAACATAATGGTCTCGAAGCGGTCCGACTTTACCGCCTCTATGGCGGTATCAATCTGGTGTGAAGTGATACCAATGTGTTTCACTACCCCGGCTCTTTTGGCTTCCTCTACTACGGCCATTGGCCCATTGGGGTCAAGGATTGTCTTTAAGGTGTTAGCGTCACTGACATTATGGAACTGGTACAGGTCTATAGATTCCACAGCAAGCCTTTGCAGACTTAACTTGAGATGGTTTTCTATTTCCTCCCGAGTTTGAGCTAGCGACTTTGTCGCTAGAATAAGTCCGTCATGCTTTCCCAATATTGCCTTGCCGATGCGCTCTTCACTGGTGGTATAACCATTAGCGGTATCAACAAAAGTGATACCCAGTTCCAGACATCTTTTGACAACGGCGATTGCTTCATCTTCGGAGACTCGCTGAATAGGTATACCCCCAAACCCAATTTGGGTTACCATCATTTCGGTTCTGCCTAGCCTTACTTTTTCCATTATTCTCCTCGCGTTTTACTGATCATATTGAGCATTACTTCATAGAATTCTCCCGGCTCTTTGTCTAGGGAAAGTTTCTCCATAGGGCACATATCTTTCCCATCAGTCCTTTGAATATAGGGCACAATTTTACTGAGATGATATTTAATGCCATATTTGTCCAGCGTTTTGATGGCAAACTGGCTACCCAGCGGGCTATAGACCTCCTGGCAGTCAGCCTTGGCGGATAGTAGTGCCGCCGCGTTACCCATTATTTTATCGAAGATGACTACACGCTGATGGTCAGCAGCAAACCGGTCAAGATATTCAAGCAAGGGTAGCAATCTGTCTTTAGCTGACGAAAAGATTGATTGGTTGCCTTCATATACCCGGAGGGTATCATCACTGGTCAAGAATTCGTTGAATAAACGCACATGCATCTCTACTCTACTATACTATTGTAAACTTGTGAGCCTACCGCTTGCAAACTGGCAGCAGACGACTCCTGGTTATCTACTGATGCGCAAGCTTGCGCTTTTGATTAGGTTTTCCACCTCTTGGAGTGTTGCCCAGTTGGTATCACCGGGAATGGAATGCTTCAATGCCGAATAGGCGTTTCCCATCTTGACGCCTTTTTCTATGTCGCCGGTAAGATAACCATAGATAAACCCAGCAGAAAAGGAATCGCCGGCACCAACCCGATCTACAAGCTCCACGTCATAAGTCCGGTCATCATATATTTTCCCTGCCGAATAGGCGATTGCCGTCCAGCGATTCCGCAGCACTGATACGTCTTCTCGTAGTGTGATGCAAACAACCTCAAAATTGAAATTCTCCGCCAGTTTCTTGGCTACTTCCTGATAATTATCCGCGCTGATGCCCAGCACCTTTTTGGTGTCTTCTTCTGTGGAAAAGAGGACATCCACGTATTCCATAAGTGGTTCTTGGCATTTCCTGGCTTCTTCTGGAGTCCAAAGTCTAGCCCGATAATTGAGGTCATAGCTCACCTTGCAGCCAGCCTTTTTCGCCGTTTTCAAGGCATCAGCGGTAACTTGTGCAGCGCTGGGACTCAAGGCTGGAGTAATCCCACTGGTGTGAAACCATTTCGAACCACGTAAGAGCTCTTCCCAATTTACCTCCCCAGGTTTGATCTGACTTGTCGCTGAGTTTACCCGGTCATAAAGGACGCTGCTGGCTCTCGGTGAGGCGCCAAATTCGACGAAATAAATCCCAACGCGGTCGCCTTTTGTCCAGACAATGTGGGAGGTATCGACTCCCTGCTCTCGAGTCTTGTTACGAATCATCCAGCCAAGCGGATTGTCGGTAAGGCGTGAAACCCAGGCAGTACTTATGCCCAATCGGCTGAGGGCAGCCGCCACATTCCATTCCGCTCCGCCAATGTTTACATCTAGAAGATTTGTCTGTTCCAGCCGGCGATAATTCGGTGGTGACAGCCGGATCATTGTCTCGCCAAAGGTGATAACGTCAGCCATTTCTTTTCCCTCCTTTGCTTTGATTTAGACTTTCCTTGCTTGCTTCACTGCATCGCAAAATTTTCTAGCTGTCTCAGTGATGAGGTCATAATTTTTCGTACTCACCGCCTTCTTATCCACAAGTGATGTGCCAGCGGCTACGGCCACGGCACCTGCCCGGATGAAATCTGGAGTGTTCTCCAAATTTACTCCTCCCGTTGGCATCAACCTTATCTGAGGCAGAGGACCCATGATATCTCTCAAGTAGGTCGGTCCACCCACGGTTGCCGGAAACACTTTAACAATATCAGCACCCGCTTCCCAAGCGGTTAAGACTTCGGTTGGAGTGAAGGTGCCGGGGACAACAATCTTGCTGTAGCGACGGCAAATCTCGATTACCTCCAAGTTCAAGGTCGGGCTAACCACAAATTCAGCTCCGGCCAGTATCACTGCCCTCGCTGTTTCCGGGTCGAGCACGGTACCAGCGCCCACCAGTACTTCGTCCTTGACGGCACTTTTGAACTCCTTGATCGCATCTACGGCACCGGGTACAGTCATGGTTATCTCTATTGGTTTAACACCACCCCTGGCAATAGCCAGGCATACTTCCACTGCTTCTTGGGCACTCGCCACTCTCACTATCGCCACCACGCCGCAATTTATAATCTCCTGCAGGTTCTTTTCTTTGTCGCCCATAACTCACCTCCACATCTGGTGTTATTAATTTAAAGTGTAAAAATATCTTCGGCTACCGTCAACTCTCCGTCAATTTCTTTAGTTTCTTGGTCATTGCCTGCCAGTGGGTTCCTCTCCAGTAGATTCGGTGGCAGGTGGTACACTCCATGTACTGACTTTGCGTTTGAAAAACATAGGGCGGTACCTGATCTTTTACCTCGTCTTTACTCCTCTCCACCAGTGGCTGGTTACATTCCAGACAGCGAGTGAACGGTCTGGATCTGGAGTCCAGGTGCAACGTGTCAATTACCTGTCGTACTTGTGGCTCTGGTTCATCACTGTTAATCAGGATAGCTTTGAGTCGGCCGCTGGTGATGACGCCTCTTTTCATAATTTGGGTGTCTCTGGTCAGTATTACTCTGTCTTCAGCTAAAGCCTTAGCCACCATATAGGCGTCATCACTGCCGTCAAAGAAAACGGCATCATACCCCATCATTCTCAGCCACTTGGCCAGCTTGCCGACATTATTGTCAACAATGAATTTGAGATTGTCTACCAACCCTACCTCCCTAATTTCCCTCGTTTCGTCTGATACGGGTTTGACAGTTGGGGCAGACACGGGTAAACCAGTACAGTCTTTTCCCGCACTGTAGACAGAGCCCAGCTTTTTCCTGCTTTTCCAACCATGCCTCAATGCCATGTTCCTTCATATACTGTAGTTCGTCAATTAAATGCTCATGGTGAGAAATGCCGTCTTCAATGTGAGTATTTCTGAAGTCTCTCAGCCGCTGGCAGGGAAAGTCAGTGCACTCAAAGCACCAGGTCACTTTATGCTCACGGGCACACTTACGGAAGCCGTGACGGCACTCAACACACGAAGGCATTACCTTATCCGAGAGGCACCCATTACAGTGCGCTTCCTCAATAGAAATGCCGTGTCTTTGGGCGCGCTTTTCTAATTGCTCGATATCATTTTCCTGCCAAGCTAGGTAGCTTGGACATGTCCCGCAGTAAATCCCACAGATACCAATCAGTTTCCAGGCACCTTGCTCCATTATCAGTACTACCCCTTATTTTATAACTGAAGCAGCATTCCTTCATAGGCTAAAGTAATTGAAGTATTCAATTCCTGAGCCAGTAGTGTTACTTCCGATTCTATTTCCTTCTCTTGTCTGGGATTCATGTGAACCAAGACCACCGGCGGTAAGTAGTGCTTAAGTTTTTGAAAGGCGAGTAGCTCTTCCTTGAGTAGGTTTGGCGTTAGGTGCAGCGACCGTCGGCCAAACGCTTCGTACCGGTTTGGTGCCGTAACCTCAGTGATAAGCAGGTGGGGTGAGACATACTGCCAGCAATCAACTAGGCCCGGTCCGGTATCTCCAGTATAAAAGACGATTTTACCCTCGGGTGAGGTAATCTGGTAACCTATGGTAGGCACGGAGTGGTTCACCGGAATAGCCAGGATATCATAGCCAGCAATTTGGACAATTTTGTTTGGCTCGATTATGGTGAACTTAATCCTTGGGTTATCTTGAGGCTTTTCGAGAAAATTGGCGTAAGTGGTGCCGTTCAGCCAGTGGGTCGCTAGGGCATCATAGACCACCTGGGTAGAGTAAACATGGATATTGGTCTCATAGAAAAGGGCATTCATCGCCATAGCCGGGATGTCTCTAATGTGGTCATAATGCTGATGGGTAAGCAGGACCGCCTTAAGTTGGAGTTGCGCTTCAATAGGCAGACTGGAGGTAAGTCCACCGGCTTCTATGGCGAGAGTATCATCAATGAGCAGGGTGACCAGCTTTATGGTTGATGATTCACAGTTATGGGCGCCCAGAAATCGGATGTTCATCGTCTTTTACTCCAAGGAATTTTGCTATTCGGCAATGAGAAAGGGGTTAAAATTGGTTTCGTAGTCATAGGTGTCAACCGCCTCTTTTTTCTTCAAGAAGTTTACCACGGTGTAGGTAAATGGGGTAGCTATGGCTTCAATGACGGTTTTGGCTAGCCAGTGGTAGAGGATCATTATCGGCACAAACGAAGGGGTGCCGATGAAGGCTAAGGTAATAAATATGGAAGTGTCTAGTCCTTGCCCGACTATAGTGGAACCGACTGTCCGGCTCCACAGCCAGCGACCCCGGGATAGAATTTTCATCTTGGCCAGGACAAAGGAGTTAGCAAACTCACCGACGAGGTAGCCGCCGAAAGAAGCGGCGAGCAGTCTCGGTGTATAGCCCAGAATACTTTCATAGGCTTCTTGTCCTTCCCAGAAAGGGGCGGGAGGCAGCACCTGCCCCACCCAGGCAAAAATAACGAAGACGAGATTGCAAATGAAGCCAAGCCAGATAACCTTCCGTGCCTGACGGTAGCCATAGACCTCAGTGAGAACATCACCGAAGATATAGCTCAGGGGGAAAATGAAGATGGCCGCCGGTAAAATAACTGGACCAAGACTGATTACCTTTACGGCGATGATATTGGCGGTGATGAGGCAGGTGATGAAGATAGCGATGATAATCACCAATCGGTGTGAGACATTCATTTTAAATCCAGCGGTTTCTACGGAAGAAGTAGAGCATGCCGGTAACAATGGCGACCCAGATAAAGAGCACAAAAACGAAGGAATAGCCAGATTTCTGGAAGGGCAATGGAATGTTCATTCCATAGACAGAAGCAACTACCGTCAGCGGTAGCAGAATAGTGGCAATGATGGTCAACATGCGCATGACCTCGTTGGTGCGATTCGTTGCCAGTGAGTCGTGGGTATCATTTAGCCCCTCGATTATTTCTTTGTATTCGTCTAGGGCGTCCCATATCTTGTCCACGTGGTCAACGGTATCGCCGAAATAAACAGCCAGGTCCATCTTGGTAAAACGGCGAATTTTTGGTTCCAAACTGGCGACCACCGCCCTCATTGGCCAGATGATGCGACGGAAAGAAATAACATCACGCCGCAGTATGGAAATGTCCTCGATGGCTCGAGGTATACGCTTACTGGCGAAAATATTATCCTCAGCCTGTTCGATGTTGGCGCTAATCCGGTTCACAATTGGCAGACAGTAGTCAACGAGTCGGTCAATGATACGATAGAGAAGATAGCCGGAGCCTTGGCTGAAATTCTCCTCTCGGGCTTCCTCCTCAATCTCACATTCCCGGAATAGCTTGACCAGTGGCTTAAGCTCGCCCTTGTGCAGAGTGATTAGGTATTTTTCACCAATAAACACTGATACCTGACTGGGAGTAGTTGACCGTGTCTCTTTATTGAATACCGGAAAGTGGAGGACCAAGAACAGATATTCCTTGTATTCGTCTATCTTGGGCCGCTGGATGCGGCTGAGACAGTCATCCAAGTCTAGGGGGTGGAAGGGATAGTCTTGCGCCAGATATTCTGTCTCCCGCTCCGTTGGTCGTTCGATATTTAGCCAGGTCAGTTCATTCCAGGTAATCGACTCGATATTTAGTTGTTTTTCCTTGGCACTGGCCTCACGAATCGCCATAGTAAATCCTTATCACTGAATTATTCGCCTTTAAGGAAAAGGCTGACTATATTTTACCACAATTGGCTAAAAGGTGAACAGACCGGCACCACCGCTGACTTCGATTGCTTCACCGGTAATATAGCTTGACTCCTCGGAGGCAAGGAAGACGAGTACATTGCTCAACTCCTGCGGGTCGCCTGCCCGACGCATCGCCATACGCTTGATGATACGCTCACGAAACTCCGGGGCTACTTCGTAGAAGCTGCCGCCATCGAAGACGCCGAGCACGATGGCGTTGCAGGTTACCCCCTTGCGGGCTCCCTCCAGAGCCACCGTCTTGGTCAGACCGATCAGGCCAGCCTTGGTAGCGGCGTAGCTGCATTGCCCCATGCCACCCATGGTGCCGGCAATGGAGGAGATATTAATGATACGGCCCCAACCTCGTTCCGTCATACCCGGCATGCAACATTTGATGGTGTTGAAGGCTCCAGTCAGGTTGACGCTCAAGTCCCGGTCCCAGTCTTTCTTGTCCATATTCACGATGGTGACCGCTCGTACGATGCCAAAAGCGGCATTATTGACCAAGATGTCAACCGGCCCCAGTGCCTCTTCCACTTTCTTCACTCCCTGCTGAACCTCATCCAGGTCAGCTAAATCCATCTTGACGGCGATGGCTTTTCTACCCAAGTCCTCAATCTCTTTGGCCACGGCTTCGGCTTTCTCCAAGTGGCTGTGTCCGGTAACGGCAACATTGCATCCAGCTTTGGCGAGAGTCAGGCAATGCACTCGGCCTAGTCCACCAGAGCCACCAGTGACCAGAGCTACTTTACCTTCAATACTCATGATTACTTTCTCCTTTGCTGTATTTTATTAATTAATGGCTTTATTTATACTCGTAGAATCCCTTGCCCGTCTTACGTCCGAGCCAGCCCGCGGTAACCATTTTTTTCAGCAAGGTAGGGGGAGCAAACTGGGGATCCTTAAATTCGTCATAGATACTGTTGGCGATAAAATAGAGGGTATCCAGCCCGACAAGGTCAGCTAGGCTTAACGGCCCCAGTGGGTGATTTAATCCTAAAGTGAGACCGGTATCAATATCTTCCCTGGTGGCCACGCCAGCTTCCATCATTCGGATAGCATTAAGTAACTGAGGTACCATCAGTCGGTTGACAATAAAACCGGGGGCATCTTGGGCAATGATGACTGTCTTGCCCAAGGACTGTCCAAAGCTCTTGCCAACTTCAAGGGTCTCCTCACTGGTGGCGACGGTCTTAACGACTTCCAGTAGTTTCATCACCGGTGCCGGGTTGAAGAAGTGCAATCCCAACACCTTGTCTGGCTTGGTGGTGGTCATAGCCATCTCAATAATTGACAGGCAAGAGGTATTCGTCGCCAGGATAGCTGGTTTGGGGCAGATTTTATCCAGCTCGATAAATATCTTCTTTTTTAAATCTAAGTTCTCGATAGCCGCTTCTATTACCAAGTCGCAATCGCTGAAGTCCTTCATATTAGTGGTGCCCTTGATGTGGGCTAAGGCGGAATCTTTATCCTGCTTGGAAATTCGTTCTTTTTCCACACTTTTCGTCAGAGAAGAATCAATCGAAGCTAACCCATTATTTAGAAGTTTCTCATTTATTTCTGAGACGATCACTTGGTAGCCGACTTGAGCACACACCTGAGTAATGCCGCTGCCCATTTGTCCACAGCCAACAACACCAACTTGCTTAATTTCCATAGCACTCCTTCGCTTTGTCGTTATTTCCCTTTGAAATCGGGCTTTCTCTTTTCGACGAAAGCTGTGGTTCCTTCGGTAAAGTCCTCGGTGCTCATCACGTAGGCTTCCAGAGCATTCTCTAGCCTCAAACCATCTTCCAGAGTAAGGCTACTACCTCTAATCATCGCCTCTTTAGCGGCTCTTACTGCCAGCGGCCCTGCCTGGCAAATAACCTCAGCCCATTCCTTGGCGGTAGACATCACTGCCTCCGGAGGAACCACTATATTGACCAGGCCGATGCGGTAAGCTTCCTCAGCGTCAATTATCTTCCCCATAAGGAGTAGCTCGGCTGCCTTGCACCGAGGAACCATTCTGGGCAGGCGCTGAGTACCTCCCCAACCCGGTATTAGCCCCAAAGTTACCTCGGGACAACCGAAGCGAGCTTTCTCTGAGGCGATTCTTAGATCACAAGCCAGAGCTATTTCCAGACCACCACCCAGTGCTATACCATTGATGGCGGCAATGAGTGGCTTCCATAGCTCCAGTCCACGCATTGGCGTATCTGGCATTGCCCACGGACGGTTTTGGAGGTGCTCTTTCAGAAAGGGTAACATATCTTTGATGTCAGCACCGGCACAAAAAGCCCTATCGCCAGCGCCAGTAATGATACCAACCCATAAATCAGGGTCATCCCGAAAGTCTACCATTACCTCATGCAGTTCTCGAGCAGCCGGCACGTTCATCGAATTTAGTGCTTCCGGGCGATTAATGGTAAAGACAGCGATTTTACCTTCCTTCTGATAGTCAATAGCCACGATAAATCTCCTCATCCTGAATTCTTTGCTGGTTAAGCAACCTGAAAGTTGCTCTCGGATTTTAACAAAAGCTTACCTTATCGTCAAGATAGAGAATGTTGACAAACAGTAGACAAAGGAATACCATCTTACTATTCAAGATACAAGGCGATTATTAGGCTATCTGGATTTTGGAAGGTAACGATATGGCTGAACGAATAGCAGTGCTGGGAGCGGGGGCTATCGGCGCGTCGATAGGTGCTTATCTGATAAGAGAGGGCCACGATGTGATTCTAATCGACCAGTGGGCAGCGCACGTGGAGAAGATGAAGAGCGATGGCTTGAGACTAACCGACCTGAATGGTGAGTTCACTGTGCCGGTCAAAGCGCTTCACCTGAGCGAGGTCAGCAACCTGCGGGAACAGTTCGATATAGTATACCTATCGGTCAAGTCATATGACACGCGCTGGTTCACCTATTTCATCGAGCCATTTCTGAAACCCACGGGTTTTATCTTGCCAGCGCAAAATGGCTTGAATGACGAAGCGGTGGCCAGCATTGTGGGATTCAATCGCACCGTAGGCTGCGTGCCCTCCATTAGCGTGGGAGTATATGAGCCAGGCCACGTCATTCGTACTGACCCTTTGACCACCCACTGCTTTACCGTCGGCGAGCTCTCGGGATTGATAACCCCTCGGGTTCGAAAGTTAGTTGATGCCTTGAAGGTTTTGGGTCCTAGTGAGGCGACCACCAATATATGGGGTGCGCGCTGGTCTAAGTTAATTATTAACTGCATGAATAATGCCCTATCTGGCATCCTTGGCCCAGCCTTTTCTTCCTTGAACGAGAAACAGAAGGATACCGCTAACTTAATCCGAGCGGTAACTGGCAGCGAAGTCGCCAAGGTTGCCCAAGCTTTAGGCATCGTAGTAGAACCGGTATTTGGTATCCCCTCCCAGGATTTCGTTGAAGCAACCACCAGTGCCGACATCAGGGCATTAAAAGACACGATAGCCGCAGTCTTTAAGAAGAGATACCTTACCTCGGAGAAAACGCAGAAGTTAGGTGCACCAGACCGACCATCACTCTTGCAGGATGTGCTCAAGGGGAGGCGGACAGAGGTGGATTACCTCAATGGAGAAGCGGTTAAAAAGGGCGGAGAGGTGGGGGTGCCCACGCCAATGAACCAGGCCATCCTGAACCTCATGAATGAGTTAGAGGAGGGAAAGGTCAAGCCCGACCCTTCCAACTTGAAACGGCTGGAGTCTTACCTGGTGATTTAAGACCATCTAGTTAAGAGTTGCCATTCACGTGGTCAACGTGCTATAATCAGCCGGCAAAAGAATAAATACGCTTGCTCCGAGCCTGTTCTCCTAAAGCATGTCCATGGAGACTGGCCGATAGGGTATCGTTGGAAACGGCGGTGCCTCCCGTGTTTGGAAAGGAGAGGTTATTTTGTTTCTGAATACACGTGTGAGTTTCCTTGTCCATCCTGAGCCTCCGTTCTATCTCTCATGTTCTACTCCTTGTCATATCATTCGCCCTCCGCTGGTTCAAAAATCCTTTGCTTTTGGTCTGCTGAAAGCCGTGAAGGAAGAATTATGTTTTTGAATTTTAGCGCTAAAAAGCAAGGTAAAATAGTCAATATTTTAATCGCACTGTTAATAATCTCTAGCTTGGGTGTGGGTATAGTGGGTTGTACTTCTTCCACAGAAGCATCACCATTGCCACCTCAGCAAAGGCTAAGGGTGGCAACAACCACTAGTTTGTATGACACCGGACTCTGGGGATACCTGGAGCCCATGTTTGAGGAGCGGTATAACGTAGAGTTAGATGTCATGTATGCTGGTACCGGCAAGGCCTTGGAATATGGTCGAAGAGGGGACGTCGATGTTATCACCGTTCACTCCAAAGCCCGTGAGGAGGAATTCATCGCCGAAGGCTACGGTGTCAAGCGAGTGCCCTTTGCCTATAACTATTTCCTTATCGTGGGGCCAGAGGCTGACCCGGCAGGTATCAAAGGTCTTAGCCCTGAGGAAGCCTTCCAAAAGTTAATGGAGACTGGCAGCGGCAGTTTTGTTTCCCGGGGAGACGATTCTGGAACACATTCCAAGGAAAAGAGCATCTGGAAAAAGGCTGGTTATGAATATGAAGCGGTGCAGGAAGCTGGCACCTGGTATATAGAGGCGGGGAGTGGCATGGGACCGACGCTGATGATGGCTAGTGAGAAACAGGCTTATACGCTGACCGATATGGGCACCTATCTGGCCTACAAAGGCAAACTAGAGTTAGTGCCGATAGTTGATAAGGGAGACATGTTACTCAATGTTTACTCGGCGATTGCAGCTAATCCGGAAAAGGTGAAGGGAGTTAGGATTGACATGGCCAATAACCTGATCAACTTCCTAACTTCACCCGAGATACAGGAGCTTATCGGTAGTTATGGTGTTGAGGAGTATGGCATGCAGCTGTTTATTCCTTGTGCTGGCGTAGAACCCAAATAGCATTACGTCCATTTGACATAATATCATAAAGAGGAGTCGCAATAATTGACCGAAATATGGCATGGCCTGTTCAAGGCCATAGGACTCATAATATCTCTTGACCCAGAAGTGATGGAGATCGCCGGGAGGTCGTTGCAGATTTCGTTGACCTCGGCTCTCCTCGCTTCTCTAATCTGTGTACCACTGGCAAATCTCATCCACTTTCACCGTTTCCGGGGAAAAAGGACCTTAATCAATCTGATTCAGACATTCTTCAGTATTCCCACTGTCGCTGTTGGCCTCTTTGTTTTTGTTCTCTTTTCCCAGGCAGGGCCATTGGGTGGGCTTAATCTGCTTTTCACCCCCGTAGTTATGGTGGTGGGGCAAATGATACTGATCACCCCGATACTGCTTGGCCTGAACATTTCTGCACTCAGTGGCGTGGATAAGGCAATCTTAGATACCGCCCGGTCACTCGGCGCCAGTGGCTTACAGACGGCGCTTGTTGTCCTGAGGGAAGCCAGATTTGCCGTTATGGCGGCAATTATCATGGGGTTTGGCCGGGCCATCTCCGAGGTGGGGATAGCCCTTATGGTCGGTGGCAACATCAGAGGGTTTACCAGGGTCATCACCACGGCAATATCACTGGAGACATCCAAAGGTGATTTAGAGCTATCAATCGCCCTGGGTATAATTCTGATATCGATTGCTCTGGTCATCAATATCATCTTGAACCGAATCCAGCAGAGGTAAAAATGTCATTCATCGAAACCATAAATTTGTGCCAGAGATATGGCGAGCGAGATATCCTGAAAAACATCAATCTGCGGATTGATCGGGGTGAAGTCTTTGCTCTCATTGGTCCCACCGGCGCGGGTAAAACGACACTTTTACGCTTGATAGACCTCATTGATCTGCCCACGTCAGGGAAAATATATATTGACGGAGCAGATACTGCCGAATCAGCCAAGGTTAGACTAGGGATGCGCCGGCGGATGGCATTTGTACTTCAGAAACCGATGGTATTTAACCTGAGCGTCTATGATAACATTGCCTATGGCTTGAAATGGAGGGGAGTGAGGGGGAGTACGCTTCGGGAAAAAGTGAGCCGGGTTTTGGAGATGGTTGGCCTATCTACGGATAAAAACCGAAATGCCCGAACATTATCTGGCGGAGAAGTGCAAAGAGTGGCCATCGCTAGAGCCATAGCCATTGAACCAGAGGTGTTGCTGCTAGACGAACCCACTGCCAATCTCGACCCAATTTCGGCATCAAGAATTGAGGAATTAATCACTAATATTATTCAGCACTATGCCACTACTCTCATAATGGCAACCCATGATTTATCGCAGGGACAGCGTCTCGCGGATAGAGTAGGTGTGCTGATGAACGGTGAACTTCTTCAAACTGGAGATTCGAGGGACATTTTCACTTCTCCCCGGAATAGAGAAGTAGCCGAGTTTGTCGGTGTTGAGAATGTTATCGATGGCGTGATTGTGTCGAGCGAGGATAAAGTGGTGACAATAGATAGTGGTGGTAGGTTTATCGAGGCAATCTCAGATTACGCTAGCGGTGAAGAAGTTTGTGCTTGTGTTAGGCCGGAAGACATAACCCTGGCCTTGTCCCAAATATCAAGTAGTGCTAGAAACTCATTCGAAGGAGAGATAACCTGGTTAGTCTCAATGGGTCCGCTCACCCGTGTTGAAGTAGATTGTGGGTTTCCGTTAGTCATTTTGGTGACAAAGAAGTCAGCTGAAGAGTTAGACTTGGCAAAGGGAAAGAAAGTTTACGCTGCTTTTAAAGCTACCGGTGTCCATGTCATCAAGAGGAATTGACAGCTTAATTCATTAGTGCTATATTCTCTGTGTTGGCAGCGTAGCTCAGCGGAAGAGCAGGGGACTCATAAGCCCTTGGTCGCTGGTTCAAGTCCAGCCGCTGCCAGTT
>JBHIDQ010000023.1:0-17336 GCA_046760155.1 Dehalococcoidales bacterium | reverse complement strand
AGGTTCAGAGGGAGCGCCAGTTAGGGCGATTGCCATCGAGGACTAAATATCTACCGCACCAAGAACAGTGGTTAATATGACACATTGGTTGATAAGGAAAACCTGAGTTTGATATCATATTCAATTAGACAAAGTGTTTCTTAATGCATTATCTGTAACTGGCCAACAAAGGCTACTCCTGAAACGACGAGAATTTTTAAAGGGTATTACATCACTGGGAGGACTTGCGTTGCTATCGTCATTGATTCCCTCTTGCCTGCGGAGAGCTGAACTGACGCCTGAGCTTACTTCGCCAATTACCGAATCGGGCTCACCCGCACCTGGTGGTGAGGCGCCAACGACCAAGATAAGCCTGGTGCGCACCTCAGACCGAGCCGAAGGTGTACGAAGGGCTATTTCTTTACTTCGACTCAATTCGATGCGAGGGAAAGCAGTCACCCTAAAGCCCAATTTCAATACGGCTGATCCGGCACCAGGCTCCACTCATAATGACACCCTGCGTGCTCTAGTCTTATTCCTTCAAGAGGCGGGGGTTACTCGAATCACCCTGGTGGAACGTAGCGGACCTCCGGATACCCGTGAAGTGATGGAGCGGAAGGGAATTTTTCGCTTGGCTCAGGAGTTGGGCTTCGAGGTAGTTAACCTTCAGGAACTTGGGCCCGAAGGGTGGGTTCATATCGACATGAAGGATGACCACTGGAAGCAGGGTTTCCACTTCGCCAGAGCTTACCTTGAGGCGGAATACATCGTCCAGACCTGTTGTCTTAAGACACATGCCTACGGAGGGCATTTCACCCTTTCCTTGAAAAATTCGGTAGGTATGGTGCCTCGCACCGGGTATTCCTACATGGGTGAATTGCATAGTTCCCCCTATCAGCGGCAAATGATTGCCGAAATAAATACGGCGTATCATCCAGAACTTATTGTGTTGGATGGTGTAGAAGCCTTTGTCGATGGGGGGCCAGATAAAGGTACCAGGGTAGAGGCCGGGGTGATATTGGCTGGCAGTGACCGAGTAGCCATTGATGCGGTGGGAGTGGCTATCCTGCGATTGTTCGGCACAACTCCCGCGGTCAGTCAAGGACCAATCTTTGAGCAGGAGCAAATTGCCAGAGCGGTGGAGCTAGGCTTGGGAGTGGAGTCCCCCGCTCAGATAAGCATCATTACCGATGATGCCGAAAGTGAAGCGTTCGCTGGAAAGGTCACTGATATCCTAATCAAGGGATAGCGTATAGGCCTAGCTTGAATAACCCGTTGTTCTGCAATTAGTGTCCGGGCGTGTGTCTCGCGTCCATATTCAACGCCCGGGCAAGCCAAGTCGAAGCCGTTCTGGATTCTTGACGGGGTACTGCCACTCTAACTACCCTTGGTGTTGCCACTTCCGTTGCCTGCTCGGCAGGTATTGCTACTCGTCTTCCCTTCTCAGTGAGTACCACTACGCCAGAGTTCAGCAGCAGGCGTCGGTTCTCCTCACGGTCCTCACGTCTCTCCCAGCAGATGAGCTGGCAATTGCCACAGGTGTCGATGTAAATCTCGTTAGGGTCAAAACACTTGTCACGCTGGGTAAGGAAAGCCCGCTTCCCCTGCTTATCTGGGTCGGCCGCCCGCACCCGGCGGCTCAGGGCGATAAGTTCAGCTTCATTGTCCGGTAAAGGATAGTCCACCCGGAAAGGACTCCATATCGACCACTTTTTGTTTACCCCCAGACCGTGATAGCCGCCACAACCAATAATACAGCGGGCGTTATTCCCTTTCTTACCGTGAGTATACTCCCGCCCGGCTATGGTGACGGAGGTAGTCTCCTTTGTACTTATCATTTCTACCGGGCAGACGGTCGTGCACAGCTTGCACTTGTCACAGGGATTTTCTTCGAAAAGCGGGTCGGCCTCCAGCTCCGCCGCTGTAAGTACCGAAGCTAAATAAACTGCTGAACCAAATTGGGGGGTCATCAAATTGCCACTCCAACCCAGCCAGCCTAAACCAGACGCCACCGCAGCATAGCGATGAGAAAAATCAGGCACCATTTCCACCCGATTGATGGCGTCAGTGCCTCCGGGCTCAGGACGATAAATATTGTTCGCCTCGACTCCCTTGGTCTCAAAGCCCCTCTCTTTCAAAAAGTCAGTCAAACGGTCGGTGATAGTGTATAGCTTCTGGTAGATACTTTTCCGGTCGTCACCGTGAGCCAGCCATTGCTTCTTGCTTAAGAAATCACGAATGATCCTCCGGTCCAGAGGTATGGCGATGGAGATTACGGAGCGAGTGGAGGGCAACACGTAGTCCGGATCAACCGAAGGGGGAGCGCCAGCCAATCGCTCACGAGAACCAATACCCACCAAAGCAGCCCCTTTTTCACGGGCAATAGACTTTATTTCCGTTTCGAGTTTCCTGACTAATACCATGATAACCTTACCCCCAAGCTAGAGTTTATCTTGACAAGAGATGGACTTAACTATAGTACGGTAAATTACTAATTAAAATATTATATACTAGTAGAGCATTTCAGGCAAACAGGCGATTGCAGTGAATTCTCCACAACCGGAAGAGTTGCTATGGTCTTGACTAGTAGCCGACTACGCCTTTTTGCGCTAATGATTTCTTAAAATCTTGTTTCAGCTCGGCGTAAAGTACCGTGCCCTTAAAACTCAGCGGAATCTTGGCAAATCGGATGTAGTCAGGACGGGCACCTTTGGAAACCCTTTTAGAGGCTAGTTCGACAAAATTAGCTTCCAATTCTGATTGCATGTGGGCAATTTCTTGGCTGAGTTCAATGGTGACACAGCAGCTGTCTTCGTGTTCACTCCCCACGCGCATACCTACCACCGCTAACTTGAATTGTTCGACTTTCAGGTGGAAGTCTTCTACTAATGCCTTGGACAGCTCAGCAGCGACCTGGTCACAAGCGTAATTAGCCCCGCCACGAATAAGGAGCGCCGAATCTCTGGACAGCCAATAGTAATCGAGTTGTCCGTCCTTCTCATTCCTTAAGGCAAAGACGATGTCTCTAAGGCCGGTGTACCACCCTTCCCGGAAAACGTCCCTGGTAGCTTCAGTATCACCTACGTAGTAGTTCATGAGATTAGGCCCTTGCGTAACAAGATAACCAGGCTCACCAGTTTCGCAGGGTTGGAAATAGGCTTCACTTTCCGGGTCAATGGACTTCACCACCTTAACCCGGGTAAACGGGAAATGTTCCCGGCCGATGTAATAACCAACTGTCCTTTCACCCCTATAATCGTGTGACCAGCCGACTTCAAACGCCTTAGTCAGTTCATTTTTTGATATTTCCCTCGGTGTGGCCACTACCTGAAGACAGGTTTCGGTTGAGCCGAAACGAACATTGGGTAGACGGTCGCCAAACCTGAGAATTCGCTTCACCGTGGTCGGGCCAACAGGTGCCGAACCTATCAGGATGTCTGTCTGACTGAGGGCTTCTTTTAGCTTATCTTCTTCAACGGGAAGTTCTGACCGAGTGGAGAGAGCTTCTAAGAAATCAATGTGCCGGGAAACCATAGGCGCGACGAGTAGACCACGCTTACTATGTGCCACCTCTACAAGTACCTTCCAGTAGAGGGTTGAATAACGTTGCAATAAATGTATCTTAGTCCCACCACGCCGCATTCCCAGGTCCGAGAACGCTGTCGAGTTAGCATGGTGCAAAGGATTAACTAACAGCAGGTCTAATCGTGTCGTTTTTGATATCCCAAAGTACTGCTCAAAAGTAAATCTATTAGCCAAGTAGCTGCGGTGGGATAAACTAGCTCCTTTGGGTTCGCCAGTGGTACCGGAGGTGAAAATAATCATTTTTTCATCATCGTAGTCCAGTGCGGGGTAAGTCCAGTCGCTTGTAAGTTGATAGGCCTCAATATTTTCGACTTCAAGAAAAGATTTAGCCGCCAATCTGGGTTTTATTGCCTCTATCCTACCAGCAAAGTCCTTATCATAGAGCAGACATTTTGAATCTGTTATCGTTGCCTTGCCAATGATACGCTCATTATCATCTGCCTGCCAGTTAATAGTAACCGGAACACATCCCACCAGAACCGCAGCCAGCCTAAATATTAAATCATACAAACTGTTATGCGAAAAACAATGAATTACCCGGTCACCTTTTGATACTCCATGATCAATGAGATAGGCAGCGCCTGAGCAGGCCAAATCCCAAAACTCTCCTCTGGTTAAGGAGCGCTTTTGTATGTTTTTCTCAGCGAAGGTATAGTGATCTAGGAAAGGCTGTGCCCGATCCTCAAAGGCGGCTCGGTACTCATCTAGGGGGGAGAGAAAAGAACTCAAGGAAGTAACCGGCGCTCCGGTACTCAAGTCATATAGATTCTTCCTGTTTTCAATCATATCCATTGGCCAATGTATCAAAGAAGAGCAAAAAGTAGATAGGCTCATTTAATCTGAGGTGACTTCGGTCGGTTCTGCATCCGGCTAGATTAGGTGCTCCCTAACTATGCCGTCAAGCATCACTCTATATTAACACTAATTATCTCTTGCCTGGCAATAATTGGGCCTTCTAAGGTCAGCCGCCTATGCTCAAGAAGTATTTCGGTTTTACCCTTTTTTAGTGCCCTGAAACGGAAGACCTGACTTAGAACAATCCTCTCGTTTTCCCCTTCGCCCTCTCTAT
Organism: Dehalococcoidales bacterium; assembly: GCA_046760155.1. GTDB lineage: Bacteria > Chloroflexota > Dehalococcoidia > Dehalococcoidales > RBG-16-60-22 > JBHIDQ01. The sequence continues at coordinate 12,703 of JBHIDQ010000023.1, read as the reverse complement.
TAGTATCAATGGCGGTATCTACAAGCTCAAGCATGCTCTCATCGTAGGTTTCACGCCACATATAGCCGGAATTAAGGTCGAATTCCCGGGCGATACTGAACTCCTGATTAACGCGAGTGCTGATCTTTTCCACTGCCTCAATACCAATCCTCGTATCAACATCAGTCCTTGCCCCACAGCTATAGCCAGCTACCAGGCAGACAACTAAGATGAATAATATGAACGGAAGCCAAAACCTTTTCATTGAGCTTTACCTTGAACAGTTATGCGTTCTCAGTTTATCGTTTGTTAGAGGTATGCGTCAAGCATTGATACGGCCGCATCCTGGACTTTTTCTGCTTGTGGATTAGATACTAATAAAGGCACTGTTCACACCCTACTGCAGTAATTTAAACAGTGCTGTCTTTACTTGCCGTTAAAGTTGCCTCACCTTTACCTCATCATTAGTCCAGGAAGCCAGGTGATTAACTGTGGGAAGAAGCACAACAGAACAATGACAATCAAGACGATGAGAACGTAGGGGATGATACCTCGTATTATGTCCATCACCACTATGCCCAGGGATGGGTCGGCAGCGCCGCGGCAGATGTATATCCCCATGGCGAAGGGAGGCGTCATGAAAGATGTTTGGAGGTTGACGCAGACTATGACCGCTGCCCAGATGGGGTCAAAGCCCAGCGCTTCAAAGATGGGGGTGATGATGGGTACCATGATAAAGAGGATGCCAATCCAGTCAATGAAGAAGCCTAGCATGAAGACGATGAACATGATGACGCCGAAGGCGCCCCATTTGCCGCCGGGTACGCCCAGGATGAAATCCGTCACCACCTCCCCACACCCGTAGCCAAGAAAGACACCAACGAAGGCAAAGGACATGCTGCCGACGAGTAAGATGAACCCGGAGAGCCTCAGCGTCGTCGTCATCACATCTCTTAAGACTGGCCAGCTGAAGCGGCGATAGGCAATGGTTAGAATGGTAGCCATGAAGGCACCGGCAGCGGCAGCCTCGGTGGGCGAGGCAATGCCGAAGAAGATGGCACCCAGCACGGACATGATAAGGATTGCCGGCGGCACCAGCGAGACAGCCAGCATCCCCGTCTTCTTTAAGAAGGGAACCGCCCTCTCTTCAACCGGCACTGGTGGCCCAATGTCCGGCTGCACAAAGGCACGAATGACGATGTAGCTGGTATAACCAGCGGAAAGGATGAAGCCGGGGACAAAGGCGCCGAAGAACATCTTGCCTACCGATACCTCCGCCATCGGCCCGTAGACGACGATCATGATGCTGGGCGGGATGAGGATGCCCAGGATGCCCCCGGCGGTGCAGGCAGCAGCAGCAAAGCTCTTGCTGTAACCACGCTTTATCATCGAGGGCAGGGCAACCAGTGTGAGCAGGGTTACCGAGGCGGTGATGACACCAACGGTAGCCGCCATAACCGTACCCACCAGGACGGTGACCACCGCCAGCCCGCCGCGGAACCCTCCCAGCCAGAGGTAGAGGGTAGAATAGAGCCGCTCTATTATTCCCGAGCGTTCCAGCATCGCCCCCATGAAGACGAAGAGGGGTACGGCGAACAGCACGTAGTTGACCATCAGTCGGTAGGTGCGCAAGACGAAAATCTCGCCTACGCCTTCAAACCCAGCTAGAAAGATGCCCATTACAACACCAATGGCGCCGATGACATAGGCCAGAGGAAAGCCAGTCATCACGAAGACGAGGACGCCGCCGAGCATGATGATGGTAACTAATTCAGGACTCAGTTCCATAGGCCCTCCCCTTTATGGCATGGTATATGTTGAGGGAGAGATGGGCTAAGCCCTGCAGGAGCAGCATTGCCCAGCCGATGAAAATGACGGTGCGCAGTGGGTACCAAGGCGGGTACCAGTAGCCCTCAATACTCTTTTCCCAGACGCTCCACGACCACATCATCTTATCATAGGCGAAAAAGGTGACAAGTCCAATTGCGGGGAGAAAGAAAATGAAGCCGCCCAGAGCGTCAGCAATGGCTCTACCCCGCGGCGACATGTGGACATAGAACACATCAACCCGGACATGGGAGTGCTTGCGCTCGGCATAGGAATAGCCGATGGCATACAGAGATGCCCCGAAGGCAAGAGTAACCTCATAGCCCCAAAAGGTCGGCGCATTGAAGAAGTCGCGCATTACGACTTCATAGAGTATGACCAGTATCATAACAAGGATAAACCACCGGCCAAACTTTCCTCCCCATTCACTGATGGAGTCGACGGTCTTTAAGAGTTTTCTCATCGCTTGTCTTTCTTATTGACTGAACAGGGTATCCCCTGCTTCGGGTTTCCCCGAAGCAGGGGACTCTTACCCTTGGAGCTACAGGCGCTGCCAAGCGTCGCGGTAGGCATCCTTGAAGTTCTGAAGCGAAGTCCAGACCCTGTTGAAGAAAGCGTCTTCCGCGCTGCGCTCGGCGTAAATCCTCGCTGCCCGTTCGACCACCTCGTCCTCAATAGACTTGGGGATGAAATCTACGGTAACGCCTGCCTCGCGGAATGCCGGGATAGCTAAAAGGTCTTCCTCCATCCTCATGCCATAGTGCTCATAGCCCCAGCGGTGGACCTCCGCCATTAGTATCTGCTTTATGTCGTCCGGAAGCTCAGCCCAGGAGTCTGGGTTGATCATGATGGGGTACCATTCGCAGGGCTGGCGGGATGGTCCGAGATAAAGATAGTCGATAACCTCGTACATCGCTACCGAATAATCATATCCCGGAGAGCTTAGCTGGTAGCCGTCAAGCACGCCTCGCATTAAGGACTCATAGACCTCTGAGGGACTCAGGAGGGATACCGAAGCGCCCATCTCCGTGAAAACCACACCATCATCGCCGGCGGTTCGCAGCTTCAGCCCCTTGAGGTCTTCCGGCGTCTTGAGCTCTGGCTTGGTGCCGAGGAAGGCCTCCGGCGGGCAGAGATAGGCACCCTCCTCGATGAACTTGACATTGTAGTCCGCGGTCATCTCTTTCAGAAACTCAAAGCCCTCGGCCTCCATCCAAAACCACTGCTCGGTGGGTGAAAGGCCACCAATCTGATAGGTGAACAGGTTGGTTGTGGGACCGAAGCGGTCCATCCAGTACATGGTGCAGGTGCTGGCCATGTCAAGCACACCTTCAGTAATGCCATCAAGTTCCTTCAGCCCAGGGACAACCTCGCCTGCTCCATGGTTAGGAGTGACTTTCAGCCTGCCGCCAGTAGACACTTCGATGCTTTCCAGCATCTTGCCGAACCACTTGGTCGTGTCGGAGCCAGGACCAGCATGAGAGGTGGTAACCCAGGTAATAACTTTTTCGGGTGCTGCTGGAGCTGGGGCAGGTGCTGGCGCCGGGGCGGGTGCAGGTGCTGGCGCCGGGGCGGGTGCGGGTGCTGGCGCCGGAGCTGGTGCCGGTGCCGGGGCAGGTGCAGGTGCCGGGGCAGGTGCAGGTGCGGGTGCTGGGGCGGCACAGGCAGCCACCAAGCTCATAACTAACGCCAGTGCTAGCGTAATAAACAATCCTTTCTTTTTCACCTATTTACCTCCTCTTTAGATATTTTAGGAATTACGTCTGCAAAAAGTTTTCCGTTGAAATCAATCACCTCCTTCATTTTATATTTGGGGCATTTCCCCCCAAATTTCTCTGCTGAACGGGAAAGACAAAAGTCCCCGTCGCGGCATACTGTATTACTTTTAACTTGTCCAGACTAAACTGTTGGCAAATTATATTTTGCTTTACTTACCGATGAGTATATCCGCTTTTTTCGTCTCTGTCAATACTTCTCCCTTAAAGCTAAATTTCCACTCAAACGGTGCTTCCTAAAAGTTAAGAAGACGATAAAATAGCAAACGGCACCGGCCAATAGTGCCTGGGTAAATCCAAAACTTATGGCGACAGCGATGGTCATCACCGAGCCCAATACCGAGCCGACACCATTAATACCCCACATCCACGGGATGTATTTCCCAATTCTCATCTCTTTTAGCAACCTTATACCCAAGGGGAAGGGAAATCCCATGAGAAAACCCAGAGGGATTAACACGATAACCATAGCTAATAAACGAATGGCAAGAGCCAAGCCCAAAAGTTGGTCAAAGATAAGGGGAAGGAGAAAAGTATAACTGACGACCACAGCCGCAATAGACATAGAGGCGATGGTTATCCCTTTGGTTATCCTTTCTGAAGCAAAGCGGCCACTATACAGGCTACCCAGACCGGCGCCGACAAGGAGAGAAAATAACAGGACAGCCATGGATAACACCGGACGGCCAAGAAAGAGCATAAATCTTTGGATAAGAGAAATCTCAACTAACATGAACCCAATGCCCAGCATCGAAAATAACACCACCGACTTAAGTGGGTTCTGGTTAGAACTTTTCTTGCTCCCGGAGTGAGTTTCCTTCCGAGCCGGTCGCCACTTCCAATATAAGGGGGGCACCAAGAGCACCAGTAGCATCATAATAATTGATAGCCAGAAAACCAGAGATACGGGCTGCGGTAGACCAACATCAATTTTGTAGAAGAATGGACTGTTATCGGTTACTGGACTGATGTCGATCCCCATCTCTTTTGCCATTACCCTCTCTGCATCATTTAAGGTTAACTTCCCACTGCTTAGGTCTTTGAGTACCGGGTTGACCATTCCCACTTCTCCAATGTAAGGGAAGTAAGATAAAATTGGGTCATACCCCAGTTGACGCATTTTTTCATGCCTAAGCAATACTTCTGACAGCGCAAAAGGGGTCTTCTTCAGCACAAAAACGGGGTAAATATCTGCCGACCCCAAGCCCAACATGTAAATTTGATTTAGCGCCGCGGTATTACTAACGCCTCTCTCGCTGAGGGTCGCCAATGATATGGAAATTAGCCGCCACATGGTAACATCGTCATGAGTGACCACTACCAAGCGTCCCTCATCAGTCAGATGTTCTAAATAGTCATTGATGGAATCCGTGGTGAACAGAAAATTCTCCGTCAAGGCATATCCTTCTAGACTTCGGCTAGTCTGGGTAACGGGGAGACTGAGCATGATGATGTCATACTTTTCCTTCTGGCGTTTGAGGAAATTTCTTCCCTCATCAACAACTACCGTTACGTTTTCAAAATCAGTATAAATGCCGCCATTATACCAAGCATATTCCTTCACTATATCCACCAGGTCTTTATTCACCTCAACGGCGGTGATCTGGCCAACCTCTCCCATCAGCGCCAGAAGTATGTCTCGGCCTCCCCCTGGCCCGATGATGAGAGCGTTGTTCCTTTCTCCTTCCGGCAAGAAAAAGAAGGGGAAATAACCGGTGAAGTCATTCTTTAAGCTATCGAGTACAATACTCGGACGGTCAAAATCACCACTGAATTGGAACATGGGCATCCCGGCGGTGCCGTCGATATAGATTTCCATCAGCTCAGGTCGATCGCTGAACTCCACTAAATCAGTGCGTCCAAAAGCACTCCACCTTGTTTCGATTATCTTCCCGGTAAAAGAAGGTCCGTAGAGAGCCCGGTGAATATCCTTGACTGGATTGGCGCCGATAACCGCTATATTAGGCAGGTAAGCGCCAACCAAGTTTGCCCCCAGCAGGATGGATACTATCAGGAAGCTGGCAGTAGCCATTATCACCCGCCTAATGTTTTCTCTCAATATCTTCAAAGCAAAAAGTAGTGCTGCCACTGAAGCCACGATGCCAAGGAGAAAGCTGGTATTGATACCACCGAGGACATTTAAAACAAGAATGACTCCAAGAGAGCCAATAGCGGCACCAACTAAGTCAGCGCCATAAATTCTGGCACTAATCATCGGAAACATGCGGAATACTTCGGCTAGGAGCACACCAGTGAAGAAAAAGGGGATAAACAAAAGGAAACAATAGACCAGGATATTATCCCGGATGGCATCGATATAGCCAATCTGGACCATGAGGATTACGGAAAGGGGAATCGCCAGTGAAATCAGGCTGGCAAAGAGGGCTAAGGAGCTAAATCGGTTGTCTCCACTCGGTATCTGTGGTCGAAAAAAGTAAACAAAGATGCCACCAACACCCAGCCCCAGCAGGGCCAAAGAAACCACCGCGAAGACAAAGTGGTAAAGAAGTAGTACTGAGAGAAGCCTGGTGAGAGTAATCTCAAAAGCGAGCAGGCTAAATGAGATGAGAAAAATCCCGACCAGTAAAAGCCACCATGTTCCTCTACTTATATCGTTGTCTTCTTTCACCGCAAACATGACTTCCTCGATTAAGAGATTATAGCACTACTATCTACCTGCCAAAAAGAATTTGTTCTTGTGTCTCCGCACCAGTTCCACCACCTCCAAGGGGTACTCGGCGACCGCCACGCCGACCTGTCTCAGGGCGGTGAGCTTGCTTTGAGGTGTGCCCATATCACCCTGAATGATGGCACCGGCATGACCCATTCTTTTCCCCTTGGGAGCGCTGTGGCCAGCGATGTAGGCCACCACCAGCTTGGTCATCCGCTGGACGATGAACTGGGCGGCATTTTCCTCCTGGGTTCCCCCCACCTCGCCGATAATTACCACCAGGTCAGTGTCTGGATCTTTATCGAAGAGTTCCAGCAACTCAGGCATACTGGTAAATACCACTGGGTCAGCGCCCATGCCCACCACGGTACTCTGGCCCAGACCAGCCGCGGCCAGGTCAGCACAAATCTCATAGGCGAGAGTACCACTTCGGGAGATTACCCCGATGCGGCCGGGGTGGAACATATTCCCCGGCATAATTCCCATTTTCGCCTGGCCAGGGGTAATGATGCCCGGGCTGGTGGGACCCAGAAGCCGCACCCCTCGGTCGACAGCATAAGCCCTGAGTGCCATGACATCGTGAACCGGCACGTGCTCGGTGACAATAACGATTAGCCTAATGCCAGCTTCTATGGTCTCACGGGCAGCGTCCTTGACTGCCGCCGGAGGTACAAAGAATACTGAAGCCTCTGCTCCCCGCTCCACGACAGCCTCAGTAACACTATCGTACACAGGAATGCTCTCCACCTCTTCACCTCCCTTACCGGGGGTAACCCCAGCCACGATATTAGTCCCGTATTCCAGCATCCACTTGGTCTGGGCACGACCCACCCGGCCGGTAATACCCTGCACCAGTACCTTGGTCTCCCGGTTCAAAAGGATGCTCACCTTTTCCCCTCCAGCAGGCGAGTAAGCTGTTCTATCCCCTTTTCCGTGGCCACTTCAGTAACCACATTGACTCCCCCCTCCCTCAGTATCTGCCAGGTTTCCTTCTGGCGATTTCCCAGAGCCTTAGCCACAATGGGAACGGAAGTCGGATGCTCCTGAAGGTAGCGGACAATCCCCTTGGCCCCTTCGTCGATGGGATTGATTCCTCCGTAGAGATTAATGAACACCGCTTTCAATCCCTTCTTTTGCATCACTAGCTCCATCACCTGGTATAAAAGGTCGGCGGTGATGGCGCCTCCTGTTTCAAGAAAGTTAGCCGGACGAAATTTCTTGTTGTTGATAATGTCCATGGTGGCCATACCTAGTCCGGCACCGCTGGCAATGATTCCTATCTCTCCGTCTAGGTCCACATAGGTAACGCCGATCTGGCTCCCCTTACGCTCCAGGGGATTGGCGATACGTTCCTCCAGGGATACCTTAAGCTCAGGGTGGCGGTACAGACTGGAATCATCAATCTCCACCTTGGCATCGAGGGACAGGTAGGTTCCCTGAGAAGTACGCACCAAAGGGTTAATTTCAACGAGCAAGGCGTCATATTTGTCAAAAACACCATAGAGAGTGTGAAGTATGCTGGCTATCGCCGTCAATTCCTCGCCATCAAGCCCGGCTTCTTGAGCCATTTGTTCCGCCTCAGACAGGCGGAGACCTTTAGTGATGGGAACTTGCCGAGAGACAACCAGTTCGGGATGGGCCCTGGTCATTTCCTCAATGGAAACCCCGCCAGCAGTACTGAAAATGACCACCGGAGTACCACTATACCCGTCTAGAGTGACACCCAGGTAGAATTCCTGAACCACCACCACCTTTTTGGCCACCATGACTCGGGATACCGGCAGGCCCTTGATTAGTGAGCCTAGAATGCGTTGAGCAATTTCCTCTGCCTGGTCTAGAGACTCAGCGACCTGAACTCCCCCGGCTAGTCCCCGGCCTCCGGTCAGCACCTGAGCTTTGATAACCACCGGTAACCCCATCTCCTCCGCCTGCTGCCGCACCTCCTGAGGGGTGGTCGCCACCGCATATTCAGGAACCGGGATACCCTCCCGCCGAAATAAGTCACTACCTTCGAACTCGTACAGTCTCATAATTATTAATTGCCTTGTTGGAGAAGCGGCATCAAACTTGTAGCCTTTGCCTCAACCTAACTGCCGCATTGAGCTAATCATATTTGTAATCCCAAACAGAGGGATTGTCAAGCGCCACAGAGTCGGTTCATAATTTCGGCAATTATTTTTATTACTTTATGTCAACCTCATTCTTACTTTTTCAAAAAATGCAGAAAAATGGACTTTGTTAGCGTCGTCAAGGATGAATTTTTTCGTCCAACCCCCCTACCGCCGATTTTTAGCCCACCAATTGCCTTGACAATCAGGACGGCTTGTGAGATATTTGATATTGCTCCAGGTAACTGTAGCAGTAGTGGTAATCTACCGAGGGACAACTGAGTAAGGAGTAATCCCAAAGGAAGTCAGGAAGTGGGTTATCGCGAAAGTAAAGGTTACCTGGGGCGTTTTTTATGCCCCAGTTCCGGCCTCAGGTTAAATCTTTTTGCCGACTAATTTTTTTCTTCGGCTTCTTCTCAATGTGGGGGATACCGATAAAAGGTAGGTTTCGGTACTCCTCTCGATAGTCTAATCCATAGCCAACGACAAATTCGTCGGGGACCTCAAAGCCTATGTAGTCAAGAGGGACATCCAATATTCGACGCACCCGCCTATCCAGTAGCGTACAAACCGATAGGCCGGCTGGTCTCTTGGCTCGCAAGTGGTTGAGGAGATAATTGAGCGTTATCCCCGTATCAACGATATCTTCCACCATAATGACGTGCCTGCCGGCCACATTCAGGTCCATATCCTTGGTGATCTTAACCACGGAACTTTCGTCACCACCGTAATATGATATCGCCATAAAGTCCAAATCAATGGGGATGGTTATCTGTCGAATTAAGTCAGCCATGAAGCAAAGAAAACCTCGCTGCACCCCTACCATGATGGGGCGGCGGTCAGCATAGTCCTTGGATATTTGCTTGGCTAGCGCGCGTACTCTTTCTTCAATTTTAGAGGCGGAATAAAGGACGCGCCTGATGCCATGAGCCCGAGTCTGTGCCAGCGGGCCAACCCCGTACTTTGCCAGCAGGTGGTCATAGTCTTTTTTATAGAGCAGGGTTATATTAACTTCAGGGTACAGCTCCTTGAGCCGCCGCAATTTACGATTCTTTTCGGTGACCAAACTCTGCTTAAGAGTGGTAAGCTCGATGTATAAATTAAGACCGGGCAAATAGAAGTCAGGAGTAAACATTTCCGTGACCCTTTCCTCCTCCCACCTCAGCAGGAAGGATTGGGGCTCATACACCCACTCTATATTGTAGAAATCTAGAATTCGAGCGAATTCTTCTTCACTGGGGTGAGCAAAGGTAGCTGGCCGAACTTTGCGTAATGGTGCTACTTCTATCGAGTTCCCACTCTTTACCACCCCCGCCTCCTCCTCTTTAGGTGACAAGTCACTGCCAATCGCTAAGGCAGCCAGATTTGCCATCGTAGTCACGAAGTTAATATCCTGATTACTGAACTCGTTGTGCTCTTTAGTGTAGACTCTAAGGCTGCCCATTGCTTGCCCCCCAAACATCACTGGAATGCCCATCATGGAAACAATGCCAGCTTTGGCGGCTACTCCAGGAAATTGGATGCGGCTGTCCTTAGCCACTTCCGGTACGATAACCGGTTGGCCAGTAATCACTTCCGACAGGCTTACCTCAGCATCGAGCACCCCTTTGCGCAGATAAAACTGGGGTAGCCCCCTCGAAAAGCTATGGATTAGCTTTTTTCGATTGGCGTCAAGTAGTACCAGAGAGATTCCAGCCTTCATCGACCTGGCCGTGCCTCTAATAATCACCTCAAGTTTTTCTCTGGCGCTTGCCGAGGAATTCAAAGTGACTACTGCCCGACGTACTGCTTTATAGTAGGTCCGCTGTCTGCTTAAAACCAAGCTGGTTCTCCTAATGCCATTGTAGATGGGTTATATATCGTCGTCAACAATGACTTGAGCGGTACATTCTGGTTAAGGGAATGACTGATTGACTCGTAGCCCTTGACAAAGATGGTTCAGCTATCTAAAGTATCCATACTGATTGATTATAATGTTAATACTCGATGTAAAGGGTAAATACTGATGCAAGATATTGCTCTAGTAATAGTTTTTGTTGGTGTTCTGGTTTTTCTGGCGCACTTCTTCACCGCTATTTTCAGTCGGACCAGAGTTCCCGATGTTCTGTGGTTAATTATTATTGGCATTTGTCTTGGTCCGGTTCTAGGCCTGGTTACACCTGACCATTTTGGCGCCGTAGGCCCGATTTTGACCACTATTACCCTGATTATTATCCTCTTTGAAAGTGGTACTGCTTTAGAACTGGTTACATTACGCTCGGCAGTTGGGGGTGCCATGGCGCTGGCCACGACCAGTTTTTTCATTTCCATGGGAGCTGTCGCTGGGATTGCCCTCTGGCTTACTGATTTGGAGTTAATCCCTGCCTTTATTCTGGGGGCTATTGTTGCTTCTATTTCAGAGGCAATAGTTATTCCTATGGTGAAACAACTTAGAATGCGCAAAGATAGCCAGACTATGCTCTCGATAGAGTCATCAGTGAACGATGTCCTCAGCATCGTCATTACCCTTGCTCTCGTTGAAGCCTACATGCTGGGTGAGTTTCAAGTCGCTCCGGTTACCGGTAAACTAGTCGCCTCCTTTCTAGTCGGCATTGTCTCTGGCATCGTCGGAGCCTTTATCTGGTCGAGATTTCTCAATCGAATACATGCCATTAAGAATACCATGTTTACCACCGCTGCCTTTGTTTTTGTCATTTATGGCCTTGTCCAGATACTCGGTTTCAACGGTCTCATTGCCGCCTTAGCTTTCGGCATTACTATCGGCAATGTAGAATCCATTCGGTTCTACGTTTTCCGAAGACCCCAAGCCAATGAGCCGGTTGGCCTTAGCCAAACAGAGAGGGCTTTCTTCAGTGAGGTTGCCTTCTTGCTGAAAACTTTCTTTTTTGTCTATCTAGGGATTTCTCTTGAATTGATAAGCGGGTGGTTAATTCAGTTGGCCGTAATTCTCACCGTTCTAGTTTTTATCCTCCGTATTCCGGCGGTTAAAGTTACGGTGAAAAAATCGATTCCGATAAAAGACGCTTCTTTTATGGCGATTATGGTGCCAAAAGGACTAGCCGCAGTAGTTCTAGCTTCAATCCCGTTCCAGCAAGGGATTACTGGCGGTGAATTGATTCAGAATGTTACCTACGGTATAGTCCTGCTAAGTATCGTGATAACTTCCTTTCTTCTCTTGCTGCTGGAAAAGACAAAATTGTCCAATATTTACGGCTGGATTTTATCTCCGCACAAGTTCTCCGATTTCTACAGTTGGCTGTTTTTGTTACCCAGACCGAATGTAGCGGAGGGTTACCATCAAATTTCTTCCCGGTACATTGCAAATCTTCCCGAAAAAATAAAAACGTTATCCTCAGAAGCAAAGGTACAGGTAAAAGCCTGGTTCTACGATATCGGAAAACCGAAGGAAACCTGGGGCAGAGCTAGATTTGAAGACAAAACCAGGAAGACAAAAAGGTAACTGAAAACACCACTGTTCAATTATTTAGCCCCATTCGATAAGGAAGGTTTTTAGATGGCGAAGGCTGATTGTGTCATAAAGGGAGGCCTGATTGTCAGTGGTAAGGGAATCACCAGAGGCGACATTCTGGTGGGCGCCGGGGTGGTGCAACAAATAGGCGAAAATCTTCAGGCGCCAAAAGTAATCGATGCTTCGGGTAAGTATGTTCTCCCCGGAATTATTGATGCCCATTGCCATCCGGTATACGCCGACAAGATGGATACCTTCTCCATATCAGCCGCCTACGGTGGAGTTACTACCTTTATCCCATTCTTTGGCAACTTAGCGGCATGGGGCACTTCCGGGAAGACTTCGGAAATCGTCAAAGAGTTAATTGAGGAAGGAGAGAGAACTTCCTACCTCGATTTCGCTATTCACGCTGCCTTTATCGCTGAAGATGATGTTACGACCGAAATCCCAAAGCTGATTAAGATGGGAGTTTCCTCCTTCAAAATGTATATGACTTACCCCAGGCGAGGCATGATGATGCCTGACCAGAAGATGCTTGAGGCAATGGCAGTGGCGGCGGCTAATGGTGGCTTAGCCATGGTTCACCCGGAGAATGGCTACGGCATTGACTATCTGGTAGACAAATTCACCGCTGAGGGTAAAGTATCCAGGGAGTATTTCTTGCCCAGCCAACCCAACATCCTGGAAGTGGAGGCGGTTAACCGTGCTTACACCTACTCGGTAATCACCGGCTGTCCGCTCTATTTTGTGCACCTCAGCGCCCGAGAGATACCGGAAATTATTAGCAGGATGAATAAAGAGGAGAGACATATTTACACCGAGACCTGTCCCCAGTACCTGTCCCTGACCAATCAGGCGGTACTGGAGAGAGGCC
>JBHIDQ010000022.1:0-17390 GCA_046760155.1 Dehalococcoidales bacterium | reverse complement strand
CACCAGCGGCTGGGTGACCAGTCGGCTGGGTAAACCCCATCCGGAGCAAGACCAAATAGAGGGACAAAAGGGATGCCCGGCCTGTTCCCTGGGTTGGTCGCTTGACCCTGGTGGTAACATCAGGGCTAGATAGATGGTCACCGCTCCGAACTTCGGAGTACAGAACTCGGCTTACAGGTTTACTTGACTCTAAATTTTTCGGCTCACTGGAATAGCGGAGAGTAAGTCCAATGTCAAGAAGAATGAGATTCCTGGTAATCGGCCTGATATTGATAGCCATACTTGCCCTATCTTTTGGTATTGGTTATAACTTAGGGCGAACTCCATCTGGCCCAGCCGGGAGTCTCGAAGTGGTGAAGCAAGCTTGGAATATCATCTTCGACGAGTACGTGGACCGGGACCAGCTTGATTCCAGCGCCTTGAGTCAGGGTGCTATCGAAGGCATGCTGGAGGTGCTGGATGACCCTTACAGCTCTTATCTAGATGCGGAAACCTACCAGCTGGGCTTGAGTGGCTTGGAGGGGGAAATTGAAGGCATTGGTGCTCAGGTGGCAATGAGAAATGAACAGCTAACCATTATCGCTCCTATTGCTGATGCACCGGCGGAAAAGGCCGGCATCAAAGCGGGCGATGTCGTCTTGGAAATAGACGGTGAGTCTACCGCAGAGATGAGTCTGGCTGAGGCGGTGCTCAACATCCGTGGTCCCAAAGGGACACCGGTCAGGCTTCTTATCCTGCATCAAGATGAGACTGAGCCTGAGGAAATTGAGATAATTAGAGCCAAAATTGAAGTACCCAGTGTCCGCTTTGAGATGAAGGAAGATATCGCTTATCTTAATATCACTCACTTCTCCGGACGCACCACGGAAGAGCTTTTATCGATACTAGAGAGCCTTAACAGGCAAGGAGCCAGAGGTATCATCCTCGACCTACGCGGCAATCCCGGTGGTATACTTGATATCGTGGTTGATGTCGTCTCCTACTTTTTGCCGGAAGGAGTGGTTGTTAATGTGGTGGATAACCAAGAAAAGCGTACTGCTCTTGAGGTTGAACCTGGTGCGGTAACTACTAACCTGCCTATGGTTGTTTTAGTCGACGGTTCTAGTGCCAGCGGCAGTGAGGTATTGGCCGGTGCTCTGCAAGACCATGGTCGCGCTATCATTGCCGGCAGTCAGACCTTTGGTAAAGGTAGTGTTAATATCCTCCGCCAGCTTAAAGATGGCTCAGGGTTATATATTACCACCGCCCGCTGGCTCACCCCCGATGGTCGCCTCATCGAAGGTGCCGGCATAAAGCCAGACTATCAGCTTGAGCTTGAAGGAGAAGAGGCTATCCAGTGGGCGATAGATTACTTGAGGAGTCACGAGTAAAAGACGTGCGGTACCAGGTATGGAAGATAATCAGGTACAGATAACGGTTAACCAGGCGAAGCTCTCTATAATTCAGGGCGATATCACCCAACAAGCCACTGACGCCATCGTCAATGCCGCCAACTCCAGTTTGATGGGTGGTGGCGGTGTCGATGGGGCTATTCACCGGGCCGGCGGTCCAGCTATCCTTGAGGAATGCAAACAAATCGTCGCTAGGCAGGGCCGTTTGCCAACCGGTAAGGCAGTGATAACTACTGGCGGAAATCTTAAAGCCAGGCACGTCATCCATACCGTTGGTCCTATCTGGCAGGGTGGTGGCAAAGGAGAAGTCGAGTTACTGGAGAGTGCTTATCGGGAAAGTCTGAAATTAGCCGCCGAGAATAACTTGACTAGCGTTTCCTTCCCTTCCATCAGTACTGGTGCCTATGGCTATCCCGTTGAGGAAGCTTCAAGAATAGCTTTAAGGGCAGTTATCTCCTTTCTTGGTGAGAGTATTACTTCCATTAAAGAGGTAGTCTTTGTCCTCTTTGGCTCGCGAACCTTTGACGCCTACTCCTTGGCTCTCCAGGAGATTGTGTCGCAAAAGAAATAAGCAGAGGAGAAGGTAATTGGCTGAGCACGCGCATCATCATCCTTTGCCGGTAGGCAGTAAACTTAAATTTGGCATTATTCTTACCGGCTTCATTCTGGCGGTAGAATTAGTCGGTGGGTTTCTCTCCAACAGTCTGGCTTTACTCAGCGATGCCGGCCATGTCTTTGCTGATATTATCGCCCTTTCTCTCAGCTGGTACGGGGTGAGACAGGCGGGGCGCCCGGCGAGCCGCCACATGACTTTTGGCTATCATCGAATTGGGGTGATGGTTGCTGTTGTCAACGCCGCCAGCATCTTTGCCATTGCCGGGGTTATCTTTTATGAGGCCTACCGCCGCTGGCAACAGCCACCAGAGGTAAATAGCCTGCTCATGCTGGTTGCCGCCATTATCGGTCTTAGCGTCAATATCTTTATTGCTCTCTGGCTACGTAAGGAGCAGCGGATTAATCTCAACGTACGCAGTGCCTTCTGGCACGTTCTCGGTGATGCCCTGGCTTCAATCGGGGTTATTATTGGGGCAGTCATCATCATGTTCACCGGATGGTTCTTGGTCGACCCGCTTATCAGTGTCCTCATTGGCTTTATTATCACTCTGGCTGCTTGGCGTATCCTGCGAGAAGGCTTGAAGGTTCTTTTGGAAGCCACGCCGCAGCAGGTGGATGTAGCCAGGATGCTCAATACCCTAAAAGAAATACCGGGTGTAAAGGGAGTCCACGATGTCCATGTCTGGAGCATTTCCCCAGAGTTACATGCCATGAGCTGTCACGTGCTTACTGATGACCTTCCGATGAGTCAAGCGGCGGAAATCCGTAAAGAAGTTGAAGAGGTACTGCGGCGGCAATTTGACATTGAGCATAGTGCGCTCCAGATGGAGTGTCAGGAATGCGGCAAGAACGACTTGTTTTGCTCTTTAACCCCCGCCCCACCTGAAGATGAGGATAAGGAATCTCCGGGCTAACCCGGCCTACCTCTTGTCAAGCGAGGACAGATGCTTTAAGATAATGGCAATATGATATGGGTTAGTATTATTGCCGTCATCATTCTCATCCTCAGCTTTTTCGGTGGATTCAGAGAAGGGGCAGTGAAACAACTCTTCAATCTGGTGATACTTATCATCGCCATTCCTCTAACTGGACTCTCTTATCACTTGATTGCAGCTCTTTTTTCCTTCCTCCCCGGAGAGAACTGGGAAAATTTTTTCGGCTTCTTCATTACTCTGGCCATAATAAGTGTCATATTACATTTCATCGCGCTCCTGCCAAGGAAAATTGTCCAGAAGCTCTGGCGCAGGGGTCTGTTCTTTCGACTAATCGGTGGTGCCCTTAATGTGCTCAATGCTAGTATCGGCATGGTCGTCTTTACCCTGGCACTGCTCGCTTATCCCATTTTTGATTGGCTGGAGCGGTGGGTGGCTGGTTCTAGTGTGCTGGCATCTTTGGTGGAAATTTTCGGTTTTGTTCAGGCAATGCTGCCGGAAGTATTTCAGCATGCCGCCACTTTGGCAGTAGCTGGGTCACTTATATAAGACAGTATCCCTCATTTGTTTCAATGTCCGCTTCTCATGTGTTTGGAGTGCTTAAGGTACATAATTTTTTTTGTCATTTTCAAGTAAAACCTCTTGACAATCGCATCCGACAGGAGTAACTTATTAAATTATACAGCAGGCTGCATCACTTAGCTGGTCAAGGAAATAAGACCAGTGGAAGAAAAAGTAAAACTGCAAGAATACCTGGAAGCCTTACGGCGTAAATACGAGGCTTACTTCGATATCTACCCGGATTACTCTATTCTAGGTCGTAGATTAGACCTTTATGCTCGCTCCCACGTGAGGAGCGAGAAGTTTTTTATCACCAAAAAAGTGACCCTCGCTGCCTGGGAAACCAATGAATACTGTCTGGTAGAGGGTCACTCCGCTAAAGTGTCTGCGCCCCACGTCCAGAAGTTTACCACCTTTCTGGTAAATGCTGCCGGTGAGCTGGTCAAACCCCATAAGGAACACATGTCCAGTGTGGTGACCGGCATATTGATTTCTGAACAAGGGTTTGACCCTGAAGCCATCCATATTGGGACAAGATTCAAACATGAACGAAGTTTCCGCTTTGGACTGCACGGCTGGTATTCGATTTGTCTTCTGCTGGTTGACCTTTCATCAGGTCAGGTTTATGCCAATTCTAAGGGAAAGGGGGTGATGAAAAGCTACCAACCAAAGTCTATACCATCGAAACAGAGTGTTTTGTTCCCTAAATACTAAGATAAGGAGGTAAACACTTATGAGTGCGGTAGTGTTAATGCTTATTACCTTGGCTGCCTTAATTATCGGTTATCTGACTTACGGCTCGTTCATAGTCAAAAAGCTGGGGATTGACCCCAAGATTAAAACTCCAGCTCATACTATGCGCGATGATGTCGACTATATGCCGGCACGGGCTCCAGTTTTGATGGGTCACCACTTTGCTTCCATCGCCGGTGCCGCTCCGATTGTAGGTCCAATAGTGGCGGGGGTATTCGGTTGGCTACCGGCATTTCTGTGGATAGTCCTGGGCGGTATCTTCGTTGGTGCCGTGCATGACACCACATCCTTATTTGCTTCTGTCCGTCACCGGGCTAAGACCATCTCTGAAATCCTTAAGGAGAATGTGGGCATCAGCAGTAAGAAGCTTTATGCTGCCTTTGCCACCCTCACCTTGATTCTGGTCATGGCCGTCTTTGCTGTTGTCATCGCTAAGACCTTCGTAAGCATCCCGTCGGTAGCAACTGCTTCTATACTGTTTATTGGGCTCGCCATTCCCTTTGGTTTCGCTATCTACCGGTGGGGGCGCTCCCTCCTCTGGAGCAGCATAATCGGTGTGCTTCTTCTGGCTCTCTGTGTGTGGCTGGGGGTCTTGCTTCCTCTTAGTCTACCATTTACGGTATGGATAGTTCTGCTGCTGGCGTATGCCTTGGTGGCGGCCAGCCTGCCGGTGTGGGTCATTTTGCAGCCCCGTGACTACCTGAACTCGTTCCTGCTGTACGGTTTCCTTATCGCCGCCGTTATCGCTATTTTGGTCGTCAACCCGGCAATCAAGCTGCCTGCTTTTACTTCCTTTCAGACCGACCTTGGTTTTCTCTTCCCCATACTTTTCGTTACTATTGCCTGTGGTGCCATCTCCGGTTTCCACTCTGTGGTCGCCTCGGGAACCACCTCCAAGCAGTTGAGTAGCGAAGCCCATATCAAGCCAGTCGGTTACGGTTCTATGCTGATGGAGTGCCTGCTGGCGGTGATTGCCCTCACCACCGTGGCTTACCTGCTTCTGGGTGACTACACCGCCCTCCTCAAAGAAGTCGGCTGGGGAGGTGTCTTTTCCCAGGGTATCGGTAATTTCTTGACCGGCTTGGGGATTCCACTGGCAGCGGGTACGACCTTCGCCGGCCTGGTTCTGGCTGCTTTTGCCATGACCACTCTTGACACTGCCACCCGGTTGTGCCGGTTCTTGTTTGTGGAATTAAGCGAAAAAGAAGAGGGAAAACCGGCAACCATAGTTAGCTTTGTGACCAATCGCTATGTGGCTGGCATAATCGTTGTGGTTTTGGCTGTTATCCTGGCGTTGAGTGGTGGCTGGAAGACGCTCTGGCCCCTGTTCGGTTCGGCTAACCAGCTTATGGCTGCTTTAGCTCTGCTGGCGGGTACTGTCTGGCTGGCCAGGATGGGTAAAGACAACAAGTTTGTTCTTTATCCCATGATTTTCATGTTTGCCGTTACCCTGACGGCACTGGTGTTTTTGTTCCTCAAGACGTTAGCCGCTGTCAACATTTTGCAGGTAATCATTGTTGTGGTGCTCTTTATCTTGGCTATCGTTTTGGTCTATCTAGCCATAACCAGACTAAGACGAGTGGGCAAGCAAAAGGCAGCCGCCTCCTGATTTCCGCTAACCGGGTGATAGGTTAGTTGGTTCCAAGATAGCCCCCCAGCTTGTCAAAGGGCTGGGGGGCCTTAATTAAAGCTGGTAAGGAGGTAAAAACTTATGTCAGAACAAGGCGCTTATCCCGTCTCTCTCAAGGGTGAGCTTAGCGTGCCGCCAGCTCGCGGTTGGTGGCTCCTCAAGTGGTTACTGGCACTACCACATTTCATTATCCTGGTCTTCCTGTGGATAGCCTTTTTGGTGGTATGTATTATCGCCTTCTTTGCTATCCTGTTCACAACAAAGTACCCACGGAGTCTGTTTAACTTCAACGTTGGGGTGCTGCGCTGGTCGTGGCGGGTAGGATTTTACAGCTATGAAGCACTGGGTACGGACAAATATCCACCGTTTACTCTGGAATCTGTTGATGACTATCCGGCAGACTTGCAGGTGGAATACCCGGAGAAATTGTCCCGCGGGCTGGTGCTGGTAAAGTGGTGGCTGCTGGCTATTCCCCACTACGTCGTTGTTGCTTTCTTCTGTGGAGGCTGGGGGCGTGGCAATGTTGGCTTGGTGGTTATTCTCGCCATCTTTGCCGCCGTAGCCCTGCTATTTACCGGTAAATATCCGGAGGACATTTTCAAGTTTGTTGTCGGCATGAACCGCTGGGCATACCGGGTAGGTGCTTATGCCGCGCTGATGACTGACCAGTACCCACCTTTCCGACTTTGGGATGATTAGACTTCCGGCTGGCATTTAGGGCAGAAGTAAGTACCCCGGTTGCGCACCGGGATACGTTGGATAGCACTGCCGCAGATGGGACAGGTCTTGCCCTGTCCGTGAGCCACCTTAAACTCGAAATGGGCTGTCCCTGGCTCACCGCTGGGGCGGTAGTAGTTCACGATGCTGGCCCCCTTGTTACCGATAGCAGCGCGTAATATCTGCTGAATGGCCTGATGCAGGCGCGCTATCTCATCCGGCGAGAGGCTGCCCCCTGACCTTAACGGGTGAATTCTGGCCGCATAAAGGGCTTCATCAGCATACATATTACCAATGCCGGCGATGACCGACTGGTCGCAGAGCAGGGCTTTTATCGGTGCCTTACGGTTATGCAGACGCTGGGCCAGGACCTGAGGGGTAAAGTCAGCCTCCAGTGGTTCCGGGCCAAGCCTGTTGGTAACAATGCTACTGTCTTTCACTAGCCACATCGCCCCGAATTTACGTGGGTCACGGAAGAAAATATTGCTGCCCTTATCCAGATGAATAATCGCCCGGGTGTACTTGGGTGGTGCTGATGAGTCCCGGCTGATCAGCAGTGAGCCGCTCATTTTCAGGTGGATAACCAGTAAATCATCACCGGTCAAGCCGATGATAAGATATTTACCCTTTCGGGTCAGTCCGGTTATTTTCTGTCCGATGAGATGGGAACGGAAGTCAGCAACTGTTGGCTGCTTCACGATTCCGTCCCAGAAAAGGGTGACGCCGGTAATCTCACGCCCCACAATGTGGGGTGTCAGTTCATTTTTTACCGTCTCTACTTCAGGTAGCTCAGGCACCTTATTTCATCTCCCCCCAGTTATGGCCCGTCTTGGTGTCCACTTTTAACGGAACGCTGAGTTCCAAAGCGGTGGTCATTATCTCAGGAACGAGTTGATGCACCGTTTCCAGTTCTTCCTCGGGCACTTCAAAGACAAGTTCATCGTGTACCTGGAGTAACAACTTGCTTTTCAGATGTTGCTTGTCCATCTCCTGACATAGGTTAATCATGGCCACTTTGATGATATCGGCTGAGGTACCCTGTACGGGCATGTTTATCGCCATGCGCTCGGCGGCTTCTCTCACCTGGCGATTGGCAGAATTGATTTCCGGGATGAATCGTCTTCGGCCCAGAATGGTTTGTACTGAACCGGTTTTTCGGGCTTGCTCTTTGGTCAACTCAAGATACTCTTTTACCTTGGGGTATTTTTCGAAATAGGCAGCGATGAACTGGGCAGCCTCCTCTCGTGATAGCTCAGTTGCCTGCTCCAACCCGTACTCACTCATGCCATAAATAACACCGAAATTAACCGTTTTGGCTAGTCGGCGCATATCCGGTGTTATCTGTGAGGTGTCCTTACCGAATAGTTGGGCTGCAGTGGCGGCGTGAATATCCTCATCCCGCTGGAAGGCACTTATGAGGCCCGGGTCTTGCGAGAGGTGAGCCAGAGCACGGAGGTCGATCTGTGAGTAATCACCACCCAGAAGCTTGGAGCCACGCGGTGCGATGAAGGCTTGCCTGATTTGCTTTCCCATCTCGCCACGAATCGGAATATTTTGCAGATTGGGTTCGCTTGAGGAAAGCCGACCGGTAGTTGTTCTCGTCTGGTTAAAGCTGGTGTGCACTCTGCCTGTTTTAGGGTTGATTAAACCGGGCAAAGCATCAATATAGGTTGATTTGAGTTTGGTGAGCTGACGGTAGTCTAGAATGAGCTTGGCGATGGGATAATCTTGGCTGAGCTCTTCCAGAACGGACGCCTCGGTGGAATATTTGCTCTTGCCTCGGCGCGTGGTTGGTAATTTCAGCTCCTCGAATAGAACTGGTCCCAGTTGCTGGGGAGAGTTGATATTGAATTGGTGACCAACGTAACTGAATATTTCGGTCTCTAGCTTGATTATCTGCTCACCAAGCTGATGTGACATATCCCGCAATAGCTCCGTATCCAGAGCTATCCCGTTCCTTTCCATATGGAGAAGCACCGGCACCAGCGGCATCTCAACCTCAGCAAATAGCTGCCATAATCCTTGTTGGTGAAGCTCGGAGCTTAGTAGTTCCGCCAGCTGCCCGGTAACGTCAGCATCGGCACAGGCGTAATCAGCCACCTTCCTTACCGCTATTTGAGACATGGGGAGCTGCTTGGCACCCGAGCCAATGAGTTCGCTAATGGGCGTCATTTCAATATTCAACTGGCTAAAAGCAAGGGTTTTTAGACTTAGAGATTTCTCACCGAGCAAATAAGCCGCCACCATGGTGTCAAAGGTAAGGTTGTTGACGGTTACCCCGTACTCCGCCAGCACCGTCATATCATACTTGCTATTGTGAGCCAGTTTGGCTAGGCTGGCATCTTCCAGGACAGGCTTAACCCGGTCGATGACTTGCCGCAGTGGCAGTTGCTCTATCGATTCCAAGATGACGTGACCCACGGGGATGTAATAAGCTTCACCCCGGGCGGGTGAAAAAGATAGACCCACCAGTTGGGCGGACATGGCGTCTAAGCTCGTCGTCTCCAGGTCAAAGGCGAAGGACTTAGCTGCCGACAGACGGTTCATCAGTTCATCAAGGGTTGATGTGGTATTTATGATACGATAGTTTCCTTGCGGTGGCTTGGTTTTAACCTGAGTTTGAGGTGATTCCGGGGCGGCTTCGGCAACTTCAAGTTCGGGTAGCCTTGACCGCAGGCTGGCAAATTCAAGCTCGCGGAACAGTTCCGTTACCTGCTCCCGGTCATACTGGCTAACTTGGCAGTCAGCAAGACTGAGGCTAACCGGCGCCTGGATAACGATAGTCGCCAGTTCCTTGCTCTGGCGGGCAATAGCTTCATTTTCCTTTAGTGTGTCCCGGAGTTTAGGCGGGTCTACCTCGTCAATATGGGCATAGATTTCTTCCACGGTGCCAAATTGCTGGATAAGCTTGACGGCAGTTTTCTCACCGACGCCCGGGACGCCGGGAATATTATCTGACGGGTCACCGACCAGTCCCTTGAGGTCAGCAATATGTTCTGGCTTTACGCCATATTTATCGCTTACTGCTGCCTCGTTATAGAGCATGGTATCGCTGAAGCTTCGTCCCGGTTTGGGGTAAAGCACCTTTACTCGAGGCGAAACCAGTTGCATGGTATCTGCGTCACCGGTGACGATGATGGTGTCAGTGTCTTGCTCGCTGGCTTGGTGACTGAGGGTGCCTAGGAGGTCATCAGCCTCATAGCCATCAAGTTCAAAGATGGGGATATGGAAGGCTTCAACCAGTTGTCTGACTCGTCCTATTTGATTGACTAGTTCTGGAGGGGTGGGTGGTCGATGTGCCTTATACTGGTCAAAGAGCTCGTGCCTGAAAGTAGGTCCTTTCTTATCGAAAGCAATGGCATAATGGGTGGGTTTTAGCTCGCTCAATGTTTTGAGCAACATCTGGGCAAAGCCATAAACGGCGCTGACTATCTCGCCAGTTTTGCTTACCGTCAGTGGTCTGGTGGATTGAAAGGCATGATAAGCACGATGGATTATGGCATTGCCATCAAACAAAACCAGCAGCGGCTTTTTCATAATTTAATTATAACAGAGTGGGGGATGAAGGGACAGAAGAATATTTAGCCTTCTTCGGGTGGCTCGCTAATCTCTTCTTGTTGGTAGCGCTCGCGCACATATTTGTAGATTTCAATGCCGGTGGCGGTCAGTGGGCCAGCGAGTATTAATCCCCAGAAGCCAGCGAGATAAGCTCCCAAGACGAGCAAAAATATCAGCAGGGCAGGATGGATCCTCAGGTAACCCCCCTGAATTCGGGGGACAAGTAAGCTGTTTTCTAACAACTGGACTATCAAGAAGAGAAGGATCACCCAGATTAATTTGTCCGGTGCTACTGCCAGAGTGACGATGGCGATTACGGCACCACTAATCCACGGTCCCAATGTCGGGATAAGTTCCCCGACACCAGCCAGGAGAGCGAGTACGAGGGCAAATGGTATCCTCAAGATTAATAAGCCAATAAAAGTGAAGTAAGCCACAATCAGCCCAAGGGTAAATTGAGAGCGGATGTACCGACCGAGTACTCTTTCAATAATGAAGATGATATTTCTGGTATGTTCCGTAATCCTCGGTGTGAATGCTGAATATAAGTTATTTTTTAGCTTATCTGAGTCCTTTAAGAGATAAAAGAGGAAGAGAGGTAAGGCACCCATGCCGAGGAAGAAACCCATCGTATTAGGCACGTTAGTAATGCCCTTAACGAAGGCATCTCGGATGGCGTTACCTGCGGCTACGCCAGCCTCGAGAAGAGCTTTATCCACTTCCTGTCGTATTTCCGGGGGAAATTGTTGTCGGATAACCTCAAGCCATTGCTGTATCTGGCTTAAGCTTTTGCCAACAAAATAGGGAGTACTTTCCGCTAGAGTTAGAGAGGCATCAATGACCGCCGTTACGATAAAGTAGGAGAAGACAGCGATAAGAACCAGAAGGATTAGGAAGACAATGACAATGGAAGAGATTCGCTTGAACCCGAGCCATTTTTCTGGGACAGGCAGCCTTTTCTCCAGCCAGGTAACCACTGGCAGCAAAAGATAGGCCAGCACCCAGCCGAGAACGAAGGGAAAAATCGCTATTCTCAGCAGGTAGAGAACCACAAAGACAATGATGGTACCTAGTATTAAAGCTACTAGGCGCCAATGCTTGCGTAGAATATCTGTCATTATATCTAAACCTCACCCCACCCCCTTATCCGGATGAAGGCCTGAAAGGTGAGCCGGCGACAAACGTGTGGATACCTAGTGAATTCCTCCACTGCCTATTTTCGGTGAAGTCTTTCTTCTACTCTTTTTTCTGCCTTGACCGCGGCTTCCTTGGCCTTTTCGGCGGTTTCCTTTGCCTTTTCGGCGGCCGTTTCTGCTTTCTCTTTCAGCAGTGCCCTGGTTTCTTTCCCCGGTTTAGGTGCGTAGAGAAAGCCAATAGCTACGCCCACGACGGCACCAAGTAAGAAGCCAATCGTAAAACTGGCACCACTATCTTTTTCAGCCATTTTCCCCTCCTTCCTTTCTTCTCGAAAATCCGCTGAAGAGGCTAATTGCCTGACGTATGCCTTGAACAAAGGCGGCTAACTGAGCTAAGGGGCGGGATACTTCCTCTGCCACGGTAGTAGACATGTTCTCTACCGTTTTGGTGGTGGTTTTTACTGAGTCTAATATCGGTTTCATCTTACGATAAAGCAAAAAAGCCAGCACCCCAATGAAGATGGCGACTATGGTAACTCCAAAACCAAGAATAACTATGGCCAGGTCGCGGAACCATTCAATGCTCACTGGTCACTACCTCCATTTCTGCAAATTATCTTACTTGCATTGTAACTATCTTCTCGAACTATGTAAAGAGGTGTTTTCTTAAAAGTCACTTAGTGGCGCCTTGCCGCTTGGTTCTAGATAAGAAGTATCGTTGTGCTTGGTGAGGATGAACTGCTCGTTCTCATAAGTGAAAGTGGTCATGCCGCAGGTATCTTGCCTTATGTTCCAGAAATGAGAATTATCCAGTCCCAGTAAAGCACAAATCAAAACCTTATTCACCACCCGGTGCGAGACCAAGACCACCGTTCCCTTATATCTGGTGATGACCTCAGTCACCGTCCCCATAGCTCTTTTCCTGACCTCATCCAAACTTTCCCCGGCGGGCATTTTTACCTGTTCCGGGTGGTTAGTCCAGGCTGTGTAGAGCTCCTTATATTTATCTTTCACCTCTTGGTGAGACCGCCCCTGCCATTGGCCGTAATTAAAATCGATAAGACCAGGGGCGATATTAACATTAAGGTTATGATAGCCGGCGGTAATTTCGGCGGTTCTTAAGGCTCGTTTTAATGGGCTGGAGTAAATGGCGTCTATCTTTAGCTTACTTAGATACTCCGCCAGCAGTTCTGCCTGTTTCATTCCCGTTTCATTCAGCTCAATATCAATTCTGCCCCTGAATATCTCACCCACATTCCACTCTGTTTCCCCGTGTCTTACTATCATAATTTCGGTCATTTTTGGTGTCTCAAACTCCACTATCAGAAGTTTCGATTAGACCTTACACCGTTATGACTACATGTCCCTTTTTGTGTCCCTTTTCAACATACCTGTGGGCTTCGACGATCTGTTCCAGCGGATATGTCCTATCGATGATAGTTTTCAGTTTCCCCTCTTCTACGAGCTCTTTGAGAAAATAAAAGTCCTCGATACTTACATTGCTGTCTGCTCCGACTTTTACATATATTCCTGTATTAGCAAGTAATTTTTTCCCTCGTGAAGCCGGGAGTTTATCCACTGCGTCAAAGACAATATCATAGTCACTTCCGTGTTTGGACAGATCTTCCCGGGTATAGTCAATTACATTATCGGCACCGAGTGATTTCACCGTTTCAAGATTGCCGGTACTGCATACTCCGGTAACTTCTGCCCCGAAATGCTTGGCAAGCTGTACCGCATAGGTGCCTACACTCCCGGAAGCTCCGTAAACCATTACTTTCTGTCCGTTACGGATCTTACCCCTTCTCAGACCGGTAAGTGCCGTAATCCCGCCCGTAGTAACACCAGCGGCGGCTTCCTCATAGGTCATATTCGATGGTTTATGCGCCACCATACCATTACTTATCTTTTTCGAGTCTTCAGCCAGACACCTGTACTGAGCATAGGCTCCAAAAACAAAGCCCGTACAGGCGAAAACCTGGTCACCTTTTTTGAAGCGTTTTACATCCTTGCCCACTGACTCAATCTCCCCGGCTAATTCCATCCCCAGTATTGGTCTTTTTGGTTTTGTCAGTCCCAGGTATAGTCGGAAGGGAATTCTCTGCCAGAAGGGAACATCGAAACTTCGGATTCTAACATCTCCTCTGTGACAAGTAGTTGCATATATTTTTATTAGTACTTCATTGTCCTTTGGAGTAGGTTTTGGTACCTCTCTTAATTCAAGAACATCGGGTGGTCCGTATTTTGTACATACGATTGCTTTCATAAGGTTTCTCCTTTTGGCTGACCTTCCTGTTTGGGCCACGTCCATGCATACCAGACAATGAACAAAGTACAGGCGATTTCTATAGTTCCAAAAAATATATAATAAGGGGCTGGCGTTCCAACAAACATTGATGAGAAAACAGCTGCAGTATGTATTACACCGGCGATAATGTTTGCCCAGCGATTTGCTCTATACTTCAATACCCTGGACAGGAGGACCATGACAATCGCGGTCTCCATTAATACCGCGGCTCCCAACAAAAATCCTTGAGTGATTTGAAGACCCCCCGCGGAACCAGTCAATATTTCCTCTAGTACTGAAGCATCCATTAATCCCGTAACATCCGCATAAAGATAATTAAACAGTGCAAATATCCATAATGTTGAAAGTATTACTTTCCTATCTTTCATTTCAATTCCTCCTAATTTGTTAGATTTTATTATTATGTGCCACAGTGATGACTACATTTCCCGTTTTTTGCCCTGTTTCAGCATACTTATACGCCTCCGCAATTTGTTCTAGCGGATATTTTCTATCTATCACTGCTTTGAATTTCCCTTCCTCAATGAGCTTTTTGATTAAAAGTATACTTCTTCTAATATCTGTAGGAAGTGGGAATACGGTTTTTTTGTTTCCAATCATTGGTTTTATAATCGGTGTTATGAGTGGTAAGAAAACATTTTGCGCCCTATAGCCTAAGTCTGATGAAATATAAACGCCGCCAGGTTTTAACAATGGTTTGCATTTAGCAAATGAACTTTTGCCAACAGTGTCAAAAACAAAATTATATTTTTCTTCATCTTTGGTAAAATCTTCTTTTGTATAATCAATTACTTTGTCGGCTCCTAATGATTTTACTAATTCTATATTTTTGGTATTGCACACTGCAGTAACATAAACATCAAAATATTTTAGAAGTTGAACGGCTGCTGAACCAATAGCCCCTGTGGCACCATTAACGAGAACTTTTTGCCCCCTTTTAAGGTTCACTTTTTTGATAAAATTATATGCATAATGCGCACCTTCAGTACTAGCTGCAGCCTGCTCATATGTTATATTTCTGGGTATTGTTGCCAGCCCTTTATCTTCTGGTATTGTCATGAATTGGGCTTGAGACTCTGAACCCTGGTCATCAAATCCAAAAACTCTATCTCCTACTTTTAAGGATTTTACGTTTTTACCAATTTCTTCAATTTTTCCAGCAAATTCGGTTCCAGGAATTTGTTTTTTTGGTTTGAACATACCTGTAAAAAGTCTCATAAAAAATGGTTTTGCTCTAATTGTTGCGCAGTCTGTTCGATTTACCGTTGTGGCATGTACCTTTATTAGTACTTCATTGTCCTTAGGGGCAGGCTTTTCCACCTCTTTGAGTTGAAGAACATCCGGTGGCCCGTATTTTGTATAGACAATCGCTTTCATAGTCTTCTCCTCAATTTCGGCTAATCGTGAAGAATATATTGTAAAATGGATGGAAAGTCAAAAATCGGAAAGGTCTCTCCCCCATTCCACTACGTTTTTAGTGACTCTTTAGCCCCAGTGCTTTTAGCGGTATCGCCATTGCTTCGAGAGTCTTCATTATCGCTGATTTCATTTGACTCCCCTCAGTAGCATAAAAGAGGT
The DNA here is from genome assembly GCA_046760155.1 of Dehalococcoidales bacterium. Lineage (GTDB taxonomy): Bacteria > Chloroflexota > Dehalococcoidia > Dehalococcoidales > RBG-16-60-22 > JBHIDQ01. The sequence continues at coordinate 2,211 of JBHIDQ010000022.1, read as the reverse complement.
GGCTGGGGCAGTGGCAGTCGCTGGAGCCAAAGCCGGGGACGGAATCAAATTGAGAACTAAGTGCCCGAGCCACGGCGCACTCAATCCTGTCTTCACTTTCGCCGATAATTATATCGGTGATGGAGGCCTTCGGTAGCAGGTAGTCGATATGCCAGTGTCGTTTTTTATTTCGGCCAAGGTGGCGGCTCAGTCTGGCTTTAACGCTACGCAAGGCTGAACCCACATAGGCATAGTAGCCACGAGGGAAGTAAACGTCTGACAAGCGGCCGATGGTAATCGTCTGTGCCTTGGGTAGCTTGATGAGGATGACGTAGCTTCCTTTCACTTACGATTTTTTAACCTTCTCAACCTCAATGGTGCACTCCGTTACCAGTGCGGCAAAGGCACCAATGGCGGCCAGAACCGGCGCCGCCAGAATCCCTATTGCGGCGACTGGTGCGCCTACTGATAATGGAATCTCGATTACGGTTCGTCCTTCGTGCAACAGGCGCACCTTTCGGATGTTACCTTCGTGGATGAGCTGTTTCACCTTCTCCACCAGCTGGCTTCCGGAAACGGTGTACTTTTCGGTAGTGGGCATGGCTAACTTCCTCTGTGTTCTCAGACCCAACCAAAGCGCACCGGCTTGCGGTACACTCGCCAGGCAAAAAGTGCCGCCGCTACCAGAAAGACCACTGCTAACCACGGAGCATAACCCCAGGTGACCCTTACCCCCATGATGACAGCGGTCAGCACCAGGAAGAGGCAGATACCAGCAAGGCGCTTGCGCCGGCCGCGCCAGACCAGCAGGGTTGCCCGGTCCTCAGCCGAGACTTCTTCTCCGGGCTTTAGTTTGTCCAGAATGCTTTCGATGCGAGGCTGTATATTGAAGTGGACATAGCTCAGCAGAAAGCCTATTGCCGTAGAGACTACCAGTTTAATGATGAGCGCCCAATCTGTCCAAATCCAGCCCCGAGCCCAGGTCAACAGAATACCGGTCACCGCGATGACCGCCAGATAGGCGTAGCAGCGGATAGGCTGACCCTTGATGACGTTTTCCAGGTAGCGGTCGGTATTGTAGTTAGGTGGGACGGTAAAGCGGGCACGCTCATTAACGGTGATGAGCGCATAAAGTGGGGCAGCCATAAACAGCATGGCTATAAGGTGGAACAGCAGAACCACGACTCGTATTTCCGGTGACATGGCATACCTCCTTATTTCTAGATTTTAGTGTTATACTACAGAAGTGAATCTTTGTCAATAGTCATAGGTGTGGTACCTCTCTCATGTGGTGACTGGGCGTTTTGCCCGCCCCACAATAAGTTCACCTGCCAGATTTACCTCTTCTTCAGTTGACCACCGTCCTAGCGTTAAGCGAAGCGCGCCCAGAGCTAACTCCCGGTTCACCCCTATTTCTAGGAGCACACTGGAGGGCTCAGTAGAGCCGGCGTGGCAGGCCGCACCCGTAGAGGCAGCAACCTCCGGGATCTGGCTGAGCAATTCTTCTCCCACTACGCCCCGGATGCTTATGTTCAGAGTGTTAGGCAGCCTTTTCTCAGGATGCCCGTTCCGTTGTACTCTGCCTTTCCCTAGACCGGCTTCAAGCTTAGCCTGAAGCCTGTCCCTCAGGAATTTAACTTCCTTCTCGTAATTGGGCAGCGTACCCCGGGCTAGGTCACAGGCAACACCCAGCCCTACGACATAGGGCACATTCTCCGTTCCCGCCCTCCTGCCCTTCTCCTGTCCAGCTCCATGGATTAGGGAATCAATCTGAGTGCCGTTCCTGATAAAGAGAGCCCCGATACCCTTGGGTGCGTATAGCTTGTGCCCGGCGAGGGTCAACAAATCCGCTTTCAATCGGTTAACGTTTACCTCGATTTTGCCGCAGGACTGGGCGGCATCGGTATGCAACAGGATTCCACGCTCTTTGGCAATCTCACCAATTTCCTCGATAGGCTCAATTGTGCCCACCTCGTTGTTGGCGTGCATCACGGTAATCAATATGGTGTCTCTCTTAATCGCGCGGCGGACGTCTTCTGGGTTCACCAGACCGTAACTGTCCACCGGGAGATAAGTAACCCTGAAGCCCAACCTATCTTCCAGGTAACGGCATGTGTTTATGACGGCAGGGTGTTCGATGCGTGAGGTGATAATGTGTTTTCCTCTCTCAGCGTTAGCCAGTGCGGCACCAATTATGGCGTGGTTGTTGCTCTCACTGCCCCCACTGGTGAA
>JBHIDQ010000021.1:0-17464 GCA_046760155.1 Dehalococcoidales bacterium | reverse complement strand
CATCGCAAACGATTTTACCTTCCGATGTGCCTTCAACCGGGGCACAATTGACTTCAAGGCAGGGTGGAGAGGCAAGCATACCATTACCAGTAAATCCTGTAAACGGTTGGGCTCTTCTCCCCTCAATGTTCATCGTAATGTCTGTTCCCTTGGCATTGGTTACCCTGGCTGTTTTAGCCTTCGTCATCAGCTCGGCGAGTTTCTCAATTTTAGGCCTTAGTTCGTGGAAATTCGCGTCGAAGGCGCCTTTGGCCAGATATGCTTCATCCACTTCTCCAAGAACCATTAACTTTATGCCCTTTTTCAAAGCTTCGTGACGTAGTGGCGTATGACCGATGCTGACTATCATCGGGGCAATGATGACATCCACCTCCATAGCCATTTTGAAGATAGGGTCAGGTACCGGGTCAGCGTGTGCTTTCAACGGTGGTATTACCGTGAAAATGGGCACCGCATCCATCTGGAACACCTGCGCCGCCAGCAGTTTGCCGAGATTGGCAGTATGAAAGTCAGCTAAAATGAGAACCTTTTCTCCTTTCTTTATTTGGGCCAGGTCGGTAATCGTTTTGACCCGTTTCTGCATCATCATTTCTTCCAGCATTTCTTGCATTGACTGCTCTCCTTAAAATATTCTCATACTTTGTTTTCGTTTTCCTATTCCCATAAATTATTGGTGACAAAACCTCTTCTGAATGGCAACTCTCGAAAATCCAAAAAGGCCTATTTTTTAGCCATGGCTGCCATTAACTCAGCGGCACGGGTTGGATTGAATACCCCGCAGGTACAGTTAGGCACCAATAATTTAACTGCCTCCTCAGGAGTCCTTCTCCCGACTCTTATTTCCTTGACCATGGCCTTGACCAGGTTGGGGGGTACCATCCCGTGACCGCACATGGTGGTGACTTCCAGAATGTCCTCACTGGGCAACTGGTCAGTCTTACCCCAGACCCCCAGTGAAAAATTGGCTGTATGGTGTTTCAACCCGGCTTTTTCGAAGCACTCATCCACTTTATCGAAGAGACCACTTACGGTCACTGACAACCCAAGGTCGGCTTCCTTCAGGTCTTTCAGGAATGCCGTCAGATTATCCGCGTTATCGAACACGCACATGGAGTCCCCCCTGGCATCGGCAACAATTTCTTCAAAGGGGAATTCATAAATATTCCCCTTCATCTCACTGGCCAGATTTACCGGGTTATGGCGCCGGGCGATGCGCAGGGCCTCCTGAGCCTTGGGAAGATAGTCTTGGTCATTAAAGCCCATTGCCCGTAGCATAATGAAGCCATAATCTTTGCTTAAGCTCTCCCGCGTTCCGCGGCGATGTAACATATGTGTCATTACTATCCCTCCTTAAACGTTAGCCCTGGGTTTGCCCAAGCCAGCATTCTGTTTTCCGTTGGGACGGTAAAAAATACCCAGTTCATCCAGCTTTTTCCGCAACGGATATGAACCATCAGGGTCAGCCCGGTTGATGCTGCAAACACTAACGACAGTATCTATCTGTTTGGTGGCTTCTCTCAAGCCGTTAAGCACTTTCTCTAGTTTTTCGATTGGAAATACGGTCTCAACGACGCAGGACATTACCTTTTCATTTAGTACGTCCTCTCTTAATTTCCCCTTTTGGGAATCTACCATCATCTTGGTAACTGGGTTATTGGCTTCGAATTCTACTCCCAGTTTCGCCAGCGCCTGGGTTAGAGTATCCACATCGCGAAAACGGGCACCGATACCCGGGCGACCGATATCAAGACCCACACCAACCCATCCCCGCTTAAATCGGCCGGTAACATCATTGGTTTTCATCTCCTCCGTCCCTCGCCCGGCAATGCCTGTTGTCTTATGCGGGACTCCCGGTTGGGAATAATGGTTGCGTAGAGAGCGTGGCCAGTCTGAGGGTTCAAAGATGACGCAGTCTCTTTCCCTAAGGTCGCATCTCAAGCATCGTTTCGCTTCTTCGACAGCCATCTCATAATTATAGCCGAGTTCTACCTGATTAAAGTTTCTAATCCGCTTCTCGGCTGGCAGAACAGGCATATGTGGTCGCCGTTTCCCTTTAGCTTCTTCGGATAGGGTGACTTCTCCCTCTGGTGGTGCTAATACTTCAATAATATTCCCATCACCTCCCAGATATTGGTCAATGGAAATAGCCGCCTGCCTTCCGGCAGCAATTGCCTCAATAATTGAAGCCGGTCCGGTTACCACATCACCACCGGCAAAGACCCCTTCTTTAGCCGTGGCAAAGGTATCCGGGTTCACCGCAATGACATTACCTTGACCGATAGGTAAATTAAACTGGCGGGGAATATCCGGTTGCTGCCCGATAGCGACGATGACGGTATCAAAACTTTCGGTGAACTCGCTGCTCTTAATTGGCAGCGGGCGCTGACGGCCGCTGTCATCTGGCGTCCCCAATTCCATGCGAATAAACTCTACCTCGGCACTGCCATCTCGGCTGAGTATCCTTGATGGCGCCGCCAAATAATGGATCTGCACTCCCTCAGCGAGAGCTTCTTCAACTTCCTCCTGGGTGGCGGGCATCTCCTTCTGAGAGCGCCGATAGAAGACGGTCACTTCCTTAGCTCCCAGGCGAAGGGCAGTTCGGGCGGCATCGATAGCGGAATTGCCACCACCAATAACGGCAACTTTATTCCCTATTTTGATTTCCTTACCCAGTCTCACGTTTCTCAGGAATTTGACACATTCCATCACCTGAGGGCTGTCCTCTCCCGCAATTCCTATCTGGAGGCACTGGTGGGCTCCGGTGGCGACAAAGACGGCGTTATACCCCTCTGTAAACAGTTTGTCTATCGAATCAACCCTAGTATTGGTCCTTATCTCGACACCAATATCCGCTATCTCCTTGATTTCTGACCGAAGGACGTCCTTTGGTAGGCGATATTCAGGTATGCCGTACCGCATCATTCCGCCTGGTTCGGGCAAGGCTTCATATACGGTAACTGAGTGCCCAAGCTTAGCCAGATAATACGCCGCCGTCAAGCCGGCTGGCCCTGAGCCAATGATGGCTACTCTCTTCCCGGAGGCAGGTGCCACCTTAATCCCTCGTTTCCACATTCCATTGCCATGCTCCCAGACGTATCTTTTCAGCATCCGGATGGCAATTGCCTCATCGAGTCTGGTTCGGGCACACCTAACTTCACAAGGGTGAAAACAAACCAGCCCGCAGATGGCGGGGAAAGGTATTTTCTCACGAATGACAGCTAGTGCCTCATCAGGTTTTCCATCAGCAATGAACTGGACATAGCGTGGTACATCTATGCCCGCCGGGCAAAAATGACTGCATGGGGTTCGGAATAACCCCCGGAAATTGGCTGCCCGCTGACATAACCCGCATTCGACGCATTCCTCTTGGTCAATAACGGCGATATCACCCTGAATACTGATTACTTCCATCGGGCAGTAGTCGATACATGCCTCACATGCCATACAGCTGGCTTCATTAATTCTTATGCTCATAAAATTCCCCTTCTTTGCCGAGTTTTATTTGCTCATATAAGTGGTATTCTTAGCTTTGTTCTGTTGAATGTAACCTCTTAATCACTACCTTAACATCTGGCCTGGCAACCAAGTAATCAATTGAGGGAAGGCGACCAATAGCCCAAGAGTCACCATTATTAGGATAACATAAGGAATCACCCCTCGTATAATATCAATAAGCTGTATGCCTAATTCGGGCGGAGCTTGACCTCTCAAGAAGAATATCGCCCAGGCGAAAGGGGGGGTCATGAAGGACATCTGAAGGTTGACGCAGATCATCATGGCGAACCAGATTTCGTCAAAACCTAAGGTTTCAGCGATAGGAGTTACTATGGGAACCAGGATGAAGACGATGCCGATCCAGTCGATGAAGAACCCCATGATGAAGCAGATGAACATTACTATGGCAAAGATCCCCCACTTGCCTCCCGGCACAGACAGAATGACCGATGATATTACTCTGTCACACCCGGCGGCGATGAAAACGCCGACGAAAGAAAAAGCCATGACCACGATGAGGAAGATAAAGCCAACGGACCTGAAACACTCCAGAGAGACATCTTGCAATACCTTTAAATTAAATCGGCCGTAGGCTATGGTCAGCAGTGTTGCTGCCAGAGCACCAATTCCCGATGCCTCGGTGGGTGAGGCTATCCCGAAGAAGATGACCCCTAGCACCGACAGAATAAGGATTACCGGGGGAACCAGCGAGGTGAGAAGTTTGGTTGTTTTCTGAAGGAAAGAGACCGTCCTCTCTTCAGGGGGTACTGCCGGCGCTACTTCAGGCCTGAGCAGGCTGTAAATGGCGATATAGCTCATGTAAAGACCGGATAGAATGAAGCCAGGAATGAAGGCGGCAAAAAATAACTTTCCTACGGAAAGTTGGGCCATTGGGCCGTAAAGAACCAGCATGATACTGGGCGGGATAAGGATGCCCAGACAGCCGCCAGCGCAGATAGCACCACTGGCCAGGCTTTTGCTGTAACCGCGCCTTATCATGGACCGCAGGGCGACAATGGTCAGCATGGTGACCGAGGCAGCGATAACGCCCACGGTGGCGGCGATAATAGTACCCATGAGCACGACGATAATGGCCAGTCCACCTCTGAGCCCGCCCAGCCAGACGTACAGGGCATCAAACAGCTTCTCCGCGATGCCGGAGCGCTCCAGCATGAGACCCATGAAGATAAACAGGGGAACGGCGATCAGGATATAGTTGAACAGGGCACCGTCCACGGAGCGGCTGTAGAGTAATTCCATTGTCGTCGCGGGTCCAAAACGCAGAAGTCCGGCAGCTAGGCCCACCGTACCTATGACTAGGGCTAGAGGGAAGCCAGAGAAAACGCCAACGAAAAAGCCGCCCAGCATGAGGACGGTAAGGGCTTCTTTACTGATATCAATCATAGGGTTTATTCCTCACCAGCAAGTAAATATCGCGGAAGAACTGGGCAGAACCCTGCAAAAGGAGCAAGATGAACCCCAGGGTCACGGCTGTTCGGTAGGGCCAGAGTATTGGATACCAGTAACTCTTAAAGGAAACTTCATCGGTTATAAAGGAGTCCCACGCTCTGAAGGCGCAGATGTAGATGAACAGGATTATTATGGGGAAGAAAGCCACCAGGGTCCCGGTGATATCGATGAAGGCTCTTTTTCTTAGTGACAGGCGCCCGTAGAAAACGTCTATCCTGACGTGGGCCTTATGCAGCCAAGCATAAGCCCAGGCGAAAGAGTAGACGGTTCCGCTGAGCATCATGTCCGTTTCGTAAGACCACTTGGTGGGAGCGCTAAAGACAAATCGGGAGATAACCTCGTAGGAAACTATAAGTACCAGAACAACCAGGCCCCAGCGGAATGTCCTTCCTGTCCAGTCGGTGGTCCTATCGATAACGCTAAGTACTTTTCGCATAATTTACCCTATAGAGTTTCCCCTCCTCGGAGAATCCCCGAGGAGGGGAAACCGGGTTTAACGCTTAGAGACCGCTCGGGAAGGTCGTATCGTAAGCTTTCTCAAAGTCCTGTATTGATTGCCATACTCTGGCCGCGAACGGGTCACTTGCCGCTAGTTTACCATAGAATATTTTGGAATTTCTGATAAACTCATCCTCTATTTCCTTCGGTGGCGGGCCCACCTGGACGCCATAGTCGATGTAGAACTGGATGGCTTCGGCATCGGCTACTATCGTCTCATTCAGATACCGGTAGGCTTCTTCTAGGACGGCGGCCTGGAAGACCGTCTTGAAGTTATCGGGCAGGTTATTCCAGGATTTCTGGTTGATATAGTAGCAGTGATACTCGGCGGGCTGGCGCACCGGGGAGACGTAGGTGTAGTCAACCACCTCGTACAGGGCGATTGCCTTGTCAATGCTGGGGGCGTTCAGCTGGAAGGCGTCGATGACGCCCCGCTGCATGTTCTCGTAAATCTCTGGTGGGGGCACGGATGTGGGACTGGCACCCATCATGCTGAAGATGGCAGCATCATCGCCCGCGGTGCGGACTTTTAGCCCTTCAAGGTCTTCAACTGTTCTCAAAGGTTTGTTGGTGTTGAGGAACATTTCGGGGGTGCCTTCCCAGCCCGGCAACGTTACAACAGTTTTACCTCCAGCGGTGAGCATCTCACGGTACAGGTCATGGCCATAGTTCAACATCCAGGACATCATCTTGATGGGGAACATGGTTGAGCCCAGCACGGCATTGAACAGGGGAGCTGCCGGGTTTACCTCCCGGTGGACGAAGCTGGCGGTCACGCTCATGTCAAGGACGCCCCTCTCGGTATTAGGTACTTCTTCCCAGCCGGGGACGATAGCGCCGCCGCCGCGGAAGTCAATGGTGAATTGGCCATTGGTCATTTCTGCAATCTTGTCCATCGCCCTCTTGCGAGAGTTCCAGACACGGCCACCTTCGGTATTGGTGTCCTGAGCGACCCACTCTACTTTCATCACAGGTTGAGCTGGCGCTGGAGCAGGGGCTGGCGCTGGCGCCGGAGCAGGTGCCGCACAAGCAGCAAACAGACCACCCGTCAAGACCACTACCATCACCAAAGCTAATATCAATCTTTTACTCACTTTTCTCGTCCTAAAATTTTAGAACTAGCTGTTTTAGAAATCTTTTCTCTTGAAAGCTATCACCCCCCTTTCCTAGTTTTGGGTATTAACCCTAAATTCAGACCGTGTCAAAGCTAACCTTTCTTCAGGACAATACTGACACGGTAGTTTTTATCGCTCCTACTAGATTAATCGCGGGATGCCACTTGCCCGATTACGCCAAGGATAGCTCACGGGAGGGGCCCCAGCACCTGCCCAGCATAGGTAACTTTGTTTCCCCTGGCAGAGCCCGCCTGCATTCATTCGCTACTCCTTAATCTTTTCTAGTTAATTCCTTTCCAATGGTCAACTATTTCCTCAACGCTTCGAATTGGCGTGTCTGGTGTAAAACACTTTAAAACTGCCACCACCCTTTCCACGGACCTCGTATACTTCCCAGATTTCTTTAGCGATATAGCATTCATATTTAATCGTTCCGCTTAGCGAAACTCTGTTTCAATTATTATTTGTACTTATATTACAAATTTTTACCCATTGTCAAGCCTGCTCTTCTGTTTTATACGACTATCCTGTATGGCAAAGTGAATTATATGTCTTAGAATCCCAAGAAATCTTCATAATACTCTAGTATACTCGCGTTATTATGCCGATATGATTTGTCATAAAGAAACCCCCAAGTAATTTTGCCAATACGTCTGTTTTCCCGGCAGATATGAAGGATAGCAGTGCCTCTTTGGATAAGTAACGACAGCATTAGCCGCGTTGGGTCCGATTACTGGACAACTACGCGGGATGGTACTGCAAATAGCTTTATTGGAGGCTGATAGGCGGTAATGGCAGAATCGTGATTAAGTGGGTAACTCAGGTGGAGATTAATCTTCGCAAGGCATTTGTTGCCCGTCTAGTATCCCTTTTCCGAAATTAAGCACGTTGCCTTATTTGCTATTTGAGCGAGTGCCTGTCTAGACTAGGTAGTTATCGCTATTCTTCTCCAACGGGTTTTGCAATACTTTTCAAGATGTTGAGAATCATAACAACAGTGCGCTGCACTTCGAGTGGCTCTTGTGCCAGTACCGCAGCCACATAAGGGTCTAACCCCTTATTGTAAGCATATCTCTCACTAATTTCAGCATTAATGGAGTAGCCAGGGGAGAGAAATCCAGCTAATGAAAATAGTCTATTTTCCTCAAAGGTGAGAATTTTGGCGATTTTCCGTAGGACCAGTGCGGAAGGGAAACGTTCTCCTCGCTCTATTCTGGTGAGGTGGGATTGGGACACACCTGACTTAGCACTAAGCTCACGTAATGTCATGGGAATCGAAAGCCGCCGTTGCTTTAATATTTTACCTAAGTCTTTTCTGGTATTCTTCACCCCGGTTCTTTCACTAGTGAGCCATTCTAATAGCGTAATTGCTGTCAGTAATACTTATGATTGGCTTGCTAACTTGGCACGTCTTAGCTTTGCCTTGATACGGGCTAGCAGTTCTCGTGTGTGGAATGGTTTTGTTACGTAATCGTCCGCACCGAGAACTACAGCATCGCATAAGGATGTTAAGTCGCATCTGGCGGTAAGCATGATTACCGGCACATTAGAGCGCTGTCTTATAAGCTCGAGGACCTGAAAACCGTCTACCTGAGGCATCATGATATCTAGGACGACCAAGTCTGGGCCATACTTCTCCAGTAAAGCCATGGCTGATCTGCCGTCGGCAGCGATGGCGGCATCATAACCTTCCAGTTCAAGGGTTCGACTGAGTACCCTTAGCATTTCCCGGTCGTCATCTACCACTAAGATGGACTGGTTTTTCTTCATCTGGCAAACCTCTCATTCTTTGACATTTTCTGATTGTGTTACCTCTTTAGTTGGGTGAGTACACGGACAGTATCGCTCTTCGTGGGAGGATGGGTGGAACAAGAGCCGGTAATCTTTCCGGCACTCCTGGTATCTGGCATCCCCATTGCCGCCAATTTTTGGGATGAGCAAGACGGAACGTTCTCATACGCTGGTTGTGCTCCGGAAAAGAATCCCCGCCATTTCGGCTAGTTGAGTTAAACCGGTCTTTTTTATTCTTCGATGCCATTCTTTACCCTCTCCTTCTCATTTTTCTTACTTAATTATCGGAAATTCGACTCACAACAGTATTAAAACAATAGCTTGAATCATCACAAAAAAGTCACATAAATAACGAGGAGTAGAGCATCGGCAAGATGGTTTGAAAGGGAAGATAAAGAGAAAGCTCCCTAAAGTTGGAAGCTTTCTTTAATGGTTATTGTATTTGATTGAGGACATTAATTAATCATATTTGTTTGACCATCATATATCCTATGCCAGGTCTGGTGAAGATGTATCTGGGTTTTTTGGAATCATCCCCTAGCTTGTGTCTGAGTCGTGCCATAGTTACTTGAAGAAGGTGGGTCTCGCTAAGGTATTCATTACCCCAGACATTATTAAGGATCTGGCTTGGGGTGACTATTCGATCAGCATTGCGTGCTAGATAAGATAATAGTCTGTATTCTGTTGCGGTCAGATTCACTTCTGTGGTGCCCACGGTTACTCGATATCGAGTAAAATCAATTACAAGATTATGGGAACTGAACGTAGGTGCCGGGCGCTCATCCCAGAGCTTGGTGCGGCGCAGTACTGCCCTGACTCGTGCGGCTAGCTCTTTGGAGGAGAAGGGCTTAGCCACATAGTCATCGGCACCGGCATCCAGACCTCGTACTTTTTCTTCCTCATTGTCCTTTGCGGTGATCATAATTAGCGGCACTTGGGAAACCTCTCGGATACGCTGGCACACGGTGTATCCGTCCATACCGGGCATCATGATATCCAGTAACACTAGGTCAGGGGATTTCTCATAAAACATATAGAGAGCGTCTTCACCATCGCCAGTAATGAACACTTGGTAGCCTTCCAGCTGCAAAATGCGCTGCATCATGCGCAAGATACAAACATCGTCATCAGCCACCAGTACCGACATTTTCCTAGAAGGCATGCTGACATCACCTCCTAGTTTGCAGGATATTGTTAACCGCTGTTTTTAAACTAGCCGCACTCAAGGGTTTGACTAGGTAGTCGGCCGCACCCATATTGAGTGCCCTTTCCCGTTGTGTTACTCCAGCCGAGGCGGTGAAGACAATTATGGGAATCGACGAGAGGTCTGGTTCATTTTTCATCAGTACCAGCACTGCCCAGCCACTACGATTGGGCAGTCTTAAGTCCAGCAAGACGAGAGCAACTCGGTTTTCTTTGGCCAATCTTAAGCCAGTATCAACATCCTCAGCCTGAAGAACCTGGTAGCCCTCTAGCTCGAGCACCCGAGCCGCAAAATTTCGGACGTCGACCTCGTCCTCAATGATGAGAACGGTGTTTATCTCATACGTCTTCGCCATGGTTTTACCTTCACTATTCTATAGCGGTAAAGTGAACGAAAATGTGCTGCCTTTTCCTTGCTCGCTTTCCGCCCAGATTCGGCCACCATGCGCCTCCACCAGACCTTTACAGATGGCTAATCCCAACCCAACACCCCTTATTTTAGTGTTCTTTCTTTGCTCGATGCGGTACATCCGGTCAAACACCCTTTCCCGTTCCTCAACGGGTATGCCCATCCCTTGGTCAGCGATACTAATCAATAGCTCTTGTCCTATTGTTTGAGCTGATACCACTACCTCCGTTCCCTCTTCAGAGTACTTGGTAGCATTATCAAGAATGTTGTCCAATACCTGCCGAACGCGTCTGGCATCGATGTTCAACCTGGGTAGTCTCTTTGGTAGGTTCGATACTATCTTGTGTCCGGCCGCCCGAAGTTTAGCTTCAGCCACTGCTTCCTGAGTTAGCTTTGATATATTGGCAGGCTCCCGGAACAACTTTAGCAACCCTGCCTCCAGCCGTGACATATCTAGAAGACGCTCTACAAGTTCGGTTAGCCTGTTAGTAGCTCTGTCTATAGAGCGGAGGTGCTCCTGCTTCTCTTCACGTTGCAGCCTATGGTCATAGTCCAAAAGCATGGTCGAATATCCCTTTATGGTGGCTAGCGGAGTACGAAGCTCGTGAGAAACAGCGGAAAGGAGATTAGTCTTCAATTTGTTTAGTTCCTCGTATTCAACTACTTTCTTCTCTGCTTGCTTGCGCTCGGTAATGTCATGATAGATTACCTGTAATTGAGCCGTACCACCCCACAGCACTTCCTTACGAAACACTTCCAAATGCCGAATTTCGCCATCTTTACGGAAGATACTTACTTCATGACGATTCGGGATAAACTTTCTTAATTTTATCTTTTCCTTCCTTTTCTGGTGTTCGGTGTAGTCTTCCGGAGTACTGCTCGGTATTACGTAGGCCGCTTTTAGCTCTTTAATATCATGGCAACCATAAATGTCTAGAGCAGCCTGATTGGCATAAAGAATTTCTCCTTCTTTGCTAACAATGCAAATGCCGAGAAGGAAATTATCCAAAGAGTTACGGAAATTTTGCTCCGCGGTACGAAGTGTCTCCTCCATCCGCATCTGTTCGGTGATTCTTCCCACCCGTTCGGCCACGGCATCTAGCAACAGTCTCTCTTCTTTTAGAAACGGCCCTTCATCAATCTCTGGTTTTGGCTCTAAGTAACAGATTTCTACGCTCCCTATTGGTGCTCCATCAACTGTGATGTCCGCCGATTGCTGCCATGCGGTTTCCCGGTAATTTTTTGTCTTGAACTCCTTGCCATTAATAGTGAGTCTGGCGCAGGTAACCTTAGGATACTGCCAACCGTCTGGAAGCAGATTGGCAATCTCTTGATATAGTTCATCCCGTGTAATATCTGGTCTTTGCGCAATGTCAGCAATGCCATAAAGACATTTGAGTTCTCTAACCCGCTTATCTAAATTATTCTCTGCCTGCTTGCGTTCGGACAGTTCCCGTTGAGCCTTCTCGTACAGTTTTCTGTTTTCGATTACTAAGCGCTGCTTTTCGATTAAGGAAGCAATTCTCTTACGTTCACTCACATTATTTTTTTACTACTTATGGTGACTTTTGTCAACTATAATGCTAAATATGATGACATATGTCCATTTATGATACTCGGAATAGAGAACAATCTTCTCAAATTGCTCTGCCGATAAATACGGCATTGTTCACTTGAAAATAGGTATAAATACCTATTCCGAAATAGGATAATTCTATGATACTATCTGCATAGTGAAGTTAGGGGAGATGAGGTTGATTTCGGTAGGGGGAAGCTGAGATGTGATTAGCTTCCCTTTATAGCTTTGAGGGTAGTCGCCCAAAATAGACATTGGCACTATCTTGTGCTGAGAGGGGTAACTAATGGAGAAAACAAAGATATTAGTGGTAGATGACCACGCCGTATTCCGAGATGGAATCCGTGCTTTGCTGGACATTTATGATGATATCGAGATAGTTGGTGAAGCAGCTGACGGAAAGGAGGCCATTGCCAAAGTACGAGAATTGGCACCTGATATTGTTGTTATGGATATAGCTATGCCTGAAATGGACGGTCTTGAGGCCACACGTCAGATAAAGAAAAAATATCCCAAGGTAAAAACCTTAGTTCTAACTCAGTATGACAATAAGGAATACATAATATCCACAATTAAAGCAGGTGCCATTGGCTACTTGCCCAAAAAAGCAATAGGTTCAGAATTAGTTGCCGCCATACGCACCTTACACGGTGGAGAGTTCTTCTTGCGCCCTTCCGCAGTTTCGGCAATAGTTGCCGACTACATACAACAGGCCGGACCAGAATTGTACAATGGCTTGACCGGACGGGAGAGGGAAATCCTCAGGTTAATTGCCAATGGTTACACCAGCCGAGCAATTGCTGAAAAGCTGCATATTAGTCTAAAGACCGTCTTGGTACACCGGGCAAAATTAATGAAAAAACTGGGCTTGCACAGTCATACCGACCTCATCAAATATGCGATACGTAAGGGACTAGTAAGTATTGAGGCATAAACGGAGTCAATTATACTTGTTTTCTTATTTTGGGACGGCAGGATGAATACCACTCTAGGGGGTATGACCGGTGACGTTTCTGACTAACCTAACTCTTGGGAAAAAGATTACTCTTTTAACCACTGTGGGTCTAATCCTGGGAGTTATTGTATTTAGCTCTCTCGGGTTGCGAGCCGTAAACAAAGCTACCGAAAGAATGCTTCAGGATCGACTGACTACGGCTCAACTACTGGCAGACTACGTGGACGAAGCGCTAGCGCACGCTCTCACTGAGTTGAAAGGCACTGCCCAGATGATAGAAGGTGATGGGACAGAGGGTGACTTTGGAGCTCAAATAGAAGCTCTTGAAGACGCATATTCACGCCTTTCAATTTATATTCATGGCATCTACCTTAGCAACGGAGAAGGACAGATTACATGGAGTAAGCCACCGTTACTAGAAGCAGAGAGCGTCAATCTGCTTTCCTATCCTAATATCAATCAAGCTCTGAGAAGAGATGGGGAGAGCATTTCTGGTCTTGTTTTAGCGCCAGCGACTGATACCCCAGTTATTTTTCTGACCAGTCCCACTAGAGAGGACCAACAGGGGAACAAAGGTGTGCTTGTCGTTGCCATTGACCTTGGGCAATCAAGTATCGGTGGTTTCGTCCGACCGATAAGATTGGGACAAACCGGCTATGTTGAGATTGTAGATCAAAATGGGGTTGTCGTTGCCCGAACTGAGCCCGGTCCGAAGCTGGCTCCTTTTGAAAAGAGTGACCACAGTGGTCGCTTTGGCGCATTGATTGCCGCCGGAGAGCCGACTCGTGGGGTATGCCACACCTGCCATGAAACAGAGCAAAAGGTGGAGCGGGAAGATGTGCTCGCTTTTGTCCCGCTATCTGAAGCTCAGTGGGGGGTGGTTGTCCGGCAGTCAGAGGAGGAAGCACTCGCTTCTACCCGCGAACTGCGCCGGAATTTGCTTCTCTTTGGGGTGGGACTGGTCACGGTTGCTATTCTATTCGTGGTGGTAACCACACGAGATGTTGGTAGCCGCATACGAATGCTTACTACTGCTTCCAAAAGGATAGCCGAAGGAGACTTAATCAGTCCGGTGGCTACCTTAGGAAAAGATGAGGTTGGCATATTAGGTCAGACTCTTGATGACATGAGAGTAAAACTGAAGAATTCCTATGGCGAACTAGAGCAGAAGACAAAAGAACTCTCCTCCCTGCTTTCTGTGTCTGAAATCCTAACCTCCAACCCTGATTTATCCCGTCTTCTTGATGCGGTGGTGGCTAAAGCGGTGGAGGTTATCCCTGGTGCCGATGGCGGCGCCTTGCTTCTGCATAATGCTGAGCAGAATAGTGTGCTACTGCAGTGTGCCGTCGGGCTAGAAAGAGGCTCTCTTTCTCCGGTCTTATTTGCCCAAAATAGTAAACGTTCATTGGACTCAATTTCGGAACCGGTAGATGAGGGGCAGCAAGATATGGTCAAAGAGGCGGTCACTATTTTCCTTCAGTCCGATGCCATGCGCTCTAGGATTCAAAGCTCAATTTGTGCTGACATATATAACCGCAACCGACATATTGGAGCTCTGATCATGGTAAGCTTTCGCGACCGTCAGGCTTTTTCAGAGTCAGATCAACGTCTGTTCCAGGCCGTAGCTGATTATGTGGCCATAGCTATTGAGCGAGCTCAACTAACCAAAGAAGCGGAAGAGGCACATGCCCTGCATGAGGCAGACCGATTAAGATCTCAGTTTATATCCTCAGTCTCTCATGAGCTGCGGACACCACTCACCCTCATAAAGGGTTACTCTACCTCACTACTTCGTCAGAATGTCTCCTGGCCTAAGGCAACTCAGCGAGAATTCCTCCAAATTATTGATGAGAAGACTGATGAATTGCGAGACCTGATTGATAAGCTCCTGCAGTCAGCTAAATTGGAAGCGGGCGCCTTGAAATTAGAAAAAGAGCCGGTACTCATGCCCCTACTTACCCGAAAGGTTGTCGAAGACATCGTGTTGAGAGCAAAGGACCATAAACTTACTCTAAAATTTGCCCCTTCTTTTCCGGTGGTTGAGGTTGATATTCGCTGTATGGAGCAGGTGTTGCGCAATCTGGTGGAAAATGCGATAAAATATTCACCAGAAGGGAGTGAGATCGTTATTTCTGGTGAAGTCAGGGAGGGCGAGATCTTAGTTAGCGTGAGTGATGAAGGGATAGGCATACCCCCGGAACACAGAGATAAGGTTTTCGAGCGTTTCTACAGGGTGGACAGTCCATTAACCCTTGGTACCTCAGGTAGTGGGCTTGGACTTTCTATTGCTAAAGGTCATATCGAAGCTCATGGAGGTAAGATATGGCTCGAAAGTGCGGTTGGGAAGGGGAGTAAATTTTACTTTAGTTTACCCTTGGACCACCAGAACGGTGAATAAAAATTAGTGAAGGTGAGCTAGTGGGAGAAAAGACTTCGATTTTATTAGTTGATGATGATCCGCAATTGATCCGGTTAGTGCGTGCCAACTTGGAGTCGGTAGGCTACAAGGTCCTTCCTGCCTTGGATGCTCGTTCGGCGCTTAAGCTTATTGATATGGAAATGCCGGACATGATTATCTTGGATATCATGTTACCGGAGACAGATGGATATGAACTTTGCCAGCGAATAAGGGAATTTGCGTCAATACCAATCATAATGCTTACCGCCAAAGTAGAGGATATAGACAAGGTAAAAGGATTGAAATTAGGGGCTGATGACTATGTAACCAAGCCCTTTAATGTTCAGGAGCTACTGGCCAGGATAGAAGCGGTGCTAAGACGCACTCGAGATTCCGAGGAGGTGGACAGTCCTCGTAACTTTACCTGTGGCGATATTTTCATTGACTTCGTTCAACGTAGAGTTACCGTGCGGGGACAGGAAGTAGCCCTAACTCTGATTGAGTACAAGCTCTTGTCTCAATTGGTGAGTAACGCGGGTAGGGTGATGCTACACCGGGAATTGTTGACAAAAGTATGGGGACTCGAATATCAAGACGAAGTAGAATACTTAAGAGCTTATATCCGTCATCTTCGCCAGAAGATAGAAGAAAACCCCCATCAACCCAAGTTTATCCTCTCTAAACCGGGGATTGGCTATATATTTGTCTGTCCTGAGTGAGAAGATTTTATAGTGTAACTTCGTAGGCACCTTTTATCGAAGGTGCCTTTCTTATTGTCAGTCACCAGATTTTCACAAATTTTTCACTTTCTATGCCTGCTTTTTCATGCTTTTTTCATTGCCAAAGCGGTATTCTAAGCTCGGAAATGAAAACGAATATAGGTGCCAGGCAGCTCTTGATTCTGGTTGTTGAGGACGACCGGGAAATAAGCAGGCTGATCAGACACAACCTAGAAAATAAAAGCACTGAGGTTATTGAAGCCGCTACCGGCCTTGACGGCATCAGAGTGCTGCGTGAGATGAGAGTGGACCTTGTCCTACTGGATCTCAAGCTGCCTGACTTCAACGGCTGGGGTATCTTGAGTCTCCTCAGGCTGACCGAACCGCTGCGCAATATACCGGTAGTGGTTACCTCGATTGAGCCGCCTAACACAGCTTTGGTAGAGAGACTCAAACCCAATGACTATATTCAAAAACCTTTTGACATGCGTGACCTGCTGACGCGTGTGAGAAAGGTTATCAATTCAGGAGTCCTAACTAATGACTCGTTAACAAGCTTAAAAGATGGGGGTGCCTATGAGAGTCACTAAGTAACGAAACAGAAAAATTATTAGATGAAAAGGAGGAGACAGAAAAGAATATGAGTGCTTGGATTATCTTTCTTATCGTTGTCGCAGCCCTGGTGCTATTAGCGGCCGCCATCAGGATTGTGAAACAGTATGAGCGGGGGGTGGTACTTCGCTTTGGGCGGCTGGTCGGAGTCAGAAACCCCGGCTTCAACGTTATTATTCCTTTTGTTGACCGCATGAGCAAGGTCAGCCTTCGGATTGTTCCCTATGTCCTGGAGCCTCAAGAGGTGATAACTAGGGACAATGTAACGGTCAGGGTGGATGCTGTCGTCTACTTCATGGTGATTGACCCGGTGAAGGCGGTGATTAATGTGGAAAACTACCGCGAAGCTATTATCCAGCTTGCCCTGACCACTCTCCGAAGCGTTCTCGGGCAGTCGGAGCTGGATGAACTGCTCGCCCATCGTGACCAGATAAATCTGAGACTGCGGCAGATTATTGACAAAGAAAGTGAGGAGCCGTGGGGGGTCAGTGCCACACTAGTGGAAGTCAAAGATGTTCTTCTTCCCGAGGCAATGCAGCGGGCTATGGCCAGGCAGGCTGAGGCAGAGCGAGAAAAGCGAGGCAAGGTTATTCATGCTGAAGGTGAACGTCTAGCTGCCGAGACATTGGCGGAAGCGGGTAAGATTATTCAGAGTCAGCCAGTAGCACTACAGCTACGCTACCTACAAACCCTGGTTGAGATGGCTGGTGAGAGGAATAGCACCATTATCCCGTTGACGGTGGATATCCAGAATGCCTTATCCAGTATCCCAAAGCCAGGTCAACGCTAGGTAGAGCGTCACCCGGGACGTTGAAATACAACTACAGGTAGTTTTCGTTGTTGGAAGGGAGAAATTTGCGTGCAGCGTAAGGGTAAGGGCCTAAACAGACGTGAGTTTATTAAACGATCAGCAGGAGCGGCAGGACTGCTGGCTATCCTTTCGTCTCCGCTTGTGCCCGTAATCGGGCAAGTCAGGGCATCAGACAGTACTTCTGAAGGGGCATCAGCGAAGGGAAAGGTAAGAGCTTGGTGCATGGTCATTGACCTGAAGAAGTGTGAAGGTTGTGTCACCATCGATGCCCCGCCCCAGTGTACCCAGGCGTGCATCCAGGGGCATTTTGTCCCCAAGGGACAGCAGTGGATTGAGGTCTTTGAGGTAGAGCTCCCCGGTGGTGGCACCTATTTTATGCCCACTCCCTGCTACCAGTGTGAGAATGCTCCCT
>JBHIDQ010000020.1:0-17901 GCA_046760155.1 Dehalococcoidales bacterium | reverse complement strand
GCAGAAATTAGGAGAAGCAAAGTCAAGATAGCACCAAGGTATTTTGTCTTCATTTTAGGTCTCCCTGGTTCAGACGAGTGGTCTTTTGGCGGGGATGCCGGGGCGGCGGGGATATCGCAGCGGCGTCGATGATACTTTATCAACTATGATTAACCAGCGCTCATTGGTAAATTCGGCTAGCTCAACTTTTTTCACTTCTCGCAAGTTACCCCCCAAAAGACCAATCGCCCTGTCCGCCTGACTTATTTCCGAGTCAATATTTCCCTTTTTCTGAGCAATAAAGCTGCCGCCAAGAGCACAAAAGGGTAGCGTTAACTCAACAAGGGTGGGTAGTTGGGCGACTGCCCGAGACAGCACCAGCGCAAAATTCTCCCGATATTGAGCCTGATGGGCAACCTCTTCCGCCCGACCAACCACGATTTCAACATTCTCCAGTGCCAGTTTATCCTTAATATGGTTTAAAAAGGTGGCTTTTTTGGCAGTGGCATCAAGCAGCACCAGTTTAATATCAGGCAATAGAATTTTAAGCGGTATTCCGGGTATCCCTCCCCCGGTGCCGACATCAATGAGCCGAAAATCAGCCTTGCCAACCGGCGGCTTGAGCGCCAGAACCACGGTGAGTGAATCAAGGAAATGCTTTATCTGCACCTCTTCATAGTCAGTAATACGGGTAAGATTTATCCGCCGGTTCCAATCGATCAATTCCTGATAATAGACCTGGAATTGCTCAAGCTGCCGCGGTGTAAGCTCCAACCCTATTTTTTTAGCCCCAGATTCAAGCTTTTCCATGATAGTCATTGCCTGGTTCGAATACAACCTCTATTAGCCTGATTTCTGTATTACAGCAGGCCACGGTTGCGGAGTCGCTCTTGCTCCCAGACCTTGTAATTCTCAGGAGGATTTATTATCTCGGCATCAGGTCTCAAATTGAGCCTCACGGCTTCATTGGGACAGCCAGTAACACAGAGGCCACAACCGATACATTTTGTCAGGTCAATCACGGAAACGTCATCCTCTACCGAGCAAGCCGCTACCTGACAACGGTCCTGGCACGTGCCACAGCCAGCGCATTTTTCCGGGTCAACCACGGCATAGTAATTGGCTCTAGCAACGGAATGTTCAATGCCGAACTGTGTAATTCCCCTTAAAATAGCACAACAGCACCCGCAGCAATTGCATACGTAATGAACCCCGTTGGCGACATTGCTTACCGTATGCACCAGACCGATTTCTTCCACCTGGTCAAGCACCCGGAGAGCTTCGTCCTGAGTGGTGCCGTACGGACCCATAGGTCTCTCTCTCACTGAAAAGCTAAGGCAATTTCTTAGCGGGAAGTCACATTTCCGTTTATCAATCATGTCCTGCTGTTTTCGACAAATGCAATCACGCAGTTCGAATGACTTAGCCTGTAATATTAGTTGCTTGACATCATCGTAAGGAAGGATAATTTCTCTTTTGAGAGCCCGCTGTGCCGGGACGACACGGTGTAGCGCTGGCTCATACCGCATTATCCCCTCCCCACCTCCCTCATTCCAATATCGTTCAAAAAGATGGAACAGTTCATGGTCGATAACATTCCACTGCGATTCATAAATACCGACAATAAATGGCGCCAAGCGGAATTTCCTTATTCCTTCCTTTTCGGAGCCCCAGATAATGCTCTTATCCTGCATTGCTCTGAGTCTTTCTTCAAGTGCCGCCTTCGGCAACTTGGCCCGGTTGGCTATGGTCTCAATGGTCTCACTGGTACCAGTTAGATTACTGGCCAGCAATGCTTCTTCCGGCGAGAATATCTTCCGGAGAATCTGTAACTCGACGCGTGACTCGGTTTGCGGAAAGCCCCCGGGTAACTGATCCAGGGCTCGAGCTAACGGCGCGTAAACATCAGCATTCATCATTGGTGCCTTTAGTTTTATTATTCAAGATTTCAAAAGAAACTATCGAAAAGAAAATCCGATAACAAGATGAGTTACCGGACAACAAAGATATAGTATAAATAGACCACTATACCGGCAAAGACAACGCTGTCCATCCGGTCCAGAAAGCCACCGTGTCCCGGTATCATCTTACCGGACTCTTTTACTCCCAGGTTACGCTTGAGTAAAGACTCCGCCAGGTCGCCAAACTGACCAAAAACACTGACCAGTAAGGCTAAAATTATGCCTTGGACATAACTGAGGGGTAAACTGAGCGGAGTCTGTAGAGTAAAAAGCAGGCTAACGATAATCGCCCCGATGACACCACCGATGGCGCCTTCCCAGCTTTTATTGGGGCTAATCCGTGGGGCAAGGCGGTGCCTGCCCAGTGCCTGACCAACAAAGAAAGCCGTGGTATCCGACCCAAAAGTGGTAAACAAGGCAAAAAACACCCAGTTTCTGCCCGCGTCCAGCCTTAAGGCCACCAAATAGCTTAACAGCCACCCTACATAGAGAATTCCAGCCATAGTCCACACCCAGCCGATAAAAGCTCCCTCTTTTTGGGGGCGCAGGACGAGCCACACCAAAGATAATACTAAAGCTGAAGTTAACAGAACCGGGACGGTAAATTCATAATCAAAGTGCGGACTCAGGATGAATAACAGAGTCCAGAGCAATCCGAAAGAGGTAAGGGACAGCACCTGAGAGACTGCCACCAACCGGTAGAACTCAAAGACCGCCAAGAGTGCCCAGATAACCACTAATATGGTGAACCAGGGTAATGGCTCATCAAACCAGACGGCAATGACAAGTAGCGGAAGGCCACAAAGCGTCGTGATGACCCTTTTCTTGAGCATGCTTAATATTATAGTGCGCCGAAGCGCCTTTCCCTCTGGCTATAGGCAAGCAGTGCTTTATCAATGTCTTCTTTAGTAAACTCGGGCCACAGAGACTGAGTAAAGTAGTATTCACTGTAAGCGGTTTGCCATATCAGGAAGTTACTGAGGCGGAGTTCATCACCGGTACGAATTAAGAGGTCAACATCAGGTAAACCAGCCGTGTAAAGGTAACTGCTAAATAATTTTTCATCTATCTTTTCCGGCGGGATACCTTCGGCGACAATACGGCGCACCGCATCAATAATTTCAAGGTGTCCTCCATAATTAAAGGCAAGGTTAAGCGTCATCCCCGTGTTATTCCTGGTCAAGTCTTCGGCATTCTTTATCGATTTCTGCAGCCAGGCTGGTAATTCTTCAAGGCGACCGAGATGACGAACTTTAACCCCCCTCTTATGAAGCTTGGGCACGTCTTTGCCTATTCTCTCCTCCAAGATGCGGAATAGACCCCTAACTTCATCTTCAGGACGGCCCCAGTTTTCGGTGGAAAAACCGTAAAGGGTTACATATTTTATCTGGTAATCATTAAGGTACTCAATCATTGAGCGCATGATTTTTACCCCGGCTCGGTGCCCGGCAAGCCTGGGTAAGCCATGCTGCTCTGCCCATCTACCATTACCGTCCGGCACAATGGCGACGTGAACCGGCAGGCGGGTAATTTGTTTCTTGATTGATGCGTTAGCTTTCATCTGGTCACATAATTTCAGGTGGGGTTACAAACTGGACTAAACCTCCATGAGTTCCGATTCCTTATCTCGTCCAATCTGTTCAATTTCGGTGATAAAGGCGTCAGTAAGTTTTTGCAGTTGATTCAGGGCGCGTTTATGCTCATCCTGCGATATTTCCTTATCTTTCTCCAAACCTTTTAGTTCGTTCATGACTTCATGCCTCAGATTACGTACCGCTATTTTTCTTTCTTCAACCCTTTTCCGCACTACTTTAATTAGCTCCTGTCGCCGTTCTTCCGAGAGTTGCGGAACACTTATCCGAATGACATTGCCATCACTAGACGGATTTAGTCCGAGGTCAGAGGTCAAGATAGCCTTCTCGATACTACGGATACTGCTCCTGTCCCAGGGTTGGATGATAAGCAGTCTGGCTTCAGGCACCGAAATGCCGGCAATTTGATTCAGCGGCGTGGGAACACCAGCATAGTCCACTTTGATGTGGTCAATTAAGGCAGGGGTTGCCCGCCCGGTGCGGAGGGTAAGTAATTCCTTTCTCAAACCTCCGACCGAAGTCCGCATCTTTTCTTCAATATTTTGTAAAGCGGCACTAACCATTTCACCCATCACTCGAGACTAGAGTACCAATCGGCTCACCGGTTACCGCCTTCTCGATACTAAGGGGAGCTTGAAGGTCAAAAACAATTATCGGTAGCCTGTTTTCGAGACATAAGGAGAGCGCCGTGGCATCCATTACTTGCAGACGCATATTTAGTGCTTCGAGGTGAGTCAGCTGGTCAAATTTCCTGGCATCGGGGTTTTTCCTTGGGTCAGCACTGTAGATACCATCGACGTTATTTTTGGTCATCAACAGAACCTCAGCCCCAATCTCGATCGCCCGCAGCGCGGCGGCGGTATCCGTGGTCATGTATGGATTACCGGTACCCCCGGCAAAGATAACCGCTCTGCCTTTCTCCAAGTGACGAATGGCACGGCGTCTGATATAAGGTTCTGCCACTTGATTAATGCCAATGGATGACTGGGTTCTCGTAACTACCCCTTCTCTTTCCAAGATATCTTGCAGAGCTAGGGCATTGATCACGGTGGCGAGCATGCCGGCATAGTCGGCAGTGACCCGGTCCATGCCGTTCATCTCCGCTTTTTCGCCGCGCCAGATGTTACCACCCCCGACAACGATGGCTACCGCCACCCCCATTTCCACCACTTGTTTAATCTGCTTGGCTACCTTGGTTAAAGTAGCCACATCAATGCCAAAGTCTCTTTCACCACCAAAAGCCTCGCCACTGAGCTTGAGTAGCACCCGCTTATATTTGATGTCAGCCATTCCTTAATTCCTAACCGCCTATTTCGAATCTGGAAAACCGGCGTACTTTGATGTTTTCACCTACCTTAGCAATGGTCTCAGCAATAACATCCCGAACTATCTTACCAGGGTCTCTAATGTAGGGCTGAAGCAGCAGACAAGCTGCTTGAGGTTCGACATCAGCTCCCTCAGGGATTTCTTCCTTGGTGATGAATTGAGGTGATAGTGCCGCCACTTGCATTGCCAGGTCATGAGCCAGCTCTTTGAATTCGTCGGTACGAGCGACAAAGTCAGTCTCACAGTTCACTTCAACCAGAGCACCAACACGCCCACCAGTATGGACATAAGCTTCAATCAATCCCTGAGTGGTAACCCGTTCTGCCTTTTTCGCTGCCTTGAGTAACCCTTTCTCTTTTATAATCTGGAGTGCCTTTTCCATGTCTCCGTCTACTTCAAGCAGAGCATTGCGGCACTCCATAATCCCAGCACCACACTGGTCTCTTAATTCTTTTATCATCTCGATTGATATTTCCAAATTTTCCCCTCCGTCATTCCTCTTCCGGGATAAAGATAAATGGTTCCATCGTTTCCATCATTTCGGCTTCCTCCAAGCCTTCTTCCTCCACTTCCTCAGTCGGAACTTCGGTTATGCCGGCTTTACCTTCCAGAACGGCATCAGCAATTTTACTGCAGATCAGTTTGATGGCTCGAATAGCATCATCATTGGCTGGAATAGGATAGTCGATATCATCAGGGTTGCAATTGGTATCGACGATAGCCACCACCGGTATTCCCATACGTTTGGCTTCAGCCAGAGCGATCTTTTCTTTTGTCGGGTCAACGATAAATAACGCGCTGGGTAGGTTGGTCATCTCCTTGAATCCACCCATCTGCTTATTGAGCTTCTCAATTTCCTCCCCAATTTTCAAGACTTCCTTTTTCGACAGGCGCCCGAACTCGCCTCTGGATTGCTGGTCTTCCAAACGGACAAGGTAGTCGATGCGGGCCTGGATAGTGGCGAAATTAGTCAACATCCCACCCAGCCAGCGCTGGTCAACGTAATACATACCACAACGCTGCGCTTCTTCTACCACCGATTCTTGAGCCTGCTTTTTGGTACCGACAAAAAGGATAGTGCCACCCTCAGCTACCATCTGCCGAACGAAATTACAAGCTTCGTCTAACATGGCAGCCGTTTTCTCCAAGTCAATAATATGGATACCATTGCGCTTGGTGAAGATGTAATTCTTCATCCGGGGATGCCAGCGCCCGGTCTGATGCCCGAAGTGAGCCCCGGCTTCTAAAAGTTGTTTGATGGTCGTTGTATCTGGCAAATTTGTGCCCCCTTTGCTAGTAGATACTTGTTTTTTGCCGCTTAACAGTATAGCATACCCTTTCCGTCAGCAGCAATATTAGCTTTATTAACCCCATCCCCCTTTATCCCCCTTCCCCTTGATAAGGGGAAGGGGGAGGGGATTTGGAAAGAGGGGCTGACGCCCCTCTTAGACACCCCGCATTTTTAACTCAGAGCAAGGGAAATCTAGGAAAGGCTTCGCCCCTCTTAGACGTCCATTTCACCATAATTTAAGAGCTTTGTCCATCTCTTTTTCACTCTCCACTACTTGACAAATTAATATTATGCTGTTAAACTTTGCCACATATTGCAAAGGCTGTGAACAAGACTAGTAGGCTTCAAAGCGGGGTGCAGAGAGTCGGGTAAGGTGTGAGCCGATGCCAGCGCAGGAGTTGAATGGACTTGGGAGCCGCAAACCGAAAGTTGTTAGACTAACGAACAAGTAGGCTTTGACGCCGGGGAAGCGTTATCAAATCCCGGGGTATAGAGGTAAACATTTTATTCCACGGCCTCTGTACCTGTAGAGATGGTCGCTTACCTTTATTTAACCAGATGACCAAAAAGGGTGGCACCGCGGAAGTAAGCCTTTCGCCCCTTCAGGGGGTGGGAGGCTTTTTAATTTCTCGGTGATTACAGGAGATAAAAAAGAGAAAAATTAAGGAGAATAATAATATGTCTACGATGTCATGGTGTTGGCCCTTTTGGGGCCGAGAAAAAAACTAACCCAGAGAAAATAGTCGGTAAATAAAAATAAAAGGAGGAAAAAAATGGAAAGAACCAAATTTATTCTTGATGAAAAAGACATGCCGACCCACTGGTATAATGTCCTGCCTGATTTACCGGAACCATTGCCACCTGAACGTCATCCCGGCACCAAGGAGCCCACCCGTCTCCCTCCTCCCTTATTCCCCGAAGCCATTAATGAACAGGAGTTCAGTCCGGAGCGCTACATTGAAATCCCGGAGGAGGTACAGGCTATCTACCGTACCTGGAGACCTACCATTTTGCATCGGGCGCACCGGCTGGAAAAGGCTCTGGATACACCGGCTAAAATTTTCTTCAAATATGAAGGAACGAGCCAGGCGGGGAGTCACAAGCCTAACACTGCAGTTGCTCAGGCATACTACAACAAGAAGGAAGGCGTTAAGCGTCTGACTACGGAGACCGGTGCCGGGCAATGGGGCAGCGCCCTGGCGATGGGCTGTATGTTCTTCGGTCTTGAATGCAAGGTCTACATGGTAAATGTCAGCTATAACCAGAAACCCTACCGCCGTATCCTGATGGAGACTTGGGGCGCCCAAGTAGTACCTAGCCCCAGTCCAGACACTGAGTTTGGGCGTCGTGTTCTAGCCGAGAATCCCGATTCGCCCGGCAGCTTGGGCATCGCCATCAGCGAAGCTATCGAAGATGCTGCCACTCACGATGATACCAAGTATTCCATAGGCAGTGTCGCCAATCATGTCCTGCTTCACCAGACCATCATCGGCGAAGAAACACGGAAGCAGATGGAGATGGCCGATGCCTATCCGGATATTATTGTTGGCTGCATCGGCGGTGGCTCCAACTTCGCTGGACAGTTCCTGCCCTGGCTCAGGGACAAGCTCAGCGGCCAGAAACCAGACCTACGCATTATCTGTGTTGAGCCTCAAGCCTGCCCCAGCCTGACCAAGGGCGTCTATACCTGGGACTTTGGGGATACCGCCGGCATGGCTCCCATATTGAAGATGTACACTCTAGGGCATACCTTTGTGCCGCCTCCAGTCCACGCCGGAGGCTTGCGCTATCACGGCATGGCACCGATCATCTGCCACCTATATCGACTGGGCTTAATCGAAGCTAAAGCTGAGCATCAGACAGCCGTCTTCGAGGCTGGAGTACAGTTTGCCCGGACTGAGGGCATTGTTACCGGACCTGAGCCATGCCATGACCTCCGGGTAGCCATTGATGAGGCCCTGAAATGTAAGCAATCAGGTGAAGCCAAAACCATTCTGATTGCGCATAGCGGGCACGGACACTTCGACCTGGCTGCCTATGATGAGTACCTTTCCGGCAGGATGCAGAATTATGAGTATCCTGAGGAAAAAGTAAAGGAGGCACTGACACACCTACCCGAGGTACCTGAGGCGTAAATAATTAAAAAAGTAAGGGGCTGGGTATCCCAGCCCCTTGTTTTGCCCTGATTTTGCCTTTGTGATACAATAAAACTAGCTATGCCAAAAATAAAGCTAAAATGTTTTCTTGTTTCTCTCATCCTTATCCTTTTGCTTGGTCTGGGTGCTGGTTGTGCGGCACCGCAGATTGAGATTTCACCACTTCCTCCCCCAAGCCCCGCGCCAGCGGCACAACCATCTCCACCCCCGGCACCGCTCAACCCCAGCTGGACACCCCCGTCTTTAGGGAATCAAAGCCCTTCATTACCCAGCATTGCTGATGCCGTCGCCTTAGTTAAGCCGTCGGTAGTCGCCATCACCACCGAGGTGGTAACCTTTGACTTCTTCAACCGGCCGTTTACCCAGCAGGGAGCTGGGTCAGGGTGGATTTTGGACGAAAACGGCATCATCTTGACCAATAACCATGTCGTGGAAGGTGCCAGTAGCATCACTGTAACCATGGATGATGGCAGTACCTACACCGTAGATACCAACAATGTCTTCACTGATAGTCTTAACGACTTAGCCATCCTTAAAATTGACGCGCAGAACCTGCCAGCAGTCAAAGTAGGAGATTCGTCTAAATTGAGAGTTGGGGAGTGGGTTGTCGCTATCGGCAATGCCCTAGGCCAAGGGATAAGAGCCACTGAAGGAATAATTAGTCGGCAAGGCGTCGCAATACCGGTGGCTCCGGGGCAAACGCTCTATGACCTCATTGAAACTACGGCAGCGATTAACCCTGGTAATAGCGGGGGTCCATTAGTCAATCTGGCCGGGGAAGTAGTTGGTATCACCAGTGCCAAAATCGCCACCGTTGGTGTTGAAGGCATGGGGTACGCCATCAGCACTGAAACGGCCATCCCAATCATTGAGGAACTAGTCACAAAAGGTTACGTAACTCGTCCCTGGCTTGGTGTGGTAGTGGCGACGGTGGACCAGTTTACCGTCACCAGATTTAATTTGGCCGTGGAGGAAGGAGTCTTGATTACCCAAGTCGTCCCCGATAGTCCTGCCGATAAAGCTGGATTAAAGCCGGGTGATGTTATCACTGGCTTTGCCAGTGAAAAAATAGCCACTACTGAACAACTAATACGAACGATACGCACCGCTAAAATTGGACAAAAAGTGGAAATAACCTTCTGGCGGGGTGATAAGGAAAACACCACAGAGGCAATACTAGCGGAAAGTCCGCGCACTTAGGTTAGGCGTTTCACCCCCAGTAACAGCTCATAGCCGTCCAGTTTAAAACTTTCCGTATAAACTCCCTTGGCGGTAATTTCTTCCACAAGTTGCTCGGACAGTGTTTCCTGCTTGATGTAGTCGGCGTAGTCCGTCATTACTTGCTTGATATAATCGTCCCCTTGATAATAGGTAGCAATATGGTCAGCAATATCAAACCCGGCCGAACGGCGCATGGTCTGCAAACGGCGCACAATCTCACGTGCCATTCCCTCCGCCGCCAGCTCTGGAGTGATATCAGTATCAAGCATTACCGTCAGGTCACCTTCGGTGGCTACCGGCCACGGCTTATGTTTCATCACCGGCATTTCATCAACTAGGTCAAACTCTTTGACATTGACCTCTTCCAATACCTGTGAGGCAAGGTGCTTAAGCGCGTTCTTTTGTCTGCCTGACCTTACCTTAACCAACAGCTTAGCCAGAGGTTGGCGTACCTTAATGCCGGCTTCACTCCGGGCTGCCCTACCCAAGCTGGATACTCTCATTACCAAATGAGTCTCGGCGGCTAATTGCTTATCAATCTTGGTCTCATCAGCCACCGGAAAATCGGTCAAGTGCACACTTTCCGGTTCACCGGGAAATACTGAACCGACCAGGTTTTGGTACATCTCTTCAGCCAAGAATGGCGTAAATGGAGCCATTAGCTTGGATAACGTCACCAGACACTGGTAGAGGGTGGTATATGCCGAAAATTTATCGGCATCATTCTCACTCTTCCAGAAGCGCCGGCGGCTCCGTCGCACGTACCAGTTAGAGAGAGCATCGACAAAGTTTTCTATCTTTCTTCCCGCCCCGGTAGGGTCGTAAGACTCCAGCGCCGCGTCAACATCAGCGATAAGCTGATTCAGTTCGGAGATAATCCACCGGTCAAGTTCGGAATGGGATAAAACTCCTTCCGAACCGGGCGTGAATTTATCAATATTGGCATAATTGACAAAGAAGGAATAGACATTCCACAGGGTCAGCAAGAAACGGCGGGTTACCTCAGCCACCATATCGGTACTGAAACGGCGCACATTACCCGGTGGCGAGGTAGTAAACAAATACCAGCGCAGAGCATCGGCGCCATATTTATCAATTACCGTCGCTGGCTCAATGACGTTCCCCTTAGCCTTGCTCATCTTCTCCCCTTTGGCATCGAGGATATGGCCCAGGCAGATAACATTCAGGAAACAGGGGCGGCTGAAGAGCAAGGTAGAGATGGCGTGTAAACTGTAAAACCAGCCCCGGGTCTGGTCAACCGCTTCACAGATATAATCAGCCGGAAAACGCCCGTCCTCAAGCAAGGTATCATTCTCAAAGGGGTAATGCACCTGGGCAACCGGCATGGCTCCAGAATCAAACCAGCAGTCAATTACCTCCAGCACCCGCTTCATCTTGCCTTTACACTGGGGACAAGCAAAGGTCATTTCATCAACAAACGGTCGGTGTAAATCCAGAGGCTCTTTTAAGCCGGCAAAACCGGGCTTTTTCTTTAACTCGGCGACGCCACCCACACACTCGAGGTAGTCACAGGATTCACAACGCCAGATTGGTAACGGTGTCCCCCAATACCGCTCACGGGAAAATGCCCAGTCCACGTTATTTTCCAGCCAGTCACCAAAGCGACCGTACTTGATATGCTCCGGATACCAGTTTACCTCGTCATTCCCGGAGATAAGTCTATCTTTTACCGCCGTAGTCCTGATATACCAAGTCTGTTTGGCATAATAGAGAAGGGGTGATTCACAGCGCCAGCAGAAGGGGTAGGTGTGGCGAATTTTTTCGCTGCGGAAGAGCAGGTTTTTCTTCTTCAGTTCTTCCAGTACCAGAGGGTCAGCCTCTTTGACAAACTTACCGGCAAAGGGATAAGTTCCGATGACGTTACCCTGCAAATCTACGGTATGAATAAAGTCCACCCCACGCTCTTTTCCTGCCTCATAGTCAACATCGCCGTAAGCCGGTGCTTCATGGACAATTCCGGTACCGTCTTCCAAGGAAACAAAATCGGTAGCAATGACCCGATAAGTCAGGTTTTTGTCCGGTTCCTGATGCTGTAGCTCAATATACTCGGCTCCGGTAGCCTCGTCATGAACAGTGACAAACCGCTGGCGCTCTATCCCGAACTCGTGTGGGTTCAGCAGCGGCTCGTATCTCAGACCAACCAGCTCTTTCCCTGCCAACTCTTGCACCACCTTGCCGTCGTCAAGCCCCGCTGGATAAAGCAAAGTTGAGGCTAGAATAAGATACTCATTATCTGTTTCAACGACCGCATATTCAGCCTCGTCATCAACCGCCAGAGCAGTGTTAGCTGGCAACGTCCAGGGAGTAGTCGTCCAGGCGAGGAAATAGGCGGGCTTATTTGAAGAATGGAAAAGCTGATAAAGCTGTTCCCGCACTTCAGAGCCCTTTAATGATGACAGGACAACTTTAAACTTTATGTAAACTGATGGGTCCTCCACATTATCTTCATAACCGAGGGCTACTTCATGGGAGCTTAAGGAGGTGCCACAGCGGGGGCAGTGAGGGGTAACTTTATAGCCCTGATATATCAACCCCTTGTCCCACATCTGCTTTATCGCCCACCAGACACTCTCGATATAATAATTCTCCATAGTGATGTAGGGATGCTCCAGGTCAATCCAGAAGGCAATGCGCTCCGTCATTTCATTCCAGTCTTTGAGATAACGAAAAACACTTTCCCGGCAACGAGCATTAAACTTGGCCACACCGTATTCTTCAATCTGTGCCTTACCGGAAAAGCCAAGTTCCCTTTCCACTTCCAGCTCCACCGGCAAGCCGTGCGTATCCCAGCCAGCGATGCGCGGGGTATAATAGCCCTTCATTGCCTTATAGCGCGGGATAATGTCTTTAAAGATACGAGATAACACATGATGAATACCCGGACTGCCATTCGCCGTGGGAGGTCCCTCGTAAAGAGTAAAGCGGGGACACCCCCGGCGATTCTCCACACTCCGCGCAAAAATTTTATTCTTTTGCCACCAGCCGAGTATCTTTTCCTCGAGTGGTGGTAAATTGAGCTGGCTACCTACCGGACGGAACATAAGCAAAAACTCCTTCGAAACAAAAATCCCCGCCCCTAGGGACGGGAATTAACAAACCCGTGGTACCACCCTATTTCCCCGAATCATCGGGGCACTTCTTAAGGGCACACCCAGATGCCCTCGTCTGGGATAACGGCTGACGCCACCGGCCAAGCCTACTAAGGGTCAGGCTTTGCCTGACTACGGTTCGGTTGGCGGCTCGGGAGGGATTTTCAGGAAGTCGGCCACATCTGCTTCCACCATACCAGACTCGCTGGGTGCCTATTATCTTCCCTACTCGTCTCCGTCACTGCTTTTCCTGCTAAGGTTAGCACACTTAAAAAAGCAAGTCAATCAGGCTTATTGCTCTTTGGGCAGAATAACTACCCGACGTGCTTCTCCCTCACCACTGCTCTCAGTGATAACATCAGGATGGTCAGCTAAGGCAAGGTGGATGATACGCCGATCAAAAGCGGGCATCGGTTCCAAGGTAAAAGATGACTGCCTAGTCTTTACCTGCTCGGCGATTCGTAAAGCCAAAGCCTGCAGGGCATTACGGCGACGCTGCTTGTAGCCTTCGACATCAATTACTATCGGCAGCCATACTTTCGTCTGATGACCGACAATAAGCCGAACCAGATACTGCAGACAGGAAAGGGTCTGCCCCCGCCGCCCAATCAAAATGCCCAGGTCTTCACCTTCCACATTCAGCATTATCGAACCGGTAGTCCCAGCCTCTCCCCCGGCCGGAAATTCAGGGAACGGGGTAACGGAAGCCGGTACTCCCATCAAGTCAAGCAGTCTTTCCAGAACGCTCTTGGCTACCTCAGTGATGTCATCCTTATCTGCGGGCATCTCCATCAATTACCTCACTGTAATTATCTTCGCTTAGGACGTTTACTCTTTTTCGGGTGACGTTTGATCATTCTCAGGCTTGTCGGATATCGGGCACGGGCTAAATCTTCTTTCTGAGTCACCTTCTGTTCCACAATATCAGCGCCAACATCAGCCCCAACGTCAGCCTCAACATCAGCATAATCGGTCGGTTTTTCTTCTACCTTGGTAATGCGCGCGATATACTTCTTATCCCTACCCACTTTTCCGGCTGCGGCGGGAAGGAGACTACCCCAACCGGTCATATAATACTGGATACCAATACTAATGATATTGGAAATCACCCAGTAGAGAGCCAGACCACTGGGGAATTGTGTGGTCAGGAAGGCGAACATCAGTGGCATCATCCACAGCATCATCGTACTCTGTGCCTGTTGCCTGGGGTCAGCAGTCCTGGGCATTACCATCTTCTGCTGCAGCCACATAGTGCCGCCAACCAGAATTGGCAATAAGAGAAATTTATCTGGTGTCGCCAAGTCCAGCCACAGGAACTTACTACTCAGGGGCACCAGAGAAAATACTTGTGACCAGGAGGAGTAAAGGTGTCGAGCCAAGTTCAGGAAACCCTCAGGGGTTACGGCTAGAACCCTTATAATTGACTGGAAGAGGGCTATCCAGATAGGCAACTGGACTAACATGGGCAGCATGCAACCGGCCGGACTTACTCCAGACTCTTTGTACAACCGCATTTGCTCCTGTGCCAGCTTTGCCCTATCCTTGCCGTATTTTTGCTGAAGCTCAGCCATCTTGGGCTGAAGCTCTTGCATGGCTTTCGTCGCCCTGAGCTGCTTCGTGGTAAGTGGTAAAGTCACTAAACGAACAATAATGGTCAGTGCAATAATTGCCAACCCGAAGTTATGGAATAAATACCCTGACACCATGATGAGGACATTTATCATCGGCGAAAGGATAATTAAATCCCATATCTGTCCAATATCCAACGAAATCTACCTCACTCACTCTTCAAGGAAAGACTCCACAGGGTCACTCCTGACCGAGCGTCCACGGCGTAGAGGACATCCTTTTCACTATGGATATAGACGACCCCGTTGATGGCCGCCAGCGGCGCCTGGATTTTTTCCTCCAGATCGACTAACCGCTTTTTCTGCTTATTCCCGGCATCCAAGGAGTATAGCTGACCTTCCTCCGAGGCAACAATAATGGTGCCATCAACTAAAACCGGCGAAGAGATAATTGGACTGCCCAGGTCAAACTCGGCTACTTTATTCCCGTTCTCAGCCTTCAGGGCATAAACCTTGTGATCAACGGAACCGGCATAGATAACACCATTATAGGCCACCGGGCGAGCCCAGAACCAGTTCTCGGCCCCAAAAGGCTTAGGCCATTTTTCTTTGCCAGTAGTAGCATCTAGGGCATAAAGATACCGGTCAAAGGAACCAATATAAACTGTGCCCTCAGAGACCAGAGGGGTGGCGGCAATCGCTCCTTTAGTCTCAAACGCCCACTTTTTGCTGCCATCGACGGCACTCAGGGCATAGAGCTTCTTATCAAAGGAGCCAATGTAAATCGTATCTCCGTCAGCCAATGGTGTTGACCAAATCTTGTCTCCAGTCTCAAACTCCCATTCAAGGTCACCAGTAGCCGCATCTAAGGCGTAAAGCTTCCCATCCGCGGAACCAATGTAGACCTTGTCTTGAGATACGGTCGGTCCACCAATAACAGGCCCATCAAAATAACCCTCACGAGGATATACCCATCTTAAAGCACCTGTTTTGGCATTAACCGCATAAAGTTTACCATGGTAGCCGGCGATATAGACCAATTCTTCGGTTACGGCGGGAGTACCGTAGATGGCTACCGTCTCAGGAGCACCAGCACAACCAAAACCACCGGTTTGTTTCTTGGGCTCAAAAGGAACATCCGGCCAGAGACGGTCTTGACTGGATTTATCCATGGCGACCAGCTTGCCCTCCATAGAACCCAAAAATAGCGTGTCATCAGATATCACCACCCCTGACCATCCCCTGGCTATGGCGGTGAGCTCCCCTCTACAGCCAAGAACGGCTGGTCCACCGATGAGCACCAGAAGCATCACCAGCAGAAGCAGTATCTTAATGATTAGTCGTCTCAAAGACACTTATTTACTCCCCTTAATAAGAAGTTGACCAGCTAGGACAAAACAAAAGCAAACTTCACCCTGTCTTACGGCACCGGGTCATAGCCACCTTCATGTAAAGGGTGACAACGAGCGAGTCGCCTCACGCCTAAGAATACCCCTTTCCAAAAGCCGTGCTTGGCAATAGCTTCATAGGTATATTGAGAACAACTGGGGGCAAAGCGACAGGATGATAACATAACTTGGGAAAGAGTTAATTGATAGAGCCTAATTAGTCCTAAGGCTAACCTCTTCATACTTCTCCAGTAATAATCGGGCTCGGAATAACAAACCCTTAATTGATTTCTCAAGATTGGCATAGCTAGCACCAGCCACCAGAGGCCGAGCAATAAATATGATGTCCCATCCTGGTTGCAGTGGTGTTAGCCGTAAGATTTCGCGCAGCAAACGCTTGACTCTATTTCTCACCACTGCTTTACCTACGCGCCGACTAACCGAAAAGCCATATCGAGATATGGTAAGTCCATTAGGTAAAGCCTTCATCACCACTAAATCACTTACCCACGAGTTACCTTCACGATAAACTAAGGTATACTGTGCTGCTCTAGTCAGATACTTCTCTCCCCTCACTGCTCACACCCTTAACCAAGATAAGTAATTCTAGCCTTATACCACAGTCAATCTCTTACGTCCTTTAAGTCGTCTTGCCTTTAGGATGGCGCGTCCACTCCGGGTGCTCATTCTCGCCCGAAAACCATGCTCTCGTTTCCTTGGAATCTTCTTTGGTTGATAAGTCCGCTTTGGCACTTTAACTCCCTAGTAGCCATAAACTACCTTCCTCTTTCCATCTATTAAGGGGGGATAAAGAGGAGAGGATTCACTTATCGGAACTAATCCCTTAAACCGGCCCCTTCTATCTCACGAACATGAACTGGCGCATGCGGCAGTAGAGCCAAATGCCGCGCTCTCTTTACCGCCAACGCCAAAAGGCGCTGATGCTTAGCGCAAGTACCACTTTTGCGACGAGGCACAATCTTGCCTCTATCTGATATATAGTGACGCAGTTTCTCCGGTTCTTTATAATCTATGACTTCAGTCTTATCTTTACAAAAGGAACAAAACTTACGCTTGGGTATATATCTTGGCCTGACCCATCTTTTACTCTTGGCTTCTTTAGATTCCGCCATGCACTACCCTTTTCGTCTTAATTTTAACTTATGCCTAAAATGGAATATCATCTGGCTCTAATGCAGCAGTGTCGCCTTCATCTACCTTCCCCTCAGTAGTGGCACTTTCTTCTGTCTTTTCTTCTGCCCTTTCTTCTGTCCTATCTTCAGGAAGTGGCGACAATCCTCGCCGATCAAGGAAGATTACTTTGTTGGCGATTACCTCAGTTCTGGAGTGTTGCTGCCCATCCTGGCTTTCCCAAGTGCGAGTATGTAATCTGCCCTCAGCGTAGACCAGCCGACCCTTAGCGAGAAACTGGTTACACTGTTCCGCCAACTTATTCCAGGCCACCACACTAAACCACTCCGTCTCTTGTTTTCGTTCACCCTCAGGTGTGGTAGACACCCAATTAGTGGCCACGCGAAATGAGGTTACTGGCTTCCCGTTAGGCGTAAACCGCATCTCCGGTTCGCCTCCAACATTCCCGACAATGATCACTTTATTTAAACTTGGCATGATCACAACTCCTTTTACCCGCTACCCACACATCCGTGAGAGCCGGGTAACCTCCCAATTTGACTACTTAATTTTAATCAACAGGTGCCGTAAAATCTCCTCGGAAATTTGCAAGCTCGCTTCCAGTTCCTTGCTCCATACAGGCCTCATCTTAAACCGCGTTAACACATAATTACCCTCCCGAAAACGTTTTAGCGGGTAGGCCAGTTTCCTTTTACCCCACCGTTCTTCATCGGAAATAATGCCATCTTTGCCAGTAATAAACTGGGTAACACTACCAACCGTAGCCTCGAGGGTCTCTTCCTCAACTTCTGGACTAATAATAAATATCAACTCGTAATCACGCAGTTGCTTATCTTCAGTCTTCAGTTCTTCCTTATTATTGTTTTTTGATGCCATTTGTTCCCTAGAAAAATTTTATTGCTCATTATACCACAAATACAAAATGGAAACAATGTTGGATGAAGAATTACTTAGCTATTCACCGCGGCCAGGTTAACAAACTGCAGATACCACCCCGCTGGACGCCTACACTAACTTGACACCGTATATCACCTTTGTTAGACTCTAGTTAAGTAAAAGGATAATCCGTAGTAGCATCATCGTCCCCGGAAATTTTACTGATCAGAATGGCCCCGTGGTGTAGCGGACTAACATGCCACCCTGTCACGGTGGAGATC
>JBHIDQ010000019.1:0-18700 GCA_046760155.1 Dehalococcoidales bacterium | reverse complement strand
TCTGCGGAATAACTATTCAAGGTTTGACACTCAATTGACTGGTGGTAGCCAAGGTTGGTAAACGAGTTCCGTAACAATGGCAGTACCAGCAGACTGCCGGCGGCAATTAAGATTAGCGCCATTATCAGGACTTGTCCGGATTCCCGGTTCTTGAACAACTTCATCTTTAACTTCCCTATCCTCAGCCTCATAATCCGGTACGGATTCTTTGGCTAGCTTCGTAAATCCTGGTTACCCCGCCTTTGTCTTTCACCGCTCTTACCGTTAGTTGATAGAGTTTTTGAGTGGCATTCAGCGTATTAAATGTTGTATTGTCACTGTCTATGTAATCGGCAATTAAAGTCTCCAAAAGCAAAGTCTGTGAAGAGTCATATACCTTGCGCTTGAGCTTAGTGCCACTAAACGTATAATTGACACTGTGATCATTGTTCTCGTTCGTATCAATGGGGACTCTAAACGATAGTGGGAAACCGTTGGGGCCAGTAGCGGTGACATTCCTTGCCGTCTGAACATCGCGGGTAATCCAGTGGCCCGCGCTCTGCACCTGGGGCAAGACAGTATTTTGCTCGGCCGCTCGTCCGTGATTCAGCATCAACGTTGTCGTGGCAGCCGCAATTGCAACGACAATAAGAGCCATTATGCCTACCCCAATTACTGCCTCGAGCAAGGTAAATCCTTTTTCAGTCATTTTCACCCTTTTAAGCATTCAATTTATAGAATGTAATAATTAACTTTCCCTGAGCATTGCGTTTAACGGTTACATTTACGCTTTGCAGTTCAAAACCGGTTTCGTTGCTGCTGGTAACGACTTGCGGAGTACTTATTTCGATAGAATAGCCGGCCGACAACAGATCGGCGGGAATATCAATTAGCTCGTAACGGTTTGCCGGGTCATCAGGGTTATAATCGGCTACAAAGACATAATCTTGAACTTTAATGTATTCGATTTGTGATTTAGCCAAGCTCTCCGCGGCCACTCTCTCCTGGCTTACCTCAATGCCTTTAAACGTAGTTGCCATGCCACTGATAAAAGCAGTGGTAACACCGGCCACAATAGCCAGACCGACTAAAATTTCAACAAATGACAACCCTTGCTCACTCTTCATTTGTCTAACTAGCCTTACAAGTTGCCTTACCATTAGATTCCCAGTTTAAAGCTTATTAGTCTCAATTAAATACTATAGCTATATAGTGTAAAAAAGCAACCCTCAAAATAGTGAAAAAAGTATGAAAATCCGCTTCACTCACATTTAAGAGCCTCACCACCTCTTCTCGTTTTGGCGGTTCCAGAGCTAACTGTTTACTGGTGTTACTTGCCTGACCACCAATTCTACCTAGGACTATTATACCATTCTAATAGTATGAAAGAGGTTAAGAACAGTGCTGAAAGGTTAAGGAAAGGTTACAAAAAGGTTACAAAGAAGTTACAATTCAATAGAAACACGAGGCAGCACCAAGACGCCACATAGCTGCGAACAGAGACGGTGACATAGAACCTTATTGTCAACCCTATCTAATCATACGTATCGCAGCCTTGATAATCACCTTGGTCAGTGTTAGAATTCAACCGCTTATAGTATATTGAATGAATCTATAGTCCGGATACCTATAAGGACAAACCTATGACACTGCGTAGGAAGACGCTGCTCATCATCGGCGCGACGTTCTATGGCGTGATTATCCTGTTATTCTTCATATCGCGTAACATCTTGCTGGACAGTTTCGTCGAGCTGGAGAAACAAAGTGCCCTTCAAAATACCGAGCGGGTGCTGAGTACTTTGTCACGTGAAGTCTTTCAGTTGGAGGCCACCATCGGTGATTGGGCAGCGTGGGATGATACCTATGCCTTTATTGAGGATGCTAACACCGCATATATTGAGTCGAATCTCATTGATGAAACTTTCA
Source organism: Dehalococcoidales bacterium (assembly GCA_046760155.1). Classification (GTDB taxonomy): domain Bacteria; phylum Chloroflexota; class Dehalococcoidia; order Dehalococcoidales; family RBG-16-60-22; genus JBHIDQ01. The sequence continues at coordinate 16,795 of JBHIDQ010000019.1, read as the reverse complement.
TCGAGCTAAGGCTGAACTTAATGATGTTTTTCGACTCGGCTGGTCGGACCATCTTTGACAAGGCTTTTGACTTGAATAATGAAGAGGAAGTATCCGTTCCGCAGAGCTTACGGGAGCACCTTTCCAGCGGGGATATCCTGCTGACCCATCCTAACACTAGGAGCAGCATCTCTGGAATTGTCCTTCTCCCTGAAGGCCCGATGCTGATTGCCTCTCGACCCATTTTAACCAGTGAAGAGGCAGGTCCGATTCGTGGGACACTGGTTATAGGACGCTACTTGGACGCTACTGAAGTGGAACGACTTGCTGAGGCAACGCATTTGTCCCTCACCTTGCATCGGTTCGGTGATACGCAGATTCCCGCCGACTTCCAAGCGGTACGCCCATCTTTATCAGAAGAGACGCCGATTCTTGTCCGACTACTAACCGAGCAATCTATTGCCGGCTACACACTGGTGAAAGATATCTACGGGAGGCTCGTGGTGCTGAGAGTGGATATGCCCAGAGACATCTACCAGCAAGGTCAGACCACAGTTTCTTACCTTATCTTTTCGATAGTCGGCGTTGGTCTGCTATTTGGCTTGGCGGCAATATTGCTTTTAGAAAGGCAGGTTCTGTCACGGTTGTTTCGCCTGAGTACAAGTGTCAGTAGTATCGGCACCAGTGGTGACCTCTCGGCGCGGGTATCAACTGAAGGAGAAGATGAAATTTCCAACTTGGCAGGTACCATCAATGGCATGCTGGCCGCGTTGCAGCAGTCCGAAAGTGAGCTGAAGGAGAGTGAAGAGCGCTATCGTCTGCTCGCTGAAAACGTGACCGATACCATCTTGACTACGGATATGAATCTGAAGTTTACCTACATCAGTCCTTCCGTTACCTCTATGCTAGGCTACACCGTTGAGGAAGCAATGTCTCTGCCGGTGACGGAGCTGCTAACTCCTGCCTCTTTTGATATTGCTGCCAAGATTTCTGCCGAGGAACTGGCAACAGAAAAATTGGAGCAGAAGGACCTATTCCGGTCAAGGACACTGGAGCTCGAGGTAAAGCGCAAAGATAACTCCACACTCTGGCTTGAGGTCCAAATGACCTTCCTGCGAGACCCGGATGACCAGGCTATTGGTATTTTGGGGGTTGCTCGGGACATCACCGAGCGAAAACGGGCGGAGGAAAAACTGCAAGAGCTTTATCAAGAGGAAAAGACTTTGAGACAGGAATTGGAAGCAGAAATAAACAAGAGAGTCGAATTTACTAGGGCGCTGGTGCATGAATTGAAAACCCCGATTACTCCGGTTATGGCTTCAAGCGAGTTACTACTTGAAGAGTTGAAAGAAGGGTCTCTGTTGGACCTAGCGCAGAACATTAATCGGGGCGCTTATAACTTGAATCAGAGGATTGACGAACTTCTTGACTTGGCAAGGGGTGAAATAGGCATGCTCCGTCTGGAACCCGAATCAATGGACCCGAGGCAACTACTCAAAGGTATAATTGATAGTCTGATGCCAGTGGCCTCGAAAAATGGGCAAGAGCTAAGTTTTGAGTCCCCTCCTTCTCTGCCCTCGGTCTGGGCTGATGAGGACCGCTTACGCCAAGTTGTGCTTAATCTCATCAACAATGCCTTCAAATTTACTCCGGCGGGAGGGAAAATCACCTTACGAGCCAAGGAAGATGGTACTAGTCTTATCGTGGAAGTTCAAGATACGGGTCGCGGGATAAGTAAGGAAGAACAACAGCGGCTGTTTGAACCCTATCACCGGATAGAAAGTGAAGTAGGACATCTCAGCGGGTTAGGGTTGGGGTTAAGCCTTTCCAAGATGTTGGTGGAATTGCACGGCGGAAAGATATGGGTGAAAAGTGAGAGGGGCAAAGGTAGTACCTTTGGCTTTTCCATACCCTTAAAAGCCACTGAATAGAGAGAAAAAAGTGTTGAAGCGGTCCGCCTTTTTTCTACTGTCTTCGTCCTCTGCTCTTACCAAATTGTAACACCTTTGTAACCCTTTTATAACCTTTTTGTAACCACAGCCGTGTATACTTGGAGTAAGAATGACGACACGACTACCAGTTTTCGGGAGCAAAATAGCTTTACAGAAGTTAACTGTTTCCTTAAATTGGAGAGAATTCGAGTTGGCAAATCTGGTCAAAATTTCAAGGAGAAAGCATGATATACGAAGCTGTAGTTACCAAGCAGATTAGCCCGGAACGGGAAGAAGAGGCTGTCCAGAAGGCAAAAATAAGAGCCAGATCAGCAAGGTGGGACCTTGATGTGGCGGTATTCTTGTTTGCCATTTTGATAATAATCATAATCCTACTCTTCCAGGAAGTTGGCATTGAGCTAGTGGCACCAGTTGCCATTTTTGGTTTAGTCATGGTCTGGCTCATAGGGTGGAGACGCGGGAAGCAACTATACCAGCGTTTCTACCATGAGGAACTATTGAAACTGGAGCAAGAGTCAAAAGAGTCAGTTGAGATAGTGAAGGAAACAATAGAGGATGTAGTTAAGAAAGCACTGCGCGAGAGATGGCAGAATGAGTAGCACCTGATGCTAAGATTGACAAGCCAAGTATTTTTTAGTAGAGGGAAGCAGTAATGCTTCCCTTCACTATTTGTGGTAGGATATTATGGAATCAAGATTGACCAAAGCTGGAGACGGGTGATTAAGTCAAGTATTGAATTGTAAAAATAAAGTTAAGGAGGCAGGAGACAATGGCAAAATGTCAAGCCTGGGTTACGGTTGAACCGGGCCAGATAGTGATGGAAGAGTTTGAGATACCTAAGGTAGCCGAAGACAGCGCGTTACTAAAGGTTGAGGCTTGTGGTATCTGCGGCACTGATAAGCACGTCTACCTTGGGCACTTTCCTATGGCTCAGTTTCCCCTTATCACTGGGCATGAATTCATTGGCACTATCGTGGAATTGGGTAGCCAAGCCAATGAAAATATGGTGGTTTTTGGTGGCTCTCTGGAAGTTGGCGACCGAGTATTTATAGCGCCCAGTTCTATGGGGTGTGGCCGGTGCTATTACTGCCTGCACATACCAGACAATCCAGGTCTCTGCCTCCAAAGAAACATTGTTTACGGCTTTACCACGACCAAGAGGCCGCCCAGTATCTGGGGAGGCTACTCAGAGTATGTTTATTTGCTCCCGAAAAGCTACGTTTTTAAGCTTTCGAAAGATTTGCCACTGAAGAGAGCAATCCTTATTGAACCAGCCGCCACTGGACTTAGAGCTGCGGAACAGGCTTTCAATTCGGGATACGGAGTCGGATGTAGCGCCATGGTATTGGGCGCTGGTCCTATTGGTCTGTTGACAATGGTCTCTTTACGTCAGGTTGGCGTCGGTCTCATCATCGCGCAAGACTTATTTCGCGGCCGACTGAATAGGGCTAGGCGCATGGGTGCTGACCTACTCATTGATGGCAACCGGCCGTTTGAGGAGCGCTTGAAGCAGGTGCGAGAGGCAACCGACGGGGTTGGACCGGATATCGTGGTTGAGGCGGCTGGTCCCCCGGGTGCCTTCCGTGAGGCGCTGAATTTTACCCATCGTGGTGGCACTCTAATTGAGGCGGGAAACTTCACCGATACCGGGGCAACCGATATTAAGCCTTTTGATATTTGCTTCCCGGGTTTGAGTATTCTCGGCTGTCGGTACTCGCCGCTGAGTTTTCCCGGCGTTATCTCCATGCTGGAAAGAACGCCGTTACCGGTAGAAGAGATAGTAACCCACACCTTCTCTTTAGAAGAGTTCCCCAAAGCATTGGAGGTAGTTGGTTCGGCAGAGGCGGGTAAAGTAGTCATTAGCCCGTAACTAAATTCCTTGAGGGTATTCTAGTGGCGCTTATTTTGTCCATTGACCTCGCCTGTAGGGATTATGAGGATTTCGGGTTCTGTTTGCTGAGGAAATCATCAGGGAAAGTAGTTGATATCCAGTACTTGGACTACCGAGCTCTGGGCCTTGGGGGTATACCTCAAGCCGATACTTTTGCTGATAGAGTACTCAGTTTCTGCCTAGATACGGGTATTTCCATCCTGATGTTCGATGGGCCTCAAGGGTGGAAAGACCCAGATAATGGCCTTTTGCATCAGCGGGTATGCGAAAAAGAGTTGCATACGCAAGCCAAGACAGGCGTTATCGGAGAAGTAAAGCCAGCCAATTTTACGTCATTCGTCTCCTTTTCCATTGACGTCTTTAGTGTGCTCAACAGAAGCGGTCAGCTCTCACTGGTTACCGAGCCCAAGATTGTGCTGCCGTTAAGAGGTATTCTGCTTATTGAGACCTATCCCCATTCGGCGTGGCGGAAATTGGGCATGCGACCTCTGGCGGGAAAGAAGAAGTGCACTCCAGAGCAAATAGCTCAGCAGGCGGCAGAACTAAAAAGACGTTTCGAGTTGCCGGAAGCCAAAAGTCCTACTCATGACGAGTTGTCGGCACTGGTGGCCGGTCTGGCTGGTGTAGCCATTACTAGCGATAATGTGGGTGGCTATATTGCTTCTGGTGCGCCTCCCAAGTTAGTACCGGAAGACTATATTGTCGAAGGATACATTGTGAATCCAAGGTTGTCTCCTGCGCAATTTGACCTAGGAGGTCGCGGCTAGTTAAACTATTTCATCATTGAAGGTGACCTAGAGTATTATGATCTGGTTACGTAGAATCATTGCCTTGCCCCTAGCTTTGACCTTCATCATTTTGGTTATCCTTTTGCTGGTCATTTTCCGCGTTAATGCTACCCTGGGAAATCCTGACTTTTACAATGACCAGTTGCGTCAGGCGGACGTCTATAATTTCGTCTACAAGGATGTCTTACCCGCTGCTCTGGAAGAAGCCGGGATCAGTGATGACACCTCAGAAGCTGGGATCAATATCAAGCCTTATATCATTGATGTGGTAGAGCAAACGCTGCCTCCAGAATGGCTTCAGGTGCAGGTAGAACAGAGCATTAACCAAGTCGTGCCTTATGTCTGGGGAGATACTGAAAGTTTCAAGGTTAATGTTCCGTTAAAGGACCGAGTGGAGGCACTTGCCCAAACGGCCAAGGATACTTTACATAAGGAAGAAGTTTTCCCTGTCTTTTACGACCAGACTATTGACCTTATGCTCGATAAGATCACGCCTGATATGGAGGAGATGCCCCTGCCCTTTGCTCTGACCAGAGACGAGATGGCGACGATATTGCGTACGGTGTTGCCAGCAGACTGGGCCCTGATGCAAATAGACAGCGCCATCGATGAAGTGGTGCCCTACTTCACCAAAGATAAAGCGCAATTCACGATACAGGTAGACATAGCGGATCGGCTGGATGCTCTAGAGGTCGTCGTGGTTGATATCCTTAAAAAGCCGGAAACCTACGATTATCTCTTCGAAGAAATAATGGCACCAGCCATCAAGCAAAATACTCAAGAATTGGCGTCACTTCCCTTTGGGGTGACCCTGACCGATGACGAAATCCTTGCCGTGGTTAAAGAGACATTGCCGCTGGAGTGGTATCAGGCAAGAGTTACTGACATCGTTGGTCAAATCTTCGCCTACCTCAGGGGAGATGAGGAGAGCTTAGATGTAGTTATACCTATCGCTGACCGTAAGCCGGCTATGGCTCAGGCACTGGGCAAACTGGCAGACCAAAAGCTGGAGAGCCTGATAGACTCCCTTCCGGTATGTACCACGGGACAGCTAATTGACCTGATATTGAATCCACCGTTAGATAATCTTCCTGAGTGCCGACCGATAGATATGACTTACCAAGAACTCAAAGGATTGTTGGGCATCGACATTAGCATTATCATTGCGCCATTAGTCGATATAGGGATTCCAGACCAATGGGTACTTAGCGATGCTGAACTGCGCCAGGTATTTGGTGGTGGAGATGACGGAGATTTTCTTAGCCAAGCTCAGGAATTGGTACAGGAGGGATTGACCTACACCGATGAAGACCTCCGTGCCGATTTGGGGACAGACTACGAGACGATGGAAGATTTTAGACGGCAGATAGCTGATGGTTTTCTATTTACCGAAAAAGAATTACGTGACCGGCTGAGGAGTCAGGGAGATGAACAACTGCAAACTTTTGATAGCGTGCGCTCTGCGTTGGGAACAGTACGACAGTGGAGTTTGGTAGTCTGGCTCATTCCGGTCCTAATGCTGTTAGCGGTTGGGGCGCTGGGCGGTCGGGGGTGGCGCAGCAAACTAATTTGGGCAGCGGCAGTGCTGGCGATAATGGCCATTATTGCTTACATTATCTTTGGACCATTGTTCTCTGCCATGGTGCAGCCCAGGATAGATGATGCCTTGCTGCCGGTGGTGAGCCAGGCTGAGGACTTCCAAGCGCTGGTGGTGGGGAAAGGCATCACCATTGTCCAAAATGCCATCGCTAGCTTTGTTGGAGGCATCAAGAGCCAGGCACTTGGAATACTAGGAGCGTCTTTAGTTCTTATTGGGGTGGGGATCGCTTGGCCTTTCTTGGCCAAAATACGCCAACGTTAATCTTCTATTATTACAAAAAAAAGACTTGACAACTTAGCTATCTTCTAACAACATATAAATATACATATTATTACCTCTTTTTCTTTTCCGGAGTTATCAACTTGCTGACAATTGCTTTGTTTTTCATCGTCGCCTTTATCGCTGCCTCGGTGGCTAGTCTCACCGGCTTCGGCTCGGCGACAATGCTGATTCCGTTCGCCTCGCTGGTAATCGAATTAAAGCAGGCAATCATACTGGTCGCCTTCTTCCACTGGTTTAGCAATACTTTCAAACTAATAAGATTATGGCGGTCGACAAACTGGCGGGTCTTTTTTCTTTACGGGGTACCTAGCATCATCACCGCTTATGGTGGTGCTATGCTCTTAGGGAGAGTTGACGTTGACATTATCGTTCTTGCCTTTGCTGCTTTTATTATCTTGTTCTCTATATATTCGCTTGTCAGTCCAGCATGGTCATTACCTAGTAAGAATGGCCTTCTGGTATTTGGTGGTGCGCTATCTGGATTCACCGCCGGTCTTATTGGCCTGGGCGGGGCAATTCGTGGCATGTTCCTGATATCCACCAGAATCGAAAAGGAAGCCTACATTGCCACCTCAGCAGCAATTGCCTTTGTCACTGATGTTACCCGTTTGTCAGTATACGTGGTCAATGGTAGCCTTGATTCGGAGTATTACTGGTATATCCTGCCGCTCGTAGTGGTTGCCTATATCGGCACTCGGCTGGGTGTAAGGTTGCTCAGGCGACTTCCTGAAACCGCCGTCAAACGAGCAGTACTGGTAATGTTACTGCTGGTAGGCATTAGACTGATACTCGGCTATTTTGGTATCTTTTAGGGTTAATCAGAATCTAGCGTATTCTCTGATGTTTACTCTCCAGTGTTTCAACCAGCTTTTCAATCTTGGAGTGGGCTTCGTGCCTGATTGGTGAACCGTGACCGAAACCAATAACATCGAAGTCTAAACTCGCTATTCTTTTTATCGAGTTGATTTCCTGCGCCATATCCATAGTGAACTCTTTTGAAGGCAAGCCCAATCTAAACCGGTTAGCCAGCACATCGCCAGCAATGAGCAACCGTTTTTCTTGTAGAAAGAGCGAGATACTACCCTGAGTATGACCCGGAGTGTGCAATATTGTAATGCCTCCGAGTATTGGCAGCTCGTCACCATCGTTCACTAGCATATCAACGGGTACAGGATTAGTTGACCATAGCTGAGATGAAGTCGGGAGCGCTTTGCTCAGCCACTTTAGCCATCCCGGTGTCGGCTGTGGTAGCCGACCATCAATGTACGGGGCGTCAGCGGCATGAGCTAAGACCTTAGCTCGAGTGATTTCCTTTAGCACGGCTAGGCTGCCGATGTGGTCAGCATGGTGGTGGGTGATGATAATATTGCTGATATCAGATGGAGAGTAGCCCAGCCGCCTCACTTCTTTGAGTATCTGCCCACATCTGCCCTTAAATCCAGTGTCAACTAGAGTGAGGTTATCATCTATCAGTAAATAGACATTGGCACCCCAGACACCGGTGCCCCATATTCCGCTAAACTGAAATGCGTGTTTCGTCAGTTTCATTGGCCTAACCAGCAACGGACACTTTAATTAGTGGAGAGTTTTGTTTCGGTAACGTTCGACGAAGTGTTTCATTCGCTCTAGGGCTTCTTCAATGTCAGACAACGCGGTGGCATAGCAGCAGCGCACAAAGCCCTCGCCCTGTTGTCCAAAGAGGGTACCGGGCATTACCACTACCCTTTCCTCCAAAAGGAGCTTCTCGGTGAATTCATCTGAGCTCATTCCAGTGATTTGAATTGAGGGGAAGGCATAAAAGGCACCCTTCGGCTCATGACAGGCGAGGCCTATCTGGTTAAGGCCTTGAATTATCACCCGACGGCGCTGGTCATACTCGGCCACCATCTGCTTGACGTCATCCTCACCGCTCCTGAGGGCCTCTAGTGCTGCCATCTGAGCCATACTGGATGGGCTGAGCATGGTATGTTGATGTATCTTGCTTATGGCGGCGATGAGCTCAGCAGGGCCAGCAGCATAGCCCAGACGCCAGCCCGTCATGGCGTAGGCTTTGGAGAAACCGTCAAGGAGGATAGTGCGTTCTTTCATCCCGTGAAGGCTAGGGAAACAGGTGTGTTCCAAGCCGTAGGTCAATTGACTGTAGATTTCATCCGAGATTACTAACAGGTCGTATTTCTCTGCTAACTCGGCAATCTCGGCTAAATCCCCTCGGCTCACTTCCGTACCCGTAGGGTTAGATGGATAGCCAAAGAGCATTACCTTAGTCCTAGGGTTGATTCTAGCCTCAACCTCGTCTGCTTCCAGCTTGAATTCGTTATCTGACCTTGTTGGTACTGGCACCGGGACACCGTGGGCCAGGCTAATGCAAGACGGATAGCAAACATAGTACGGGTCAGGCATGATGACCTCATCGCCAGGGTCAAGGACAGTTCGGAAGGCAAGGTCCATAGCTTGACTTGAGCCAACAGTTATGACTATCTCCGTCTCTGGGTCGTATCTGATGCCGTAGCGGTTCTCCAGATTTTGGGCTACGGCGTAGCGTAGCTCAGGAAATCCAGTCGTCGGTGTGTACCTAGTGTAGCCCTTCTTGAGAGCGTCAAGAGCTGCTTCGCAGATATGCCACGGAGTGGTAAAATCTGGCTCACCGACACCCAGTGAGATAATGCTCTTGCCCTCTTGAGCAACGGAATGAAACAGGTTCAGAAATTTGGCGAAGCCCACATCAGATACCGAATCCACCCGTTGCGAGGTTCGTTTCTTCAGCTTGGTTTTGCGCTCATCTGACATCGTAACCAGTTTTCCTTCCTAACTTCATTTACTTGGCATAGTAATTCTAAGCTGGAAGTATGTTTGGGGAACTCAGATTATCCGTTTAGCTAAAATTATAGACTTTCTCATTGGGAATGACAAATGAATAACCAATCGGTGAGAGGAACTAGAAGCCGGTTATCATTTGCCCCGGCAGCCAGAGGATTATCTGAGGGAAAGCGATGCACAGCCCGAGCGCAACCAAGATCAGAATAACAAAGGGGAATACCCCGCGGATAATATCGCCCGTGGTTACCCCCAGTGAGGGGTCGGCGGCACCCCGGAGATAGAAGATGGCGTAAGCAAAGGGGGGCGTCATGAAGGAGGTCTGAAGGTTAACGCAGATCATCATGGCAAACCAGAGCTTGTCAAAGCCGAGCGCGTCGCCAATGGGCGTGATTATCGGCACCACGATGAAGAGTATCCCCAGCCAGTCAATAAAGTAGCCTAGGAGAAAAACGACGAACATGATGATGGCAAAGACGCCCCATTTACCGCCGGGAGCACCCATGATAATCTGTGTCACTGCTTCCTCGCCACCGGCACGTATAAAGACACCCACGAAGGCATAAGCTGTGGCACCAATAGCTAATACCATCGACGAGATAATTAGCGTTTGCCGCGCCGTTTCTATGAGCACACTAAGGTTAAACCGTCGGTTGACAACAGCGAGCAATGTCGCCGCGAAAGCGCCCACCCCGGCGGCTTCCGTCGGCGTGGCAACACCCATGAAAATACTCCCCAAAACTGCCATAATCAATGCCGCTGGCGGCAGCAGCGCGGTCAGAAGGTCGGTAATTTTCTTGAGCAAGGGAACGGCTCTTTCTTCCGGCGCCACCGCTGGCGCTACTTCCGGTCGCGTAAAGCTGTAAACCCCGATGTAGCTGATGTATAAAGCGGAAAGGACGAACCCGGGGATAAAGGCGGCAAAGAACAATTTGCCCACGGAAATCACGGCCATCGGCCCGTAGACGACCAGCATAATACTGGGGGGAATTAGGATACCCAGAGTGCCACCGGCACAGACAGCACCGCTGGCTAAAGTTCTGCTGTAACCTCGTTTGATCATCTCGGGAAGGGCAATAATCGCCAGCGCGGTGACTGAGGCGCCAATTATACCGACTGTAGCCGCGAGGATGGTGCCGGTCATTACCGTAACTATCGCCAGCCCACCCCTAAGGCCACCAAGCCAAACGTAAAGACTGGAGAACATTTTTTCCGTTAACCCGGAATAGCCCAGCATCACCCCCATGAAGACAAATCCTGGCACTGCCAGCAAAATATAGTTGGTTATTATTTTGTAAATCCGGCTGTAGGCAATCCAAGCGGTGGCGTCTACTCCGAAAAGGAGAAACCCCATAGTAACAGTGACGCCGCCGAGAACAAAAGCCAACGGGAAACCAAGCATCACTCCGATGACGACAAGACCGAAAAGAACCAGCACCGCCATCTCTGGGCTTAAGTCAATCATAAGCTCTATTCCTTACCAGCACATGGAAACTACGAACCAATTGAGCCAAACCCTGAAGGGCAAGCAAAACCACTCCCACAAATATAGTTGCTCTCATGGGCCAAAGTGGAGGGCGCCAATAGGTGAGCGTCCACCATTCGGAAGTTTCATACGATTCCAATGTCCACTTCCCGCTAATAAAGGCCAGGAAAGCGAGCCACGGCAGTAGCCAAATCAGGCTGAAAATAACGTCAATGAGGGCTTTTGTCCTGGGGGACCATCGAGCATAAAAAACATCCACTCTCACATGCCGGTCGTGGAGGTAAACATAACCCCAGCCAAGAACGTAAATCGTTGCCCCGGCCGAGATCATCAGTATCGGTAGCACATCGCCAGGCTGGCCAAGCACATAACGGAGAAAAACCTGGATGGTTATGAGCAACATTATGAGAGGGGCCAACCATTTTATTACGGTGCCCACAGATTCATTAGTGGCGTCAATAGCTTTTATTATCTTTCTCATCGTTTACATCAATCCCCGCTCCGGGGAGAACCCGGAGCGGGGAAAGACCTAAAATTTGGTCACCAGCTAATATTGCCGCCACTCTTCTGGCGGTACCGCCCAGTCGGGAAGCCCCCAAAGGTCATTCCACATTACTGCCCAGGCACGCTGAGCGTGCAGGAATTCGGCGAAAGAGGGATACTCGGCGGCGATGCCGTCCATGACCTTATCGTACTCTTCTTTAAAGGGGTCTTCTATCGCCTTGGGGAGCTTTTCTACGACGTTTCCGTAATCTCTATATTGCTCCAGTGCCCAGGCTTCCTTCGCGTGCAGATTCCTGCCATACTCTACTGTTTCGGCGCGGGCGACCTCGCCGAAAATCCCTTTGAGGTCATCGGGTAGCTCCTCCCACTTGCTTCGCTTCACCCCAAGAGCCTGGCACTCGCTAGGGGCTCGGATGGGAGAAATGTAGATATACTTGGCAACTTCATGGTAGGCCATATCATAGTTCATGTAAGCTGAGCTCATTTCAAAAGCGTCAATTACACCGCGCATTGTGGACTCGTAGATTTCTCCCGCGGGCATATAGGTGGTAGAAGCGCCGAAGACCTTGAAAGGCTCCCCGGTGTCACCGAATGTGCGGATTTTCAGCCCATCAAAGTCCTTCACTGTTTCTAGCTTCTTGGTGCTATGCAAGAAGAGCTCAGGTGGACCAACGCCCCCAGTCCGTGCGGGAAAGTAGACATCATGCCCTGCTTCCGCGAACCAGTTATTGGCCATATCGATGCCTTCTTCGCAAAGAAACAGGTAATAGACCCAGGGGGGTAACCTACCCGCATTCTGATGGTAAATGCCGGCCCAGCGATGCGTGCCGGTCACCGGGTGCAGGGGTGCAGCACCCCAGTCAATGGCGCCCTCATGCATTCCCATGAACTCCTCGTAGGCGGGCACAATAGTGCCGGCAGCATGGATTTGTACTTCGAAACGCCCTCCACTGAACGCGGTAACGCGCTCAGCAATTCTCTGAAAATAACGAGAAAAGGGCGTGTCCAGCGCGGTGAGTGACTGGCCAACCCAAGTGATTTTTTCCGCTGGTGCGGCTGGTGCTGGAGCTGGAGCAGGAGCTGGAGCAGGTGCAGGGGCTGGAGCTGGGGCAGGTGCAGGGGCTGGAGCTGGGGCAGGTGCGGGAGCTGGAGCTGGCGCAGGTGCTGGAGCCGGAGCTGGAGCTGGTGCGGGAGCTGGTGCCGGGGCCGCGCAGCCAGCCACCAAACTTACGGCTAGCAACAAAGCCAATGGAATTAACAATATTTCCTTTTTCACCTATTTACCTCCTCCTAAAATTTAGGAACCCGTCCGTATCAAAATCCTTTTTGTTGAAAGCTATCACCTCCCTTTTCCTATTATTGGGTATTCACCCTGAATTTTGATTGTGTTAAGCGCTACAAGGTTTAATCGCGGGATGCCACTTGCCCAATTTCGCGTCAAGCAGCACATGGGAGGGGCACTAGCACCGGTCTCTACAGAACTCTCCCCTGGCAGAGCCCGCTACGTTTGTTGCAAGCCAAAATAACGGTTTGCTCGGCTACTTTTTAAGTCTCTCCTTTCCCGAAATTTTTCAACAATCCGATAAAAATCCTTGGGCTACTCTTGAACCTCTCCTAAAGGATACTCAATGAAGGAATCGTATGCGATTTCCACTAAATTATTATAGCACAGCTTGTCAATACCCCTTGCAAAGTTTTTGTGGCATCTGTGAAAGTCAGGTGAGTTCCGCGTGTCTTGATAGACCGATGTTGAAATTTCTGCTAAAATTATTTAATAATTTAATTAAGCTAAATCAGACTTCTGTTTCTTGAGACTAATTTGAGTTGACTAGGATAGTCGAGCCATTGTTGGCAATAGTTAATCACAATTAATTGTGGATGTGAGGAGACGATGAGAAGATTTCCGTCAGAGGACCAAGATTATGAACTGTGGTGGTTGATACTCCACGTGAGGCGTGCCATGCGTAAACTTAGGGCGAAAGAACTATTTCAATACGGAATTACACCGGAGGAAGCTGCGGTTTTGTTCGTTGTCCAGGCAATTGGTGATAAGGCAACGCCGGCTGAAATAGCGCGGTATCTTTTACGAGAACCTCACACCATTTCTGGACTCCTGAGCCGGATGGTAGGTGATGGGCTGGTAAGGAAGACCAAAGACTTGGCACGGAAGAACCGGGTAAGAGTCCTGCTCACAGACAAGGGCCGTAAAGCCTATAAGCAATCAACGAAAAGAGAGTCTGTCCACAGGGTAATGTCTTGCCTATCTGAAGAAGAACGTCAGCAACTGAGGGCACCCTTGGGGAAATTATGCCAGAAGGCGCTTGAAGAGCTTGGAACGGACCGTCAACTACCCTTCTTATGCCCCACGTAATTTGTGGTTTGAGAATCGTAACTTTGGAGGCGACTAATCCATCCGCAAAACGGCTGCCCCATGGATTTCTCCTTGCTTCAATAAAATTAAAGCTTCATTGGCCTCTTTTAATTGGAATTCTTGCACTTCCGGGATAATCGGAATATCGGCGGCCAAGGGGAGAAAATCTTGGGCGTCCTTTCGGGTAATATTAGCCACGCTTTTGATTTCCTTTTCGTCCCACAATAACTGGGCATAATCTAAAGGCGGGATGGGGCTTCTTTTTCGAATCACCGCCAATACCAATCGGCCACCCTTTTCTAGGACCCGCAAAGCGTGAGGCACCGTCTCTCCCACTGGGGTGAAATCAATGGCGCAGTCTATCTTTTGCGGGGGTTTATCCTCGGCTCTCCCTGTCCAAGCGGCTCCCAATTTTTCCGCTAGACGGCGATGCTCTTCGCTTCGACTGAAAACGAAAATTTTACACTTCCAGTACTTCGCTACCTGAATTACGATGTGGGCGGAAGCCCCGAAGCCAAAAAGCCCCAGAGTTTGACCAGGCTTAATCCCAGAAAGTTTCAAATCGCGCAAACCAATGGCTCCGGCACACAAAAGAGGAGCTGCCTGAGAATCAGTGAATCTATCTGGAATCAAATAGGTAAAGTCTTCCGAGACCACGACGTATTGGGCGTAGCCACCGTTAGCGTCACATCCGGTACCTTGAAAGTCAGGGCATAGATTCTCCTTGCCTTCACGACAAAAGTGACATTTGCCGCAAGCGGAGTAAATCCAAGCAATGCCGACTCTGTCTCCAATCCCAAACTTGGTTACTTTCGAACCCAAACTTTCTACCCGACCGATGATTTCATGTCCCAGAACGACGGGAAGTTTGGGCTGAAGTCTGCCTTCAATTTCGTCCAGTTCGGTATGGCAAACGCCACAGGCAGCGATCTTCACCAGAATTTCTTTGGCTTTCGGCTGAGGAATTGGTATATTAACCAATTTTAGTGGCCGATTTTCAATTGGAGAAAGCTTCGACAAAATTTGGGCTTTCATATCCACGCAATACCGTAGCATGTTCGGGTTGGGCTGTCAAAGTGTGATGCCGAATCAAGTCTGAAGCTGTTGACGACCATGGAAACTGATGCTATCCTTTGTCTGAAAATAGTAGAATGGTGTTTGGTATGAAAGGTGAGAGTATCGTCTTGATTGGCATGGCCGGCGTGGGCAAGTCCACTATCGGCATGTCATTAGCTAAAGCTCTGGGGTTCAATTTCATTGATGTGGACGAATACATCTTGGAGAAGGATGGCAAGACGATACAAGAAATCATTGATGACAAAGGTGAAGAGACTTTTCTGCAACTGGAAAAACGAAGAATGTACGAGGTAGATTTATCCCAGATGGTGCTGGCTCCAGGCGGGAGTATTATCTATCATCCTGACCTTATGGAATACCTGAAACAAAATTCGACATTAGTCTACTTGGACGATTCTTTTGAAAATATCGCCGAAAAGCTAACCGGTGAAATGGAAAGAGGCATAGTAGGCTTAAAAAGTAAATCATTACGAGAGATATATGAGGAAAGAAAACCTCTCTATTCCAGATACGCTGACATCACGGTAAACTGTCAGGATAAATCGCAGGACCAAGTAGTTAACGAAATACTGCAATATTTTTGGGACTTAAGCAAAGAAAACTAAGCTTTCTTTTTTTTCAGATTCTCGGTGGCTGCGTTCACCCCAGCGCCTGCCTCTAATGAGTACCCTTCCTCAATCAGCAGTTTTTCCAGTGCGGAAAGGAAAAGCAAGACATTCTCCTCGGTTGAGGAATGTCCCATGAGACCAACGCGCCAGGCCTGTCCTTTCAGTGTCCCGAGACCACCACCTATCTCGATAGCAAACTCGTTGAGTAGCCTCTGTCTTATCCGCAGGTCATCGATACCAGAGGGAATGCGTACCGTGGTCAGGGTACTCAGTCGGTGCCCCGGCTGAGCGTGCAGGGTCAATCCCATAGCCTCCAGTCCAGCGTGGAGTGCTGCGCCGTGTCTGAGGTGGCGTTGAATCCGGGCTTCTAGACCCTCCTCGGCGATTAGTGCCAGGGCTTCATGCAGGGCATAAAACATACAGGCCGGCGCGGTATGATGATAGGTTCTACTGCCATTAGCTAACCAGTATTTGGCGAGTAACGAGAGGTCGAGATAGAAACTCGGTACGTTACATTTGCGTGTCTTTAGTGTGTCTAGCGCGGTTTGGTTGGCGGTAAAAGGGGCCAGACCGGGAGGACAGCTGATACACTTTTGCGAGCCACTATAGCAAATGTCGATGCCCCAGTCGTCCACCGCCAGCTCGTGTCCCCCTAGCGAGGTAACCGCATCCACCAGAAACAGCGCTCCATACTGCTTGGCCAGACGTGAAGCCTCGGTCAAGGGCTGCAGGACACCGGTGGAAGTCTCGGCATGAACCAGGGCCAGGAGCTTCACCTTCTTCTGAGACTTTAAGGCGGCTTCAATAACCTCAGGTTCGATGATGCGGCCCCACTCGGCATTCAATCGGATGACATTAGCGCCGTATCTCAAAGCAATGTCAACCATCCGCTCGCCAAAAAAGCCATTCGTCCCAATGACAGCCGTATCCCCCGGCTCTAGGAAGTTACCAAAGCTAGCGTCCATTCCCGCCATGCCGGTAGCCGAGATGGGAAAGGTAAGCTCATTTTCGGTGCGGAAGAGGAAGCGGAGTAACTTCATGATGTCATCCAAAACGGTGAACAAACATGGGTCCATATATCCCAGCAGTGGTTCTGTCATTGCCTGCTGGACGCGGGGATGAACGTTGCTGGGTCCGGGGCCAAGGAGAATTCGATGCGGGGATTTTCGCTCCTGATATGAAATATCGGGCATAGACAATCACCTCTTTTATTTTTCTTGAGTAATAGTCTTATGATTTTATCAGACTATTGATGAGGTCATCAATCAAAGGCTTAGCCTGCTTCTCAGGCAGACAGTACTGCATCTTGGTGAACTTCTGTCTGAAGCTGGAGACCGGCTGTGAAACATTCTTTTCCTTAAGTATCACCGCCGCCATATACTCCGCCAGCTCGGCGAAGTCGGCTTCCTTCATGCCAAAGCGGGTCATCTCCTGGACGCCAGT
>JBHIDQ010000018.1:0-19642 GCA_046760155.1 Dehalococcoidales bacterium | reverse complement strand
TGAAGGAGAGGGGGATTAAGGGGGTGAGGTAGATAGCCCCTAAACTGAGAGAAATTAAAGCCAGTGACATTACGGAAACAGTGGCGCAACTCTGTCAGCGGGCCAATTTTGAGCTTGATGAAGATGTGTTGGCGGCGCTGAAACAGGCGCAGCAGGTGGAGGAATCCCCGCTGGGTAAAGAAGTTCTGCACCAGCTTATCGAAAATGCCCAGATTGCGGAACGGAAAAACCTGCCACTTTGTCAGGACTGCGGCACCGTGGTGGTCTTTCTTGAAGTAGGTCAGGAAGCACATGTTATCGATGGTGACCTGTATGCTGCCGTGACCGAAGGGGTACGCCAGGGCTACACTCAAGGCTACTTACGCAAATCCATGGTCAGTCAACCGTTCTCGGCTCGGAAAAACACCAAAGATAATACTCCTCCCGTGATTCATGCTGAAATTGTACCCGGTGACCATATTAAAGTTATTTGTCTGCCCAAGGGAGCCGGTTCCGAGAATATGAGCAAACTGGCGATACTAAGGCCGGGTGAGGGCCGGGAAGGTATTATTGACTTGGTGAAAAAAACTGTGGATGAGGCTGGTGCCAATTCCTGTCCGCCATTAATCATCGGCTTGGGGATCGGCGGTACCGCCGAAGAGGTAATGCTGCTGGCGAAGAAAGCGTTATTACGCCCACTAGGTAAGCCAAATCAGGACTCCGAGGTAGCGGAACTGGAGAAAGAACTTCTATCTCGGATCAATGACTTGGGTATCGGACCTTTGGGCCTGGGTGGTCGCACTACTGCCCTGGCAGTACATGCTGAGGTCAGGCCGACGCACATTACCAGCCTGCCGATAGCGATTAATTTCCAGTGTCATAGTGCTCGTCATAAAGAGGCCAGGCTATAAATGGATGCAATACACATTACGTCACCCATTGATGGCAAAACAATCGAGGGATTGACGGTAGGTACTCCGGTGCTGATCTCTGGGGTTATCTATACGGCTCGTGATGCGGCTCACAAGCGGCTTGTGCAAACTCTGGATAGGAAGGAGAAGCCTCCTTTTCCTCTTAGAGGGCAAACGATATATTACACTGGGCCATCTCCAGCTAGACCGGGTCGGATTATTGGCTCCGCTGGACCCACGACTAGTGCCCGTATGGACATTTACACGCCTCGCCTTCTGGTTGCTGGAATCAGAGCCATGATTGGTAAAGGCAGTCGCTCAATGGAAGTAAGAGAGGCGATGCAAAAGTATAAGGCGGTTTATTTCTTGGCTACTGGTGGTGCCGGAGCTTTACTCGCCCAGTGCATTAAGAGGGTAGAGGTTATCGCCTATGAGGATTTAGGCCCTGAAGCTATCCGGCTGCTTACAGTAGAGAACTTTCCGGCGATTGTGGCTAATGATATTTATGGGGAAGACCTATTTGAGCAGGGTAAAGCCAAATACCGAAGGAAGGGGAAATAAAGGATGGATTGCATTTTCTGTCAGATTGCGGCGGGTAAGCTACCCAGTGAAATTCTGTATCAGGATGAAGAGGTGATTGCCTTCCGTGATATTAAGCCTTTGGCACCAACCCACGTGCTGGTCATACCGAAGAGGCATATTCCTTCCCTTACTCAGTTAACTGACGCCGAGACACCTCTTATCGGACATATGGCCAAAGTGGCCAATCAACTGGCTCGGGAGGAGGGAGTTTCTGAGAGTGGCTATCGTCTGGTGATTAGCAGTGGTGAGCAGGGAGGACAGGTGGTGCCTCATCTCCATATGCATCTTCTGGGCGGTCGGAGGCTGTCCGACAAACTGTGCTAATCCGTCTTTGGTTTTCCTTTGAGATACGCTAAATAAATAAGCAAACCGGCGATGCTCTTGGCATCGCAAATTTTGCCGGAAGTAATCAGATCGGGAATTTGAGTCATAGGCACACGAACCAAACTAATCTCTTCAGTATCTTCGGCGAATAACCGGCTGGGGGTAAGGTCAGTCGCCAGATAAAGGTGGAGGTATTCACTGCAGTAACCGGGTGCCGAGTAGAAACCACCCAATCTCTCCACCTTTTGCGGTAGGTAGCCAGTTTCCTCACGTAACTCACGGCGAACGGAAGCCTCTGGCTCTTCACCGTGGTCAATGCCGCCCGCCGGTATTTCCAGTAGCTCTTTCTCCACCGGTTTGCGAAACTGCTTCACCAGCAGGGCATTATTATCAGCATCGACAGCGATAATAGCAATACAATCACTATGCTCTACAATCTCACGCGTCGTTTGGCGACCGTTAGCCATCTGTATGGTATCTACCCTGAGCTTTACCGCTCGCCCGTCATAAATCAGTTGGCTCGACAGCGTCTTTTCCACCGAACTTAAACCTCCAATTTACAGATAAGCGCTACCTCATCACAATCAGGGAATTTGGGACAGCGATAGCATTCCGTCCAGACCTTGCGTGGCAGTTCCATCTTGTCTACCTGGGAGAGGCCGAACTTTTCGAAAAAACCGGGCTGGTAGGTGAAGCAGAAAACGGTGGCAATGCCAAGTTCCTTGGCTTCTTCGAGGCAGGCTTTGATGAGCTGAGCACCGATGCCTTGTTTTTGGCTTTCTTCGGCCACGGCTACTGACCTTATCTCGGCTAAATCTGACCAGCAAACATGCAGTGCGGCACAGGCAATCACTCGCTCACCCTGCCTGATGACAAAATAATCCCGGATATTTTCGTAGATTTCACTCAACGGCCGGCCCAGCATCTCGCCCCTGTCGGCAAAATCATTGATCAGCCGATGTATTTGGGGTACGTCCTGGATTTTGGCTTTTTCTACCTTATTCAACCTACTGCTTTCCTTTCAGTTTTTCTTCCAGGGAGCGATAGAAAGTATTTTGGGGATGAATTCTTAAGAATCGAACCGTATTTGAACTATGTTTTACCGTAATCATGGCGCCACCTGATAAAGGTAGATTGATATGACCATCAATGCTCAGTGTTGCCTCATGAGCTACCATAACGCGCAGTTGGACCACCGTTTTTGATGGTAGTACCAGCGCGTAAGCTGAGCTAAGGTGAGGAGCTATCGGTATCAGTAGAAAGTCCTGAGACTGAGGGTAGAGAATGGGGCCACCGGTGGCCAGCGAGTAACCGGTACTGCCCGTGGCGGTAGCGACAATCACCCCGTCAGCTTTATAAGTAGCCAAATACTGACCATCAATGCTGGCTTCGATGCGGACCAGTCGAGCCATTGCCCCCCGGGCCACAACGACATCGTTCAAGGCATGGAGAATGCGAGGTGGTTCCTGGTCGGTAGCGGCCAGTTCGGCTTCAAGCATTGCCCGCTCATCAATCCAGCCCTCTCCGGCCAGCAAGGCGGGCAGCTTCTCTAGAGCCTTATCAGCACTGAGTTCGGTCATAAAGCCTAGATTGCCCAAGTTTATCCCGGTAATCGGGGTCATCTCGGGGACTATCGCTTGCGCCGAACGTAGAATGGTACCATCACCACCAACACTAAGAATCAAATCGGTATCATCTAGCTGAGCCTTGGCTTTTTCTCTTTCCCAGGCAGAACATAGCCAAACTGAAACACCGTTAGCGACTAAAAAGTCCTGAAGTTGCTTCGCTTTGGTGAAGGCAGCTTCAATTCTAGGGTGATAGAGAACACCAACTTTATTCACCATGGTGACCTGCTTTACCAGTTAATAAAAAGGCAACTCTCAGAGGGACAAAGGAAGTGTAACAATTATCGCCTTGGGGTGTCAAGCTAGAGTATATATTGATTTACATGCTATAATAGTAGCTTAGGTTTTTGGAGTAATCTATGATTGGGCCACGGCGGAAAGCGAGGGGCATTGCTCTCCAGGCACTATATGAAATTGACTCCACCAAGCACGAGATGGAGGCAGTGGTCAGCCGTCTTTTGATTGAGGGAGAATTGGCTGAGGAAAATAATGCCTTTATCCGAGAACTGGTAAGTCAGGTGCTCCAGAATAAAGAGGAGATTGACCGCAATATTAAAAAGTTTGCTCCGGCTTGGCCAATAGAACAAATATCGATAATTGATAGAAACATTCTCAGACTTGCAATCTTTGAAGTTTTATTTGATAATAAAGTGTCAATCAAAGTGGCCATAAATGAGGCGGTTGAGCTAGCCAAGAAGTTTGGCAGTGATAATTCGCCAAAATTTGTTAATGGAGTTTTAGGTTCAGTTAGTGCTCTTACCGAAAGATAAAAGATTCTGTAAAGGGGGTAAAAAGTGGCGACTATCTTTGAGCGGATAAAGCCAATAATTGTGGAGCAGTTAGGGGTGGAGGAGTCAGAGGTAGTACCTACTGCTAGCTTCGTTGAAGATTTAGGTGCTGATTCTCTAGACTTGGTAGAACTGATAATGTCTTTAGAAGAGGAATTTAGCAATCCATCTCGGAAGGTTGAGATACCGGACGAAGAGGCGGAAAAAATAATAACCATCCAGGATGCGATTGATTATCTCAAAGACCTAGGTGTTGAGAATAGCTAGGTCTGAACCGGTGCTACTTGAATGGTAAAATTAAGCTCGGCACTGAATCAGTGCCGAGCTAGTTCATATTTTACTTCTTAATCAGTCGCTATCAATTTAAATTTCAAGCGATACTACCACTGGACAAACATGGGCATGACGACGTGGATATAATTGTCCACGCCCACCGGGCGGATAACACCGGGACTTGAAGGATTGGTCGTCTCCAGAGCTACCTGTGGCTCCTGAAGCACACTGAGCACATCGGTTAAATACTTGCCATTAAAGGCAATTTTAGCCTCGTCACCCTCGACGGTAGCATCAATCTCACCAACATCATCACCGATCTCTTCCGAGCGGGCAGATACCGTTAGCTTACCCGGGGCTAGCTCAGCACCCGGTGTTACCACTAAGCGGACAATGCCACTGCCATCGCGGGCGAAGATTGAAGCTGTCTTGGTTGCTCTTAAGAAGTCGTCAACGCTGACTATCATCCGGGTGTTATAACTCTGGGGGATGAGCTGAGTGTAATTGGGGAAAGTACCCTGAATCAGTTGTGATACTAGCTCAATATCCTTCAAACGAAAGAGAGCCTGACTCTTGTTAGGATTTACCGTCATCTCGACGGCTTCTTCTTGGTCAGTCATAAGCCGGTTTAGCTCAGCTAGGGTCCGGGCGGGAATAATGACCTCCGTCGGCTGGTCAACCGGGGCAGCGAGATTGAGTCTAAAGACAGCCAGTCGGAAACCATCGGCGGCAGCCAGCGTCAGCAAATCACCATTAAACTGGGCATCGACACCGGTGAGCACGGGGCGAGATTCCTCCGTAGCAGCGGCAAAGACAACCTGGTCAATTCCTTGCCGAAGGGTTTCTATTTCAGCCTTGGTGGTAATACCCTCATCAACCTTGGGTATGGGTGGGAAGTCTTTGGCATCAACGCCGCTGATGCGTGCCTCAAAGCGGGCACACTTTAGCTCGAGGGTCTTGGTGCGAGGGGACAGGCTGATATCAATTTTGTCGCTGGGTAAGGAACTGATAAACTCGGTGAGAAGTCGAGCCGGAACGGTAATGGTTCCTTCTTCCTCTATTTTGGCACCAATCCAGCAGGTGATGGCCATTTCCAGGTTGGTGGCGGCAAGTTTAAGTCGAGACTGGTCAGTGGCTAAGAGGATGTTATTGGTTATGGGCAGGGTGGTTCTGGTGGCTACTGCCCTCCCTACTAGATTGAGTCCTCGGTTTAAGTTTTCTTGTAGACATGATAGCTTCATGGTAATTACCCCCTAAATTATGATGGTGGATTAGTATATAACATAAATCAGTTCTGTTCAAGACTTCTGGTTCTATTTTCACCTACTTTTTTGCATTAAGCAATAGTTTCCGCTTTGTTAAAATACTATTCGAGGGTTATGGTGCCGCTTTTGCCGCCACTTTTTTTAATTAAGCGAATATTTTCTATCCTCATGCCCCGGTCTACTGCTTTACACATATCGTAGATGGTTAAGGCAGTAACGGCAGTGGCAGTAAGTGCCTCCATCTCCACACCAGTTTTACCGGTACTCTCCACGGTAGTGGTAATCTCTACGATACTATTTTTCTCATCCAGATTGAACTCAATCTTAATATCGCCAATGAGTACCGGATGGCAGAGTGGTATTAAATTAGGCGTTTGTTTGGCAGCCATAATGCCAGCGAGCTGGGCTACCGCCAGCACATCCCCTTTGGCCATCTTGCCCTTCTTTATCAGTTCAAAGGTGGCTGCTTGCATGCTGACCGTGCCTTTGGCCACTGCTTCACGGCGGGTATCAGGTTTCTTGGTGATATTTACCATTCGGGGGCGACCCGATTCATCCATATGTGTCAGCTTCTCCATAATTAACCCCCCACCTGAGAGAAAGGACGACCCTGAGGTACGCGGCCCTCAGCCAGTTGGTGTTGCCGTGGCTTATTAGCGGCTGCTTTTTTAATCAGTCTTTTCAGTCTTGCTGAAGCTATGCCGTTACGCAGTGGCTGCCTCAGGTCGATTTCTGCCTCGCTCAAGAGACAGGGACGGAGTTTACCGTCAGCGGTGAGACGGAGTCGATTACACTGGAAGCAGAAATGCTCAGTGACCGGCGTAATAAAACCGATGGTGCCATTAGCCTGAGGCAAACGAAAGTATTTGGCCGGTCCGTTACCCTTAAATGAGCAAGGTTCTAATTTCCCTAATACCGCCAGATGCTGTCTTATCTCATCAACCGAGACGAATGATGAGGCGTCAGTATCTTCGCCAAAGGGCATGTGCTCAATAAAGCGAACATGCCATCCCTCGGTAATCGTTTTAGTGGCGAAATCGAGTAATTCATCGTTGTTAATCCCGGACATCACCACCACATTAATTTTGGTTGGATTAAGTCCGACCGATTTAGCCACTTCAATGCCGGCCAGCACATCGCCAAGATTACCACCCCGAGTAATATACTTAAATCTATCTGGCTTGAGTGTATCCAAGCTGATATTGACTCGTCGTAGACCGGCTGATTTTAATTCTGCCGCGTAATGAGCCAACAGAATTCCATTTGTGGTGAGCGAAATATCATCTATGGCGTCGATTCGGGCTAACATCTGGACCAGTCTGGGTAACCCGGCTCTCACCAGCGGTTCACCACCGGTAATCCTTACTTTCTTTATCCCCAAATCAGCAGCGGCTTCAGCTACGGTATAGATTTCTTCATAGCTGAGAATGTCTTCATGCGACATCAAGCGAATACCCTCAGCGGGCATACAGTAGACACAGCGCAGATTGCAGCGGTCAGTTACCGAGATACGCAGATAATCTATCGGGCGCTGAAAGGAGTCAGAAAGTCCGGTCATTGATAATGCTGCCTCCTTATCTTCTCCAAAACTTGGTATACTTGTCTGGCTGCCTGCCCCCGATGACTGACCTGGTTCTTCTGTGCCAGGGGTAACTCAGCCATTGTCTTATTCAGCTCGGGCAGATAGAAGACCGGGTCATAACCAAAGCCGTGCTCACCTCTCGGAGCAAAGGTGATCAAGCCTCGACACTCGCCGGAGCAAAATTCTACCTTCCCATCAGGTGTCGCTAAGGCAATAATACACCGGAAACGGGCCGTCCGCTTTTCCTGAGGTACGCCATTGAGACGTGCCAACAAGTAGCTGACTCTCTCTCTATCCGAAGCGTTTTCACCAGCATAGCGGGCGGACAGCCGACCGGGTTCACCACCCAAAGCATCAACCTCCAGCCCCGAGTCATCAGCCAGTGTCAGTAGCTGGCTCTCGGCAGCTAAGGCTGTAGCTTTTAATCTAGCATTTTCCTCAAGGCTTTCGCCTACTTCGTTCACGGCGACGGTAATACCCTGCTCAGTCAGCGTAACCAACTCATAGGGAAGGTCTGAGAGTAAACTCTTATATTCCTGTACCTTGGCTTGATTGTTTGTTGCCAGGAGAAGTTTAGACTGCAATCTAACTCCAATAATGCTTAGCCGTTACCCGGCAAGGTCGTCAACAGGCATCGCCGCCATGGTCATCGTCTGTAAAGTGCCTCTGGAACCAAGCTCTAAGGCTACTTTAGTTACCGTCTTGTTGTCCGGAGCTTCCAGAATATTGATGAAGTCATATGGGCCCAGGAGGGCATACTGAGCCAGTATCTTAACTCCCATGGCTTCGACTTCCTTATTAACTTCTTTGAGCCTTTTTGGGTTGGACTTTACCGTCTTTCTACCCTCGTCAGTTAAAGTGGTCAGCATTATATAGGTTGGCATTTCTCTCACCCCCGTTCCAATATGGCTAAATATTACTTTACTTTAATGATAACCTCCGCCGTCGGCTCAGTCAAGGTCAGTAAATCTGGCCTCTAATTTCTTCGCCACCTGAGGCATGGTGGTGTATTCCATCTCTTCCAGAGGCAGGCGATGTGGTTCAAAAGGTCCATGACAGCGCAGGTAGTTAGCGATTTCATTGGCTTGCTGGCGGGCAAAATCAAACGACTTGTCAGCAAACATATCGCGAGGCCCCACCAGTTTACCATCCGAAAGCTGGAAGCCAATGGCAGTTACCCTTGGTGGTCCGTCAAAACGGGTTGGGGTAGAATCCTCAATGGCTACCGGTATCAGGGGACCATGATGTGAGCCCCGCATCCAGCCCTGTACCAGATGGGGCAGGGTGAAAGGTTCCAGCACTTCACCTACCGCCGGGAACTGGGATTGGGAGCGGACAATGCACACCGGGTCGTCCTTGCCCACATAGCGGCCAGCGATTAAAGATAGGCGTTGGGTGGAAGACACGGCAGCAATTTCCTTGGTTTCCCGGGAATAAACCGCTTTTACCGCATATCTTGAAGGGGCGCCAATAAAAATCAGCAGGTCATAAATCTCCTCAGGGGCATTCAAAATTATCTTCTTATGTTCCTTAACATCATGCACCTCAAAGGCGAAACCGGTGTGCAGGTTGACGGAGATAACCAGTCCGATGGTGTTAAACGGGTCGGCAAATATTTTGTATAGGGGCATGTTCCAGGCTCCCGCTGAAGTCTTATCGGCCATAAAGATAATGACCGGCTCAGACCTTCGTTCCTCAAATTCCATCTCAGCTACTCCGGGCCCCATTCCTTTGATATTGCCGGAGAAGGCATCAGAGAGCAAGTCCTGCCCGGCACCGTAAAGCTTTAGCTTTTCCGCTAATTTAGTGCCTGCTTTGAAGGTATTCAAGGCTAGTTCGTGGATTTTTGCGTTATCCTCGCCCTGCTGATGGGTCATAATGAGTTCCAGGTCATCGCCACATTTGGTGACATGATAGTCAATCAGCAACCCTTCTTGCTTAGCCTTAGCTAGACTTTCCGAAGCGTTGGCTAGGATATCAGGGTGAGATGCCGAGTGCCCAACAAAACCGCCGATATCAGCCTTAATTACACTCAAGGTAATCTTCATGGCTTTCCTCCTTCGGCTTAATATTCAATTCCTTTTCGTGCCTTCACTCCTTTATCGTAAGGATGCTTTAATTTTACCATTTCCGTGACCAGGTCTGCCGATTCAATTAGTTTGGCATCGGCATAGCGACCGGTAAGAATGAGTTCCACCTTAGGTGGTTTCTCACTGAGCAGCCGAATTACCTCATCCAGTTCAATGAGCTTGAAGTGCAGGGCGACATTTACTTCGTCCAGTACCACTATATCATAATTGCCACTGAGCATAGCCTTACGGGCTGCCGACAAAGCCAGCTTAGCCTGTTCTATTTCTTCGGGATTAATATTTGCCGGATCAATAAAGCATCTCAGGCCAAAGCTAGCGATATCAACATTGGGTAGCTTAGGTAGGGTGCTAAATTCACCATAGGGATATTTACCTTTCATAAAGAAAACAATGTAGACTCTCAGACCATGGCCTACAGCTCGGAGCACTGTTCCTAGTGCGGCGGAAGTCTTGCCTTTCCCGTTGCCGGTGAAGACCTGAACTAGACCCTTGTCCTTTTTTGCTACCAACAAAGTCTCCTCTGCTATTAAAATTCTGGAACCATTTATGTTTGGCGCATTACCTGCTGCCTCATCCTGAGGAAGTGGGTAAAGCCCACCAAGCCGGGTAGAGCGATGCTATAAGTAACCAGTATCCCCGGAATTTCCAGCCACCAGCATACCAGTGGCAACGGAACAAAGAGGAAGACACTGGCTAGAATTACGTTTCTTCTGATAAGGAGGGCTAATATCGCTGGTCCGGCCACGATTAGCATCGGCTGAGCTATCACCGTTAGGAGCACACCAATGGTGGTGCTCTCCCCCCGCCCACCCCGGAAGCCGATGAAAACGGGCCAGTTATGACCGACGACGGCGGCAGCACCGGCAACCAGGATAGCAACCTGGGGTATATTGGCTGCCTGCGCGATAAGGATGGCCAGGGCGCCCTTGCCAGCATCAACCAACCCTACGGCAACCCCTACCTTGCGGCTTAGCTGACGGAAGACATTGGCGGCGCCCATGTTCGTATCCCCAATCTGCCGGATGTCAACGCCTTTCAAAATATGCCCGGCAATATAGGCGGTAGGAATGGAACCGAGGAAGTAACCCAATATTATAATTAACCAGGGCATAGTACACTCTTATTAATGGTGCCGGGAGTGGGACTCGAACCCACAAGGATTACTCCGGCGGATTTTAAGTCCGCTGCGTCTGCCAATTCCGCCACCCCGGCATTACCTACGTTATTGTAGATTTTAGGGATGCCAGTGTCAAGGTTCTCATTGACCTTGCGACTAGAGGCTTAGACAGGCGCCGTTCTTGGATTGTTCCGTTTGTTCTGTGGAACATTTACATGTTGCGCAGGTTAGACATTGGCCGGTCTTAATAGGTGTGGAATTTCAAATCCGTTGGGTACATATGGAGTGCCTTCGGTGGAGCTTGACTTCCATATGCTCCCGCCAGTATCTTGCCCTTTATGGAAATCAGGTTAAAGCATGACCGTACCGCCGTCCACACTCAGGCTCTGCCCGGTGATATAGGATGATTCGTCGGAAGCTAAGAACATCACCACCGGGGCTATTTCTTCAGGCTGGCACACTCTCCGCATCGGAGTATGCGATAGCAATTCCTCAACATATTGGGGGCTATTCTTCAGAAGTTGTTTGGTCAGGCCCGCGTCAACAATCCCGGGACAGACCGCATTGACCCTTACGTTATGCTGAGCAACTGCCGCCGCCAGTGATTTGGTCACCGAAATTACGGCTGCCTTGGAGGCGGCATAAGGCATCGCCTGTGGTGCCGCCCTCCTGCCCTGCTGGGAGGAAATGTTGATAATTCTGCCGAAATTCTGTTTTATCATGTAGGGCAAAATTGCTTTGCAAAGGCGCACCGTTACCAGCAAATTAAGTTCCACGATTTGGTACCAGACAGACTCCGGGGTCTCCAGGAACGGCATCGGCTTATTCCAGCCAATGCTATTCACCAGCACGTCTATTCTGCCAAACTTGCCCACAATTCCGGCGATGGCATCTTTGACTTTATCTTCTTTGGTGGCATCAACGACCACCGCCAAAGCCTTGCCGCCACTGGATTCTATTTCACGGACCACTCTTTGGGCGCCTTCCTCCGCGCTGTCCAGAATAATCGTCGTGCCACCTTCTCGCGCAAAGCCCTGAGCAATTTTTTCGCCGATGCCACCTGCCCCTCCCGCAACCACCACCACCATGTCTTTAAATTCCATTATCCCTCCTTCGTTAAGGTTCACATTTTAAGTCCGTTGCGTCTGCCAATTCCGCCATCCCGGCATTACTTACGTTATTGTAGCGGTCAGCCATTTGGGCGTCAAGATTATTATCTTCGTCGGCTTATCCGTTGCTTGCCTCTTGTGGTATACTCAGGTCAGGAGGTGACAGAATGCACAAAGGGTTATTGGTTTGGAATATTATCTTAACGGTCTTAACGGTGTTATTAGTCGCCGCGATTTTAGTGCAGTACAGCTTTATAAACCTCAATAGTGAAAGGATCCGCATCATGGGCGAGAATTTTGCGGAAATCAATGGAGTGGTGAATGAGCATGCTAAAGTCATTGGTGAGCATGCTAAGGTCATTAATGAGAATGCGGAACTTATGAATGAAGAATACCTTGCCGCAATTGAAGCGAATCAAAAGGTAATGGATGAAATGGCTGGGCTGGTTAATGAATACCAAGAGGTCATTAACGAGAATGCCATTTATTTTGAAGAGATACTAGGTAATCTAGAAGAGCTGTCTCTCATCGTGACACA
This sequence comes from Dehalococcoidales bacterium, assembly GCA_046760155.1. GTDB lineage: Bacteria > Chloroflexota > Dehalococcoidia > Dehalococcoidales > RBG-16-60-22 > JBHIDQ01. Next base: position 7,459 of record JBHIDQ010000018.1, on the reverse strand, counting down.
ATAAAATGTAAAATAGTTTTAAAAATTGACGGAAAGGTAGGAACTTTTCATGAAAATTACTAAAATAGAAGCCATTGAACTTCGCTTACCCGAGAAAGAAGTTCACGAGGCAAAGTTTTCCTCTGCCCAAGATGCCGTCATCGTCAAAATCCATACCGATGAGGGAATCGTCGGTATCGGTGACTCTTATTCCTCGCCGCACGTGGTAAAAGCCATGATTGAGGCACCACTTAGCGGGGCGAGTGCCACGGGATTAGCTAGGTTGCTGATTGGCTTAGACCCTCTGGATATAAGACCGATCAATCATATGCTTCAGGCGAGGAATCTCCGGTTAGGGCGACGGGGCATAATCTGTCACGCCATTGCCGCCATTGACATTGCGCTGTGGGATATTGCCGGGAAGTACTATAACAAACCCGTTTATCAACTTCTCGGTGGTGCCTTCCACAAGAAGTTCCGGGCTTATGCCAGCATCCTGTTTGGTAAAGATGGTAAGGAAACCGGTGAGATTGGCAAGAGATGGATAAACGAAGGGTTTACCGCGGTAAAATTTGGCTGGACCCCGATGGGACAAAGTGAAAAATTAGACCTGGAACTGGTGGAGGGAGGCCGACGCGGGGTTGGCGACAAAAATGACCTCATCATTGATGCCGGGTGCTGCTGGGATACCAACACGGCAATAAAGCGGGCACAGCAATTCCAAGACTATAAGATACTCTTTCTGGAGGAGCCGCTGCACCGGGAAAACCTTGAGGGTTACCGGAAGCTGACCAGTGTTTCCCCAATTCCCATCGCCGCTGGTGAAGGGGAAGCAGGAAGATTTGCCCATCAGCATTTCATCGAGCGGAGTGGAATCAATATTGTCCAGATAGATGTCGAGAATACCGGCATTACCGAAGCTAGTCGGGTTGCCGATATGGCGGAAGACCGCGGCCTAAGGGTGGTTAACCACTTCTACACCAATTCGATTGGTTTGGCGGCCTGTTTACACTGGCTGGCGTCTCGCCAGAGCGCTTTTATTCTGGAATATTGCGTGGAAGAAACATCGATAAGGCAAGACCTGACCAAGCAAAAATTGCCGGTTGTGGATGGCTATGTTGAGGTACCGGAAGGCCCGGGCCTTGGCGTTGACCTGAATGAAGAAATTATCGAACGTTATCAAGTGAGGTAATCTAGTTATTATTCATAAACAGGAGGTTTAGCCATTGGCTGTGGAGAAATATTTGGTGTCTTTGCAGGAGAGCATTGTCAATCTGGACTTTGACGCGGTGGTGAAAGTGGCTCAGGAGGCGATGGCAGCAGGTGCAAACCCGCACCGAGCCATAAACGAGGGTATGGTTTCAGGAATGGCCATAGTTGGCGAAAAGTTTGAGAAAGGGGAATACTTTCTGTCTGAACTGGTGGTAGCCGCCGAGGTCATGAAGGAAGGCCTGAAGGTGGTGAATCCTTACCTGAAGGGAGAAGGTTCCCAGAGATTGAGCAAGGTGGTCATCGCGACCGTGGAGGGAGACTACCATGACCTTGGGAAAGGCATTGTCACCTCTCTACTGAGAGCGCACGGTTTCGAGGTGGTTGATTTGGGAGTCGATGTGGCCACGGAGAGGATAATCGATGCGGTGAAAGAGCACCAACCGACCATAGTGGGTATGTCCGCGCTGCTCACGCTAACCATGCCCAAAATGGGGGGAGTAATCGAAGCCTTAAAGGCAGCAAACTTTAGGGAAAAGGTTAAAGTCATTCTCGGTGGGACACCGGTAACCTCGGAATTTGCCGAAAGTATTGGCGCTGACCACCGGGCGGTCAATGCCTTGGAAGGCGTAAAGAAATGTGTGGAGTGGGTGACTTCTCGGTAAAGGAGGAATTGATATGACTGAGATGACTCGCCGTGAGAGGATGCTGGCGGCAAGCAATAAAAGACGTGCCGACAAGTTACCCTTTTGCCATATGTGGCGTCACTGCCAGATAGGCTGGGCGGAGCGGGAATGCCGCAGCCGGGGGATGGGCATGATCTGGGCAAGACCAAGTTATATCACGAAGATACACGATGTGGATATAAACGAGCAACAGGTAGTATCAAATGGAATGACTGTATATCGGCGGACTTATGCTACCCCCGTAGGCAGTATCTATTTAGACGAGAGGCGAGAACCCGGTTCTGGAGAATGGCATGGATTGCGAGGCTGGAAGGACGTGCTACCGTGGCAGACAGAACGCTTAATTAAAGGACCTGAAGATTATGAAGTCCTGAAATACGTTGTGGAACACACGGAATACATCCCCGATTACTTTCCAATTGAACAAGCCAAGGACTGGCTAGGTGAAGATGGTCTGGTGATGGACTTTCTGCCCCACCAGCCGATGCAGATGTTGATGATTGACTGGATAGGAAGTGAGGGAGGGCGGTTTTTCATCCATCACGCCAAGTACCCTGACCTGGTCGAAGACCTCTGCCGGGCCATCGCCAAGAGTCGCGAGCCCATATATGAGATAGCGGCCAAATCACCGGCCGATATTGTCTGGTGCGGAGACAATATTGACGGGGTTCTGGTTAACCCGAGGCTTTTTGAAAAATACTTTATGCCCGAGTACGAAAAAATGGCCAAGATCTGTCACGAACACGGCAAACTTTTCGGCGTCCATATGGACGGTAGGGTAGGCGTGCTGAAAGATTTAATTGCCAAGACGCCAATAGATATCATCGAGGCACTCCATCCACCCCCTATGGGTGACCTGTCGATAGGCGAGGCACTTTCCCTCTGGAAGGACAAGGTCATCTGGGTGGGCTTTCCTGGGTCGGTGTATGCCCTTGGGCCTGAGGCAACGAAGAAGCACGCCCTGAACCTGCTCAGAGAGGTGGTGCCCGGCGATAGACTGTGCATTGAAATGTCCACGGAAAACCTGGTGTCCAACGAAAATCTCCTGATGCTAACCTCGGTCCTGGAGAACGCCGAGCTGCCACTGACTCAGGAAAAGATTGACCGAATCGAAAGGTCTCTAAGTTAAAGCTAACCAAAGCCAGAGATTAATCAGGAAGCAAGATTATGGCCTTGTTGGAACTGCTGAAGCAAAGAAAAAGTGTTCGGAATTTCCTGGATAGACCGGTGGAGAGGGAAAAGATTTTGATGTGCCTGGAAGCGGCTCGGGTGGCGCCTTCTGCCTGCAATTCACAGCCGTGGAAATTCGTCATCGTTGATGACCGGGAACTAAAGAAAAAACTATGCAAGAAAGCTTTTGGTGGCATCTATGCGATAAATTATTTTTGCCGAATGGCGCCGGTCATCGTCGTGGTGGTCTCCGAGAAGTCCAAGTTCTTAGCCCGAATCGGGAGCATGTTTCGGGGGACAAAATACTACCTCATCGATATCGGGATAGCTGGTGAGCATTTTGTCCTGCAGGCGGAAGATTTGGGTCTTGGCACCTGTTGGATTGGCTGGTTCAATGAGTCGGCGGTAAAATCACTGTTGAATATCCCCAAGAGCAAGAAAATAGATATCCTGATTGCGCTGGGCTATTACGATAAGGAAAAGGTGAAAGCGGGACACGATAGGGAGCCATTAGATAAAATCGCCTCTTTTAATTCCTATTGAGTACAGCGACCTTCTTATAAGCTACACTTACTCCAAAGCCATACCACTTTTCAGCCACTCCTAGGAGAACTTAGTTAGTCTAGGTATTGACAATTACACAAATAGGACTATAATTAAAGTCCCAACACCTGAAATCAATAGAAGAAAGGAGGTGGCTAAAATGGCTGAGGAAAAGATTCCCGGTATCATGCGTGATTTTGTCAAGACGATGGAAAAAGGGGACGTGGATAAAATGCTTTCCTTCTTGACAGATGACGCAGTTTGGGTAAACCCCAACGGCACATTCAGAGGCAAGGAAGAGCTAAAGCGCTACCTGACGGTGATGTTCCAGAATACTCAGGATATGACGGTTACCGAATGCGGCAACGGAATCATCGTGGAGGGGAATAAGGCCTTTTTCGAGCACGTCATAGGAGGTACGGTAGGGGGCCGGAGAGCGGAAGTGCTGGCCATGTGCGCCTATGAATTCAGTGGCGACAAAATCAAGGAGGTCAGAACGACCTACGATAGGTTGTTGATGGCGCAACAGGCAGCCACGGGACTGGGAAAGTGGATGGTGAACATGATTGTGAAGCAAGCGGAAAAAGGATTACATTAGTGCTTGCCTTTATCTTGGCGGGTATTTATAAAAGATAAGAGGCGACGACCGGATTCGAACCGGTGAATAGGGGTTTTGCAGACCCCCGCCTTATCCACTTGGCTACGTCGCCCTGGAGCGGAAGACGAGATTCGAACTCGCGACCCTCTCCTTGGCAAGGAGATGCTCTACCGCTGAGCCACTTCCGCTTGCTTTATTCAATTGGTGCCGAAGGGGGGATTTGAACCCCCACGAGCTTTCGCTCACTAGCCCCTCAAGCTAGCGCGTCTACCAGCTTCCGCCACCTCGGCTTAACCTGGCAGGAGTGGGAGGATTCGAACCCCCGACCGGCGGTTTTGGAGACCGCTGCTCTCCCAGACTGAGCTACACTCCTACTTCAAGCCTTATATTTTAGCACAATTGTCAATAAAAGTTAAGCCAATATGGTAAGGGCAATTCGAGGGCAATTCAACCGTAATTTAGTCTCTGTAGAGGGCACGGCCGTTTAGTATCCCGGTGTGTTTTCCTTCATCCACCACCACAGCACCGTTGACCAGTACGTAGTCAATCCCGGTCGGATGTTTTTTCGGCTCATCAAATGTTGCCTTGTCAATGACCGTTTGCGGGTTGAAGATATAAGGTCAAACACGGTAGATTCTCCTTAAAACAAAGTGTGGCTTGAATCTCTTTTCAACTTTACCTAATGATAATATGGCACGGGTTGGAACTTGCGCCTAAGTTTAAGGCATATGGTTAGCTCGGGTCAAACAATTTGGTGCTTGACAGTGGTGCCTTATTGGACTACGATTTCTATGCTGGCAGTAGTTGGTTCTTTCGGTGATGAAAGTTAATCCTCGCAAAGAGCAATTTAATATATTACGGGTTGGTGTTCTCTTGCTAGCATCCTGTCTTGTTGTCACCTTATTAGCTGGCTGTGCATCAAGAGAACAGCCACCGGAGGAGGGAGAAATGGCATTAGTGGTATCGAGTTCAGCTTTTCAGGAGGGAGCTGAAATACCGACCAAGTACACCTGTGAGGGGCAGGATGTCTCACCAGCGCTTACTTGGAGTGAATCACCGGCGGGGACTCAATCTTTTGCTCTTATCGTGGATGACCCAGATGCTCCCGTCGGTGTGTTTACCCACTGGGTCTTATTTAACCTGCCCGCTGATAGCCGCGGACTACCAGAGGCGGTGTCAACGCAGGCTCAGCTTTCGGACGGGTCTTTGCAGGGTAAGAATGACTTTGGCAAGATTGGCTACGGTGGCCCTTGCCCCCCGCCCGGTCGTCCTCACCGGTATCAGTTTACCCTTTACGCATTAGACCAAACCTTGGCTTTAAAGGCAGGCGCCTCCAAGAAGCAGGTTCTGGAGGCGATGCAGGGGCACATCCTAGTCCAGGGTCGGCTCACTGGCACGTACCAACGTTAGCTGGTAAAATACGGTTTGACTGATAGAGATTAGTGCCGTATATTACCAAGACACGCTGGGAAGCACCTCATTGTGAGTTGACTGGGGTTTCAGAGTTGGGCAGAACTTTGCTTGGAAAATCCAGTAGTGGGCATGGCTGGCTAAAGGAGAGTAGCATGACAGGTGAAAAAGTTATTGTCACCGAACCCATATATGAGGATGGCTTAGCAATTTTAAGAAAGGGGGCAGAGGTCATTTATTTACCTGAGCTTCCGGGACAAACTCTGTGGGGCGTGATTAAGGAGGCACAGGGAGTTGCCGTCAGGGTGTCGAAAATCACTGCTGACCTCTTGGCGCAGGCCGACAACCTCAAGATTATTGCCAAGCACGGCGTCGGCTATGACAACATCGATGTGGAAGCAGCGACCCAACGACACATAGTGGTGGTTAATACCCCTGAAGCTAACGCTGAATCGGTGGCTGAGCATAACCTTGGTCTGATGCTTTCCATTTCAAAAAATATTACCACCACGGACAGGGTGCTGCGGCAGAACCGGCTTAGGCGACGGGAAGATTACACCGGGGTTGAATTAAAGGACAAGAAATTGGGGCTTATTGGGCTGGGCAAGATTGGCTCTGAGCTTGCCCGCAAATGCAAAATCGCCTTTGATATGAAGGTAATCGCCTATGACCCGTATGTCCCGAAGGAGAGGGCAGAACAGCAGGGTTACACTAAAGTGGAAAAACTAGATGAGGTGCTGGGGGAAGCAGATTACGTCGTTATCTGTGTGCCGTTGACCAAGGAGACCGCCAATCTTATCGGGGCAAGAGAGCTAGGATTGATGAAGGCGAACGCTTTTCTGGTCAATAGTTCCCGAGGGGGAATAGTTGATGAGACAGCGCTTTATGATTGTCTGGTGAAGGGTAAGATAGCCGGGGCAGCTTTGGATGTATTCTCGCAGGAACCGCCGCCCGCAGAACATCCCCTTCTCGGCTTAGATAACTTTATCGCCACGCCACACATCGGTGGCGTGACTGAAGAGGCAATGAGGCGGATGGCAATCACCGTGGCCGAAGAAATCCTCAGGGTATTGCGGGGGGAGAGGCCGAAATATCCGGTCAATCCCCAGGTGCTTGCTTAATAGTGTGACTATTCCGCTGTCAATAATTCGGTTTACTTGATGGCGTCGTGGAACTTCTTCAGCTTGGCTTGAAATTCAGATTTGTCCCAGACCTCCGGATTGACCAAGGTTGCTGGCTTCTCTCCCTGGATTAGCTGGGAAATCTGTTGAGCAATTTCCTGCCACATGGTGATGTAGAACTCATCGGTCAAGCATATGGAGTGGGTGGTGAAGATAGCATTTTCCAGCTTGAGCAGGGGATTGTCTGGTGGGGTTGGCTCTTGTTCAAAGACATCGATGCCGGCTCCCTGAATCCAGCCTTCTTGCAAAGCCTTAATCAGTGCTGCCTCATCTACGATTGGTCCGCGGGCGGTGTTTATGAGAAAAGCAGTTCTTTTCATCTTGCGTAGTTCTTTTTCGCCAATTAAATGACGGGTTTCCTCGTTTAGTGGGCAGCTAATATTCACAAAGTCTGATTCGGTCAGCACCGTATCCATGTCTACCAGCTTGACATCAACATCATCCACGGTTTCCTGTTTTATATATGGGTCATAGGCGATGTGTTTCATGCCAAAAGGTTTGGCTAACTTGAACAGCTCGTGGCCAATATTGCCCACTCCGAAGGAGCCCAATGTCTTTCCAGTTAAACCTATGCCGGGGTACTCTTTTCTTCCCGCTTCCCATCGTCCCTCACGAGCCAACTTGTCTTTGGTGCGGAGTCGTGTGCTTAAGGCGAGGACAAAGGCCATGATTCCGGTGGCTAC
>JBHIDQ010000017.1:0-19646 GCA_046760155.1 Dehalococcoidales bacterium | reverse complement strand
CACCACACAAGAAAACCCTTTCCCAAGGCACAAAGACGTCCTGAAAAATCACCATGTTGGCGAACTTGCCGTACTCAACATTGCCCAGGTCACAATCCTGGAGTGCCCTGGCTTCCAAGGTGCCCCGGCCATAAACATGAATCACCCCTTGGGCATCGACCGGCACGGCGAAGGAGACAGCGTAATCTTTATCTGCCTCCTGCATTTCACGGGCGGGCACCACCAGTCCCCACTGGGCGCAGAGCGAGCCAGTCTGGTGAATCTTGGCACCCCTGACCACAATGCCTTTGTCATCCCGGTCTACCACATGCAGGTAAAGGTCAGGGTCTTTTTGCTGTGACGGGCGCAGCGAGCGGTCTCCCTTGACGTCAGTTACCCCGCTGAAAAGGACAAGATCATTTTGCTGGAGTTGCCGGACAAAATTTAGCAGCCTTTGCCAGTACCTGGTGCCATACTTCTGGTCGCAATTATAGGCTTCAATGCCGACCGAGTTTATGGCGTCCATGCCAGAGCAGCGCATAAAGCAGGTGCCAATTCGCTGCGTAAGGAGTCTCAACATCCTGACCTTGGCCAGCAGGTCATCGGGGCTCTCGTAGAACTTGACAAAGCGGGTAACCTTTTCATCTATTAGCTTAGACTCGGCTACTAGGTACCGCTTACCTTCCGGGTCATGAGCCAGGTCAAAGGTCCTGGCCACCCCAGCAACCATTGGTTTGATTAAAGGGTGCTCGTATGGGTTCTCAACCTTTTCCCCCAGAATGTAAGTAGTTGGGTGTTGCTTTTGTAGCGATTGATAGTATTGCTTCTTTGTTCTTATAGCCATCTCTTGTCAGCCTTTCTGATAGATTAGCTCACTTATCAACAGTAATCAAGAGAGGCTCGAATTTACTTTCAATCGAAGGGCTCCATGGCACTTTAACACCTACCAGATTTCGCCCGTATTGCGTTTTTTGCTCCTAATTATTTGCTTTATTGAATCGACACCGTAACAAGTCCTAAAGTGCAAATATGTCTGATATCGCAACAGTATTTTAATTATACGCCGTATTTCGTAGGTTGTCAAATTTTTAGGGGCTAAAATATTACGAAATACGTAGTCTTTCCCCCATTGCTCGGATATTTTTTCATCAAATGCCCCCAACATTAAAAAAAGAGCTGAGTCATGTGGATATTATTGCCGTTTCCGATAAGTTTAAGGGAAAATAGGCCGTAATTTGATACCTTAGTAGCTACCCCGACCCCACTCTTAGGCAATAACTATGCAAAAGCACTAATGCCAGTCATCGCGCGTCCAATAATCAACTTATGTATTTGAGAAGTGCCCTCCAAAATAGATGACACTCGAACGTCTCGGAAATAGCGTTCTACCGGGTACTCGTCAGAATACCCATAGGAACCATGAATCTGTATGGCATTATTTGCCGCCTTCAAAGCGATTTCTGAGGAATAATATTTGGCCATTGATGTCTCAATGGTAGCCGGATCGCCTTTATCTTTGATAGCAGCGGCGCGGTAAACAAGAAGACGAGCTGCTTCTGTCTCCACGGTCATTTCAGCTATCAATTCTTGTATTAGCTGAAAGCTGCCAATAAGCTTACCGAATTGCTTGCGTGTTTGGGCATAGGAGACCGAGGCATCAATACATGCCTGAGCGACACCGACCGTACGTGCGGCCACACCTAAACGAGCGCTGTCAAAAGCTGACAATGCTACCGACATACCTTTGCCCACCGGCCCAAGCACGTTCCCTTGCGGCACACGGCAATCCTCCAGAATCAACTCGGCGGTGTTTGACGACCTAATCCCAAGTTTATTGTGCAGGTCCCGACTAGAGAAACCCTCTGTATCCCGCTCTACGATGAAAGCGGTTAAGCCTTTGCTCCCCAGGCTCTTATCGGTTTGGGCAATAATAATTGCTATGTTAGCTACCCCACCATTGCTAATCCACATTTTAGTGCCATTTAACACCCATTCATCTCCCTGAAGTACCGCCGAAGTCTCAATACTTGAGACGTCACTGCCAACATCAGGTTCAGTTGTCGCCAGGCAAGCCAGCATCTTGCCACTAGCCAGACGTGGTAAATATTTCTGTTTTTGTTCCTCGCTACCCCACTGCAACACTGTCTTACCACCTAAAGAAAGATGTGCCGAAACGGTAACCGCTACTCCGAGATCAACACGACCAATTTCCTCAAGCATAATACAATAGGAAATGTAATCAGCTCCCCCACCTCCGTATTCAGAAGGTAGATTAAGACCTAGTACTCCCATTTCTCCCAGTTTATTTATTACGTCTGATGGAAAACGCTCATCCCGATTATTATCTCGTGATGCAGGAGCAACTTCCTTCTCTGCGAAATCCTTTATAGTATCACGAATCATAGCTTGTTCTTCTGTAATCTCAAAATTCATACTTGTTTCTCTCCTCTTATATCAGGGTTGCTTTACTCTTTCGATAGTTGTTAGTCTGTCCAATGTTAGCACCCGCCTCAAATAATCGTCAACACGCTCGGAGATATCGGTAACGCCTCAATAGAGGGTTTAAGGAGCGGATTATCCTCAGAAGCTCTTATTTCCTCTGGTCAAATCTGCGGTTTAGAAGCTGAGAGGCTATGGTAATCTTCTGCATCTCAATAGTTCCGCCAGCTATACCCCAACCCCAACCATCCCGTAACATGCGCTCTACCGGATATTCCTTAGAATAGCCATAGCCGCCGTGTATCTGCAAAGCAAGCCCGGTAACTTCCCTCACCATTTCATTAGCAAAGCACTTAGCTAGATTAGCCTCAAGCGGCGAAGGCAAACCCGTTTCAGCGTTAACTACTGCCCTATATATCAGAAAGCGAGCTGCTTCAACTTTTATTGACATATCGGCTAGCATGAACTGGATTGCTTGGAATTCACAGATGTCCTTGCCCCACTGTTTTCTTTGTTGTGCGTAGGTCATCGCCTCTTCCAGGGCTCCTTGAGCTATCCCCAGACACATGGTGGCGTTGCCGCATCGCTCGAGGTCAAAGGCAGTCATTAGCTTCCTGAAATCGCCTTCTTTGACCAAGAGGTTCTCTTTGGGTACCTGACAATCTTCGAAAATGAGTTCACAGTTCGGTATGCCTCGTAAACCCATATGTTGCTCCTGCTTGCCGAAGGAAAAACCGGGTGTCCCTTTTTCTATAATCAGGGCTCCGATGCCTCGGGCACCTTTCTGTTCGCTTAACCTCACATATACCACATATACATCAGCCTCACCTCCAGCGCTGACGAAGCATTTGCTGCCATTGACGACAAAATGCCTGCCATCTAGGACTGCCCTCGTGCTGAGGTCTGTCAAAGCTGAACCAGCCTCAGGTTCGGTCATACCAACTGCAATCAAGGATTTACCTTGACAAACCGGAGGTATATATCTCCTTTTTTGCTCATCGGTACCAAATTGCTCAATCACTCTGACCGGCCCCACCGCAGCTTCAAAAACAGGGTAGGCGCAAACAGGTGATATTCGCGCCAGTTCTTCAATAGCCAGAATGGCGCCAAAAGCGGTCCCACCTTGACCTTCATACTCGACAGGAAGAGCCAATCCTAACAGCCCTAGGTCGGCTAGCTTTTTGATGTCTTCTTCATCTATAAATTGAGCTTGGGTTTCCCATTCGGCCACTTTGGGGCGAAATTCTTTTTCGGCTAAGTCGTGTACCATTCTCTTCAGCATCTTTTGCTCTTCATTTAACTGAAAATCCATTCACTCTCCTCCTCTTAAAATAGTCCGTTGATTGACTAATGATGGTCGAGAAACCAACCGTCTACCGGCCTAGCGAATAGCTAAGAAACATCTTCGGTGTCAGTTCTGTGTCTTACCGAAATGCTACTCTTTTTCCTCGTGAAGGGTCAAGATTTTTAGAGTTAACCCCAAAATTATAAAGCTTATGCCAGTAGTTATGGTTAGTTTATATAAACCTCAAAACTATTCCCGACCTTCCCTGAACTAAAGTAATGCTCAGGGACGAAAAGACTTATCGTGAGATGAAGAAGGTATCAATTCCTTTGGGTGTTTGGAAGTTATACTGGGTAAGTCGTCCTATACAAATATGGCAAAAGGAGTGCCACTATAGATGGACGATGAGCAGAATTTCTGCTGCGCTTGTGCTTTCAAACCAGTCTTTTACTTCTTTCCCTTTAATATTTTCCGCATATCCTTTCCAGCTCTCCAATGCTGTAAGGCCAGTATCAACTGCTTCTTCTTAAAGAAGAGTTTGGAAACGTACCGAAAGGCCCACAGAAATTACTAGGTTACTATATCGCACACGGTAGCAGCACTCAATTTTACGATATCTTCTGTCCTCAATCTGACCAGTTTAGACCTCGCGCCACCACCACACCAAATGTATTCATGCCGCGTCAGTCCCTCATCAAAAAACACGGGTAACTTCTTCTTATGCCCCACTGGAGGTATGCCACCGGTGGTATAACCGGTGGCTGCTTTCGCCACTTCATCCGAAGCTAGTCTTACCGACTTCGAGTTTGAGCAATATTGAAGCTTATGCCTACTCACATTACGGTCACCACGAACCACGGCGATCATCGGTTTTGCATCTTGATCAACAAAGACAAGGGTCTTGACGATTTCGTTTAGTGCCACCCCACTTACCTGCGATGCTTCTAAAGCATGTCGGGTAGGTCTTTTCTTGAGAAATTCGAAATAAACTTGATGCCTGATTAAAAACGCCGCTAGGTTCATTAGTTACCAATCGCAGGGTGAAGTATAGACTAGTCTAATCATACAGGTGACAGGAGACGAAATGATTTTCCTCCAGCTGCCGCAGTGTCGGTTGCTCCTGGTAGCAGATTTTCATTACCTTGGGGCATCTGGTATGGAAGCGACAACCCGGGGGAGGCTCAACCGGTGATGGAACCTCACCTTGCAGCAAAATCTTCTCTCGTTTCTGGTGTGGGTCTGGAAGGTGGATTGCCGACATCAGCGCTTCAGTATATGGATGGAGGGGGTGACCAAGTAATTTTGTTCTATCGGCCAGTTCAATGATTTGCCCGAGATACATTACCGCAATCCTATCTGAGACCTGCCCGATGACTGCTAGGTCATGGGCGATAAACAAATAGGCTAGACCAAGCTCGCTTTGTAAGTCCATAATCAGGTTCAGAATTTGGGCTTGGACGGATACATCCAGAGCACTAACCGGTTCATCAGCCACAATGAGTTTTGGATTCACCGTTAACGCCCGAGCAATGCCAATGCGCTGCTTCTGGCCACCACTCAATTCGTGGGGATACCTCATAGCATGCTCAGGTTCCAAACCTACCCGTTTGAGCAACTCTTCCACTTTTTCCAGTCTCTCTTTTTCATTGCCAACACCATGAATCAGCAATGCTTCCCCAATGGAATCCCCGATAGTCATTCTAGGGTCAAGGGAAGATTGCGGGTCCTGGAATATCATTTGTGCCTCTTTCCGGAACCCCTTTAATTGTCTTCTATCCCACAGCGTAATATCACTTCCGCTATAAAGGACTCTGCCGGCAGTTGGTTCTTCCAGCCTGAGTAAAGTTCGGCCTAGGCTAGACTTACCACATCCAGATTCCCCAACCAAGCCGAGGGTTTCCCCCTCCATGATATAGAAGGAAACCCCATCCACTGCCTTAACATCAGCAATGTGCCTTGAGAGCAGCCCCGCGGTAACCGGATAATATTTTTTCAGGTCTTCAACTTCGACTAATCTTCGGCTCATTTTCGAATATCCTCTCCAAATGCTGGTCCTGAATACAGATGGCAGGCAACAAGATGCTCCCCAGAAATCACAATTTCCGCTGGTCTTATTTGACAGCAAATCGGCATCCGCCGCGGGCAGCGGGGATTAAAGATGCAGCCTTCAGGAACGTCAATCAGGCTGGGTATTGTTCCTGGGATAGGAGTTAACCTATCCCTTCGCGTTGAGATACTAGGCAGGCAATTAATCAACCCAATGGTGTAGGGATGCTTGGGTTGGTCAAAGATATCAAATACCGTACCGGCTTCGGCTACTCGCCCACCATACATGACGACAATACGGTCAGCAATACTGGCCACGGTACCTAGGTCATGAGTTATGAATAGGATGGACATATTTCTCCTTTGTTTTAGGTCACGCAAAATATCCAAAATCTGGTCCTTTATGGTGGCATCAAGAGCAGTAGTTGGCTCATCGGCAATGAGAATCTCAGGGTCACAGGATAAAGCAGCGGCGATCATCACCCTTTGCCTCATACCCCCGGAGAATTGATGTGGGTAATCTTTCATTCTTTCTCTAGCCCTAGGGATACCAACCTGTTCCATTAGTTGTAAACTTCTCTCCATAGCTTGCCTGTGTCCTAGCCTAAGATGTAGCTTTATCTGTTCGGCAATTTGGTCCCCAGTGGTGAACACTGGATTTAGTGAAGATTGGGGGTCTTGAAATATCATGGCTATCCAGTTACCGCGGATTTGCCGTAGTCGCTCACTGGAACATCGGAGCAGGTCTTCGCGGTGATATAATATTTCCCCACCGACGATTCTACCCGGAGGACTGTCAATCAAACGCAAAATTGATAGTGCCGTAGCTGTTTTGCCGCACCCTGTCTCCCCTACCAAGCACAGGTTTTCCCCCTTGCGGAGACCAAAGCTAACACCATCAACCGCCTTGACCACGCCCTTAGCGGTGAAAAAGTATGTCTTCAACCGCCTTATCTCTAATAGGTTATTGTTCACTTTTTCCCTAAACCTGACTCCGTGGGTCAAAGGCATCTCTAATGCCATCCCCCAGAAAATTAAAAGCCAGAACGGTCAGAAAAAGCATAATCCCCGGCTCCACAGCTATCCACCACGCAGTATCTAAGCTCCGCTGGCCAGCATTTAAAACCATCCCCCAACTGGTAACCGTGGGGTCCCCAAGCCCAATAAAACTCAGTGACGCCTCGGCTAAGATTACCCCGGGTATCGATAGGGTAGCGATGACGATAACTGAACTTAAAACATTAGGTATGAGATGACGGAATACGATTCGACTGTCGCTCGCACCCAATGATTTCGACGCCATAATGAATTCCCTAGTTCGGAGAGATAGAGCCTCACTTCTAACCAGCCGGGCAGTTCCCGTCCAGCCAGTGAGGCCGATGACAAGGATGATGAAAGCCAGAGAAGGCCCAAAGATGAAGATAATGAGAACCAGAAGCAGAAAGAAGGGAAAGGTCATCATTATGTCGGTGAATCTCATTAAGCCCATGTCAGCCACACCACCTAAGTAAGCCGAGACAACCCCCAAAATGGTGCCGATAAGTATGGCAATCAGGGTAGCCAGCAGACCAACCTGCAAGGAGATTCGGGCACCGGAAACGAGCATGGCCAGCATGTCTCTACCTTTATCATCAGTACCCAGAGGATGCTGCCAAGTGCCTGGAGTCACCGTGGTTATAAATTGCCCCGTCTTCAGGTCATATACCGATTGTTCCATGGTGAAACCCAAGGGGGGCAGGTTTTTCTCCTGGAAGTTTACCCTAGTAGGGTCCTGGGTGAGAAAGGGTCCAACGAGGGCGGTGACAATTAAAAAGATGATAAATCCCAACCCAAGGACAGAAAGACGGTGCTTTTTGGTTCTTCCCCAGTAATACTTGACCAACCGTCGGCTGACGTATAATGGATATATACCGTAAAGGACGACGATAACGGCAAAGAACAGGTAAAAGTACCCCATAGGCTCGAGAATCTGATCAACCAAATAAAGGTCCAGAAGGAAAATAAAAACCAAAATCAGAACCATACCGATAAATATTAAATTTCTCAGCCCGCCGACTTTACGACCGATTCGCTCCATCATCCTTCCTCTCAGTCATAGCGTATTCTAGGGTCCAGCCAGGTGTAAAGAATGTCAGTGACTAAGTTGGTCAGGAGCACCACGATGGCACCAATAAGCGTTATGGTGACCACCACCGGGTAGTCATCAGCAAAGATAGCTTTAAAGGATACCTGACCCAATCCAGGTATGCCGAAGACAATCTCGGTGAGATAGGCACCGCCAAAAACGACACCGCTCAGTGACCACATTATTATGGTAATGATGGGCAGAATAGCATTTCTAAAGACGTGCTTGCCGATGACCACTCTCTCGGGTAAACCCTTCGCCCTTGCGGTTTTCACGAAATCTTTTCTCAAATTATCTAAAGTAGCCGACCGGGAATATCGAGTGTAGCCAGCCATCATCCCGGTACCCAGGGTAATAACCGGCAAGATAAGCGCTTTCAAGTTAGCCACGGAAAACATGGCCAAACCAGTATCGTAGTAGGTTTTGAACCAGCCCAACTGCACCGAGAACACCAGGATTAGCATCATGCCCAGCCAGAAGTTGGGGATGGAGATACCAATGAAGGAGAAGAAGGTGGCTAGATAGTCAATCAAGGAATACTGCTTTACCGCCGAATAGATGCCAATCAAGATGCTCAAGCTAGCGGAGAAAAGCATGCTGAGGAGAATAAGCTGGAAAGAGTAAACCCAGTGCCGCTGAATGAGCTTCATTACCGGCATGGAATTGCTGAATGACCATCCCCAGTCACCACGAGCCAAGTTAACCAAGTAATCGAAATACTGTTCATAGATGGGTTTATCAAGACCATATCTGGCTTCAACGGCGGCAACTACCTTTGCCGGGTCTTGCGTCCTGGCGGACATGTTGGCCAGATATTTATCCGCCGGAGAAGTGGGCCCTACCCGTAGCAGAATGAAAGTAATGGTAACCACACCGAAGGCGATAAGTGCAGCATAGATAAGCCTTCTGATGATGTAATTCTGTAATCCACCCCGTTTCAACGCCTTGCTCCATCAGGAAGAAACTATGGCTCGGCAAAGTACCACTTATGGTAGTTCCAGCCCAGCCTCATCCCAGGGTCAATGCCCTCTACATTGGCCTGGAAACCATGATTACCTCTGGGGAAAGAGAGGAAAATTGCCGGTTGGTCATCAGCGATTATCTGGCTTATCTCAGCGTAAATCTCTTTGCGCACTTCCTTGTCCAGCGCTTCTTTTGACCTAACTTTGACAAACAGCTCATCAACTCTGGAGTTAGAGTAACCCCAGTAGTTTAGCCCCCCTTCAGTAGCGAAGAATACCCTTGAACCCGAGGGCGCGATGGGATGAGTGTTGAAGGCCATCACTATCATATCCCAAGGCTTTTCGCTCACCGCGTCAGGGCCGTTATTGTACCTTGGCTCCTGGTCTGAGTCAGGTACCTTATTCATAACATATTGTCTCAAGAGGGTAGGCCAGGGAACCAACTCGACGTCCACCTCAATGCCCAAATCACCCAGTTCCTGCTTGATAAACAAGGCAATGTCCTCGGAAAGCTTGCTGCCTGTGGTGGTAACTAGGGTAAGCTGAATAGGCTGGCCATCTTTGTCCTGAACCACAATTGTGCCATCCGGCTCTTTGATACCATAGCCAGCTTCAAAAAGCATCTGCTTTGCCTTTTCCTTATCATACAGGGAGCCGAGACCAAACTTGGTTACCCCTTCTTCGGTGTACCAGGGGGATGGTTTGGGAATAAAGCTGAAAGCGGGGTCAGCAAAGCCAGAACGTATGGAGTCAATAAACGTTTGCTTGTCTAGGGACATGGCTAAGGCCTGCCTTACCTTCTTATCTTTAAGTCCTTCCCAGCCATTATTCCTCAAGTTCAAGACGATCAAATCGTAGGCGCGGGTTGGGACGGTATATACTTTTATTCCCTCCATCTGTTTGAACTTGGCTACCTGCTCCGGTTCGATACCAGTATAGTGAATATCGCCCGCCTCCAGAGCAGCCAGAACCGCGGCCGATGTGCCAAAGATTTTGGTGGTATATTGCTCAAAGTAAGGTGAGCCATCCTCCTGACCCAAATAAAAGTCTGGATTACGCTCCACCACATATTTGTCATTCCGGATCCACTCCTTAAATTTATAGGGACCCAAATTGCCGGTATAAGTCAGATTGTTGAATTCCTCAGCTTCGGTGAATGCCTTGGCATCACCTTCATATTTGATGGCAATATGCTTGGGGAGCGGGGTTAGGGAATAGATGGCATTATCAACAAATTCCGGGTCAACCGTCTGCCTTTTAATAGTAAAAGTGGTTTCATCGACTACCTCCGGTTCAACAAATACCTCCTCCCCGTTAACTATCTCTTGCCAGTCAGTTTGGTAGGCGTAGTTGAGCCAGTCGGAGAACATGAGGTTCTTCAAAGTATAGACGTAATCCTCAGCGGTGACTCTGGTGCCGTCGCTCCACTTCAGGTCGTCCCTGATGGTGATGGTATAAGTCAGACCATCCTCGGAGACTTCCACCGGCTTAGCCAAATGGCGCAGGACGACGTTCCAATCATTATCATAGGTGGCCAGACTTTCCAAGCAAAAGCCGACGTACGAGAATGAAGTAGCATCGGCAGCCAGAATCCAGTTCAGGGTCTCCGCATCTCCACCTGAGGTGCCTTCAATAAAGGCTCCCTTTACCTGGGGCCAGACTTGTGGTGCCGGGGTTGGCGTTGGCGTTGGTGCCGGTGCTAGTGCCGGTCCTGGAGACGGCGTAGGTGCTGGAGACGGCACTGGAGCTGGTGTGGGTGCTGGAGTTGGCGCTGGTGGGGGAGCGGGACTACGTGCTGGAGCTGGAGCTGGCGCTGGTGCAGCACAGCCAACCAGAAACACAAGTAGTACAATTAGAAAAATAATAAGCCTCTTCATTTTCCTACCCCTCCTCAGACTTAACCATCAAATATTTTTGTCTTGTTACTTGGTTTTTATAATAACCTTTATCTCAGTAGTCTTCCTAACACCAACGGGCTCTTGAGATACTCTTACAATTCTTACAGTTTTTAGGAAATGAATTAACCTTAAACTCATGCTTTTTAAGTAATGAATTACTTTTAAATTAGTCGTTAATAATATAGCAATTACCAGTAAAATGCCACCCGATAAAAGAAGCTGGGCAGTGGTAATTTCACTCTTATCAAGTCCTCGCGTCAATAAGGCAAACGCACTAATAAAGAGAATTGTACTTATTTTCATTTCCTTAATTACATTATGATTTATGTCTCATTGATTAGCGCCCCACCGGCATCGAAGGCTTTAAGATTTAAGTCTCGTACTTTAGGTGGTGACTTACCAACCAGAACCTGCCTGACCTCTTGACCATCGAAAAGTGGTGATAATTGGCACAAAGCGCCCACCATGACCACATTGGTCAAAAGGCTGCCCCCAATCTGCCGGGCACACTCGGTGGCTTTGATAATGTAACCCTTCCTACCTGATTTCCGAAGAGCAGCCGTAATGATTTCATCCGATGGGTAAGTATCCATCTCCAGATTGCACAGTACCGTCGGTTCTTTATAATCGTTAAGCAGGTAACTACCATCGACACTCAGTAATTGGAAGTTCCGCAGCATCTCCAGAATCTCAAAACCCATAAGTATGTCGACTTTTCCAGCCGGAATCAGCGGTGAGTATATCTCAGCGTCACTGACCCTCAAGTGTGAGACTACCGAACCTCCTCGCTGCGCCGCCCCGATAGTTTCCACAGCGAAAACTTGATACCCTTTATTAGTGAAATATTGAGCTAGGATGCTTGAGGCAAACAGGTTACCCTGCCCACCGACACCAGCAATCAGTATATTTAGATTCACGTTATGGCTCCCCTCTTGCATACGTAGACACACATTCCACACTCGACACAGGTCGCCTGATCAATGGTCGCCTTCCCATCACCAAAGCGTATTGCCGGGCAACCAAAGTAGTCAATGCAAATCTTGCAACCATTGCAACGGTCAGGGTCTAGGCTGACCTTCCGTGGGGTGAACCCAATGTCATCGGTTCGTCTCGCCAGTAAATAACACGGCGAAGAAGCCACGATGACCGAGACACCTTTCCCCTTGGCTGCTTTATCCAGGGCCTTCATTACCTCGGGAATATCATAAGGGTTAACCACCTGGGCACTGGTTGCCCCAGCCGCAGTGACCAGTTTGGCAATATCTATGGCGACTACCGACTTACCGCTAATATCAGTGTCACTTCCGGGGTGGGGTTGAAAACCAGTCATCGCTGTCGTTCGGTTGTCACAGAGAACAGCCACCATATCCACAGCATTGTGGATGGCATTAAGCAGCCCGAGGACACCGTTATGAAAGAAAGTTGAATCACCAATTATGGCGAAAACCGGTTGCTTGGAACCACTATAGGCGATACCGGTAGCCATCGGAATGGACGAGCCCATACAGTAGATAGTCGATTGCAACTCCAGGGGAAGAAAAGAGCCAGCATCATAGCAGCCGATATCACCGGTGACAACTCCATGGGTCTTACGCGCCGTTAGCTTCAGTGCGTGCAACAAACCACGATAGGAGCAGCCGATACACTGCGTCCGAGTCCGTATCGGGATTTTAATGTCGAGAGAGGCGGTTTCTGGAATCAATTTTTCCAATTCCGGGTAAAGAGTCGCCAGCGACTTAAGCACCGCCGTGGTTGATAGCTCTCCTTCCTTAGGTAGAAAACCGCTTCTACCAACCACTTCTACCTTAATACCCTCATCATATAACAACTCTTTGAGCAGACCTTCGACCACGGCTTCACTATCCTCGTAGACGACAAGTTTATCAAACTTGTGCGCGAATTTGACCACTTTGTCCCTAGGCAAGGGCAACGTCCCTAATTTGAGAGTCGGGAATTTCTTGCCCAGTATTTCTTCCGCTTCCTTGACATAGGCATAGCCGATGCCGCAGGCAACCAGACCGATACTTCCTTCACCCTCTTCTTCATGATTAAAGGGGCTATCTGCCATAATTTGTAATAGTTCCGTCTGCTTTTCATTGAGCCATTTGTGCCGCAAAACTGGTCGAAGAACGCCACCAGCTTTAGGCTCTCTAACCGCGCTCATAATGAAACGGGAACGGTCATCTTCGAAGAAGGGCTCCTTACTGGTCGTAGCTATCTCCTCCAGAGTGACCGGACTGCGCGCATGACAGACCCGCATCACTGGCCGCACCACAAAGCACAGCTCCGTTTTCTCCGAGAGTTCGAAGGCTGCCTTCACCATATCTTTAGCTTCTTGAGGACACCACGGGTCAAATACCGGCAGGTGCGCATCAAGATGAGTAATAATCCGGCTATCTTCCTCATTCTGCGAAGAAATTCCTCCGGGGTCATCTCCGGAAATCAGCACCAGCCCACCACGGACACCGGTATAATTGAGATGCATGAGAAAATCCAGGGCAACATTGGTTCCGTTATGTTTCATGACTGCCATGGCGCGAGTATAGCAAAGCGAAGCTCCCATAGTTATTTCCAGAGCCACTTTTTCGTTGATACACCACTCCACACGGACATCTGGATATTTTGAAGCATACTCAAGGACTTCAGAAGCCGGTGTACCGGGATATCCGGCAGCAACCTTTATCCCGGCCTCCACCGCCCCCCTTCCCATCGCCTCGTTACCCATTAGGTACTCTTTTTTTACCATGAATTCCTCCGCTCTCGGTCATAAGCCCATTTCCGTCCGCCAGCAATCGCAGCCTATTAATATTCTATTACGCAAAATGGTAAGATGTCTAATGATGTGGATTTGTTGGTTCCGGTAATCGTGGTCACTGAATCAGCTTAATCGCGCCGTGGCAAGACTACTGCCTCACCATCAATGACCACCGTCCCATCCTGGTTACGGCATACTGTTCTTAAACGCACGCGATTCCGCTCGGGTATCTTCTCGATTATTTCCACCTCTGCCTCTATGACATCACCCAGCTTAACCGGTGCCTTAAATGCCAAACTCTGCGACACGTAGATATTTCCCGGACCAGGAAAGTGGCTGCCGAGTACTGCCGAGATGAGGCTGGCGGTAAGCATACCATGCGCGATGCGTTCCCCGAACCTGGTCTGACGAGCGTACTCCGGGTCGATGTGTATCGGGTTTTTATCCCCGGTTACCTCAGCAAAGCGAAGCACATCTGACTCGGTAATCTGCTTCGTTAAGCTAGCCTTATCCCCAATATTAAGTTGGTCAATGGTTTTACCCTGTTCCATAATTCTCCTTAGCGAAATAGTGCTCCAGAGATTATCATCCGCTGCACTTCTGAAGTCCCCTCATAGATTTCAGTCAGTTTGGCATCGCGAAAGTAGCGCTGCATTGGTGAGTCCATCATATACCCATAGCCACCAAAGACCTGAATTCCCAGCGTTGTCGCTCTCATCGCCAGTTCCGTAGCGTAAACCTTGGCCATGGCGGCCTGCGTACGGAAGGGTTGTTCATTGTCCGCCAGCCAAGCAGCCTGATACAGGAGCAACCTAGCGGCTTCAAGCTCGGTGGAGATATCGGCCAACCGCCAAGCAATCGCCTGATATGAAGCGATAGGTGCACCGAACTGCTGCCGCTGCTTGGCATAGTCAATGGCTCGCTCCAGAGCAGCTCTGGTGATACCGAGGGCTTGGGCGGCAATCCCAATCCGTCCGTGATCAATGGTTTCCAAAAATAGGCGCATACCCTTCCCCTCCCCACCAAGACGATTGGCTACCGGCACACGACAGTTGTCAAATACCTGATCAGCATTAGTGGCGGCACGCATACCCAGCTTATCATATTTCTTACCTTTACTGTAACCCGGAGTCCCTTCTTCCACGATGAATGCCGTCATGCCCCGGTCCCCTAATTCCGGAATAGTAGCAAAGACCAGCACCACATCACAAACATCACCATTGGTGATAAATATCTTGGTGCCATTGAGAATATAAGAATCACCATCCCTTACCGCCGTCATCTGTACCCTACTGATATCACTACCTGCCTCAGATTCAGTTATAGCATGGGCACCTACCCTCTCACCCTTGGCCAAAGCGGGTAGAAACTTCTGCTTCTGCTCCTCAGTGCCAAACCGGTAGATTGGGGCCGTACATAAGCACAGATGGGCATCGACAATATCGGCTGTCGAGGCACAAGCTCGGGCAATCTCTTCCACAGCAATGGCGATAAAAAGTTCATCGCCACCACTGCCACCATACTCAGGTGGAATGCCTAGACCAAGTAATCCCATCTCAGCCATCATTTTGAAGTTGTCCCAGGCGAATTCCTGTTTTCGGTCTAATTCGTCGGCTACTGGAGCCAGTTTGTCATTGGCAAAATCCCTTACCGTGGTTTGCAACATCTTGTGTTCTTCACTGAGTGCAAAATCCATAATTACCCCCTTATTAATCGCTGCCGTAACTTGAAAGGGCTAGAAATCAGCTTGGGGTTTCCCTCACTAGCGCTATAATATCACCGAAATCTGGTAGAATCAAGGTATTTTTGATGCGAGATAGGGATTGATGAAGTGAAAGGGAACAAAGAGTTTTATTAGTTCCACAAAACGTTAAGTTGTGTCGCAGGTTTTAGTTTAGTAAAATCAGTGAAGGAGAAAGATGAGATGTTGCTAGTATGAATCCGTATAATTATCCAAACAGCGTGCCAAACGCTAATCTACAGCTAAAGCAAGAGACCTCGAACTGGTTGCGCTACTCGGTTGATTTTCCAAGTGCCCACCCGACTCGGCACCCAAAAAACAATACCGTCCACGGTGATTACTTTCAACCACGAGACACTGATAACGCTCCATTAGTTGTCTTATTTCATGGCATAGGAGACCAGCTTTTGATCCCTTGCAAACTCCTAGCACGAACTCTGGTCAAAAAAGGAATGGCTTGCTTTGTCTTATATTCAATATTTCACTCCAGACGCATGCCAGAAACAGTAAAAAAACGGTATCCTACCCTTACCCCAGAGGAATGGTTTGAAAGCTACCAGATTTCAGTAACTGACATACGTCAAGTGATAGACTGGGCAAGTGACCAAACCGAGCTAGACAAAAAACAAGTAGCCGTACTCGGTATAAGTTTTGGCGGCTTCATTTCGTCGATAACCATGGGAGTAGATAAACGTATCAAGGCAGGAATTTTTCTCATTGCCGGAGGGAATTCGGAAAAAATACACCGAAAGAGCCGGAAGCGTTCCATGAAGAAAGGCTTTAAGCAACGTACCGAGGACGAATACAATGAAATCCAACGTGACTATACCCGGTATCTTGCTGAGGTAACTGAGAATGGATTCGAGAAGGTGACTCCGGTAAGGCAAAGTTTTCTCACTGATCCGATGACCTTTGCCTCCTCTCTCCGTGGCCGTCCGGTATTAATGCTTAATGCCCTCTGGGATGAATATGTCCCGAAAGAGGCGACGCTTGACTTCTGGGAGGCCTGCGGCAAACCGGACATCAGTTGGTTCCCCGGCACTCACACCACCTTCTGGCTATGGTTCCCTTTAATCAGAAGAAAAATCGCTCACTTTCTCGGGGAAACCTTTGGGATAGGAAATGGACATTCCAGATAAGACATGGTGTGGAGGTAAATATGCAACAGGAATACGAAATAAATGAATTAGCCAAAGAAGAATCCTGGCGTATGTTCCGCATAATCGGTGAGCTGGTGGAGGGCTTTGACCGACTCGCCGGGATAGAGCCAGCTGTCTCCATATACGGCTCAGCTCGAGTCAAACCAGGTGAGGAATTGTACACGAAAACAGAAGAAATCGCCCGTCAGCTTGGAGAAAACGGTTTCTCGATAATAACCGGTGGCGGACCAGGTGTGATGGAAGCAGCCAACAAGGGGGCACTTGAGGCAGGGGTTAAATCGGTTGGGGTAAACATTGAACTACCTGAGGAACAAATGCCCAACCCTTACTCATCAATATCATTATCACTGCGTCACTTCTTTGTCCGTAAGGTTTTGCTGGTAAAGTATGCCACCGCCTTTGTCATCATGCCTGGCGGTTTAGGTACGCTCGATGAAGTAACCGAAGTGTTAACCTTGATGCAAACCCATAAGATAAAACCTTTCCCGGTGATGCTATTCGGTAGCGACTACTGGAAAGGCTTTCTGGAGTGGCTCAGGAATTGCACCCTGGCCAAGGGCTATATTTCAGAAGAAGACCTCCACTTACTCCGAGTTTGTGATGGCACTGATGAAGTAGTTGAAGCTGTGCGCAAATGGTATTTAAATCAGGAGATTGCCGGTAGAAGTGCTGTGGTCAGGTGACTAGCGGAAGAAAGTGCAAGTGAAAAAGGATTAACTTCGATGTCTACTAACAGAGCTGAGATTTTAAAACAGTCGCTAATATTCTCCAGCCTGAACAGTGATGAACTCGCTGAGCTGTCCCAGCTAGTTATTGAACGTAACTTCAGGCCAGACGAGTTCGTTTTTTGGGAAGGAGACAACCCGGATTATTTCTACATTGTCGTTGAAGGAAGGATAAAAGTTATCAAACACTCCTCTTCAGGAAAAGAGTTCATCATCGCTTTCTTTGGTCCCGGTGAGATGTTTGGCGAAGTGGCTGTTTTCGAAGATAAACCTTATCCCGCTTCCGCCCAGGTTGTGGCTGACACGAAGATATTGGGAATCAAAAAAGAGGACTTTCTCTCCTTTCTTTCTACCCGCCCTCGGGTCGCCCTGAGCATCATTAACATTTTAGGCGGGCGACTCAGAGATGCCCAGAGCCGTCTTAAAGACCTGGCTGGGGAGAGAGTTGAGCAGCGTCTTGCCCGAACTCTGCTTATGCTTTCCTCAAAGCTTGGCACCACTCTCCCCTTCACCAGACAAGAGATAGCTGACATGGCCGGAACCACCACTGAAACGGCGTTTCGGATTACCAGCCAGCTAAAAGAGCGGGGAGTTATTAGCTCCGTTCGGGGCAAGATAATCATCCTCAATGAAACCAAGCTCAGGCTACTGAGTGAAGGGCCGCCACAGGTATAGACCAAAAACCTGTTGAATTCGCCTACCTATTAAGAGAACATTGAATGGCGATATTCTATTTTCTATGTGATTTAAATCATAGTAGATAGTATAATTCGCTGTTATCATATTTACAGCGAATAAAAATAAAACGTCCATTGTAGAGGAGGTGATAATAATGACTCAGTGTCCCGGTCAGGATATGAGAAAGCTAAGAGTAGCCCTATACAAATGCCAAAACTGTGGTGCCGAGGTTGAAATTTTCTCCGACGAACTAAAGATTAAATGCCATAAATGCGGCCAATACGTTTACAAGGAGAAAATGCCCTCCTGTATTGACTGGTGTGCTTCCGCCCGCCAATGTCTGGGAGAGGAAAGATGGAAGGCGTTAAAGGGTGAAGACTAGACAAATATAAGGAGGTACGGAATGACAACAAAAGTACTCAGGAAAATCGTCAAAATTGATGAAGAAAAATGTAACGGCTGTGGTGCCTGTGTTCCCGCCTGTGTTGAAGGAGCCCTCCAGATTATAGATGGTAAGGCAAAACTGATTACCGAGCAATACTGTGATGGCCTTGGTGCCTGCCTCGGCGAATGTCCTCAAGGAGCAATTACCATTGAGGAGCGTGAAGCTGAGGAGTTTAACGAAGAAGCAGTTGAGCATCATTTGCACTCGAAAGAGCATGCTCAGGTTGCCGATGAACTTCCCTGCGGTTGCCCTTCCGCTACCGTTACCCAGTTTGAAAGACGAATCAGTAGTGAAATCCCAGCAACGAAAATTGCTGAAGCCAAGGTCGAATCAAGGCTTGCTCACTGGCCCGTCCAGCTGACTCTCGTCCCGCCAGCAGCACCTTTCCTGCAAGGGACAGACCTACTCCTAACTGCAGATTGTGTTCCCTTTGCCTATCCCGGCTTTCACCAGGATCTTTTGGCGGACCATGCCCTGGTTGTTGCCTGCCCCAAGCTGGACGACTTTGAGGCCCACCTAAACAAACTGACTCAGATTCTACGCCAATCAGAGCCAAAGAGTCTCACCGTGGTGCACATGGAAGTACCCTGCTGTTTTGGTCTGGTGCATATGGCCAAGCAAGCGATTCTGGCCGGCGGCAAAGATATACCTCTGGAAGAGATAACGATAGGAGTTAAGGGTGACCGAAAGTCTTGAGAATAAGGAGGAGCAAAATGGCGAGTAAAGAAGAATTGAAACAAGTTCTACGAGAACTAAACCAACAAGGAGACAGCACTCTGTTCAGGGAGAAAGCCAAGAAATTCCTCAAGAATGTGGACGCCAAAACGCTCTCACTAGCTGAGCAGGAGCTCATGCAGGAAGGGATACAACCTGAGCACTTACACAGTTTGTGTGAGATACATCTGGACGTGCTTGGTAGTGCACTAGAACAGCAGAGACCAGAGTTAGAAAAAACTCACCCGGTATGCATCCTCATGGATGAACATGAGATCATCCTGCAGAATCTAGAAGAGCTTAGGGGAATAATCAAAAAGGTAAAAGTGTCACAAGGATTTGATGAGATTAAAGGCCAGCTAGAACGGTTAAGAGCTGTTGCTCACCTTCTCCTAGAGACCGAGAGTCACCACCAGAGAGAAGAGGAAGCACTCTTTCCTAAGTTAGAGAAGCACGGCGTAACCGGACCGCCCCAGATGATGCGCTTGGAACACGATGATTTAAGGGCCAAAAAGAAAAGACTGGCCGAACTCGCGGAACAAGCCGAAAACATGGATTATAAAGCATTCTCCCAAAAACTGAGCGAGGTAGGTGGCTACATCGCTGGTACTCTAAAAGACCACATCTTTAAGGAAGATCATATCCTCTATCCCACCACCCTGCAAACACTAGAAGCTAAGGAGTGGAGCGAAGT
>JBHIDQ010000016.1:0-20557 GCA_046760155.1 Dehalococcoidales bacterium | reverse complement strand
TTTTCACCTCCAACCCCGATTTAAATTACGTAGATAATCTTGCTCCCTTCAGGTTCAAAAGAGAATTTCAGGTCAGGTAAATAATTAAGCACCTTCTTCACCTGCGGCTGCTTTGGCTTAGGACAATATAAGAGCATAAAGCCTCCACCTCCAGCCCCCAGCACTTTTCCCCCTAGAGCCCCAGCACCAATCGCTTTCTCATAGCATTCGTCTATCTTGTCATTACTGATCCCGCTGGCAAGCTGTTTCTTCAGCATCCACCCCTGGTGCAGGGTCTCACCGAAGATGTCTGCCGAGGCATCATCATTTAGTCGCTCTTTCAATTCTAAAGCCATGACACGTAGCTTTCTAAGGCAGTCCATTTTGTCACCTTGCAGTGTATTTTCTTTCTGCTCTTTTAAAATACTGCTGGCTTCACGGATATCACCAGTATAAAGAAGAAGCAGGTTCTGAATTAATTCCTCCCTATTTTTCAGTGACCAGATGATTGGTTCAGTAAAGACCGTTTCATCCGGATTAAATTGAATGTAGCGAAAACCTCCATAAGCAGCAATATACTGGTCTTGTTTACCGATAGGCTCGCCTAAAACATTTATTTCAATGTGGCAAGCCTCTCGGGCTAACTCTTCCGCAGGTTTCAGGATTCCTTGGTAGGCATAAAGAGCATTGAGTAAGCCTACGGTAAAGCTAGCAGAAGAGCCAAGCCCTGCACCAGCATGAACATCGGCGATAGAAGCGATCTCTATCCCCTTGCTTATCCCTACCAGCTTCAGTGCTTCCCTGACGATAGGGTGTTTTATCTCATCAACACAGTCAACTATTTCAGTTTTGGCATAGTAACTTACCCTAATGGCGTCAGTGAAACGTTGGTTAACGACAACGTACATATATTTGTTTATTGCTGTACTTACTACCGCCCCAGGTTCCACCCGATAAAACTCGGGCAAGTCCGTGCCCCCACCGGCAAAGCTTATTCGGAAGGGGGTTCGGGTGATTATCATGCCACCCTCCCTTTCAAAAATCCCTCCAAAATCTCCCTTTGCTCCGGGAGTCCGATGTCATAGAATCTTTGTTTCATAACATAAGCGGCCAGTTCTCCTTGCTGGATTAAGCTATTATAAAGTCCCTCTTCCAAGGAGACTGAGCTCCCCTCTTTTATCAGCTCCAACACTTCTTGTCTGAGAACCAGTGCTCCGGCATCAACATATTTTAAACTTGGCGCTGGACTTTCCTTATCATACCTTATCACCATCAAATTGTCGTCCAGGGCCACATTATTCTTAGTTCCGGTGTCCTCTTGGTTATTATAAACTACCGTGAGTGCTTTCTTGGCACGCCTGAGAAAAGTCTTCTCCACATCAGCATAGTCAATAGGAAGATAGGTATCTCCATTAATAACCAAGAAATAATTAGCCAATAAATTTTGCGCCTGTTTTAAGGCACCCCCTGTCCCGAGCAATTTCTCTCTCTCTTCACTATATCTTATATTCACTCCCAGAATTTCCCCGTTGCCAAAGAAGTCCCGTACTTGCTGACCAAGATAGCCGATGCATAAGACAATATCACTCATTCCCTGGCCCTTGAGGAGTTGAAGCAAGTGTAGCAGAAAGGGTTTGCCATTAACCGAAACCATAACTTTGGGAATCTCCTTCGTCAATGGCCTTAACCTTGTTCCCAACCCTCCAGCCAGGATGACCGCTTGCATCTTTAGTCCCCTAATCAGACTTTCCCAGAATCTCCTTTATCGCCAGGTGAATCGCTTCATCAGAAGTATACTTCGGCTTCCAACCTAGCCTCTCAATTCGTGAGGTATCCAAGCACACCTGCGGTACATCCCCAGGCCAACCTCGGTCACCCCCGGTATATTTCAGTTTCACGTTAGCCAATCCCATACTCTCGATAACCATGTGACTAATGGTAGTTACGCCAGTAGTATCCCGATTACCCAGATTAAAGACATTGACCTGGTCTTCCGAATGCTGAAAGCCATAGAGCATGCCATCCACGCAGTCTTGCACGTAAATGTAGGGCTTCTTCTGAGTACCATCACCAAGTATCTCCAGTTCCTCAGGGTTTTGCTTCAGTTTGTTCATGAAATCAAAGAGAACACCATGAGTTGCCCTATCTCCAACAACGTTGGCGAAGCGAAAAATCCACGCCTGCATGCCAAAGAGGTGGCAGAAGGCAGTGATAAGCCCTTCACTGGCAAGCTTGCTAGCGCCGTAAAGGGATATGGGCTGAAGAGGTCCATAATCCTCAGGAATCGCTTGTCCTGCCGTCTCCCCGTACACAGTGCTGCTGGAGGCAAAGATGATTCTTTTTATACCATGCAATCTCATCGTTTCCAAGACATTATAAGTAGCGATAGTCCCCTGCTTAAAATCCAGTTCGGTATTGAGTCGGCCAGTTCTCACTTCCGGGTTAGCTGCCATATGAAAGACGATGTCATTATCTTTTATCGCTCTGGTCAGACGATCACGGTTCAGCAAGTCTGCTTTAACAAATCGGAAGTCATTCTTACTCAAGTGGTGCTGAATAAATTCCTGCTTACCCGAACTGAGGTTATCATAAACGGTTACCTCACCCATATTCACCAAGCTGTCGACAAGATGACTGCCGATAAACCCCGCACCGCCGGCGACAA
This sequence comes from Dehalococcoidales bacterium, assembly GCA_046760155.1. Lineage (GTDB taxonomy): Bacteria > Chloroflexota > Dehalococcoidia > Dehalococcoidales > RBG-16-60-22 > JBHIDQ01. Next base: position 17,913 of record JBHIDQ010000016.1, on the reverse strand, counting down.
AGTATCTCATTCACCAACCTATCCCATTTAATATTTATTCCATTATAATCTCGAAAAGCGGTATTAAGCAAGGATTTACCTCAGGTACTACGTACGACTATAACTAATCAATATGCTCATCTGGCAATATATAGTGCCAAACGGCACGCCAAATGCTCTCAAATACTTCAGCATGAGAAGAAGGGGGGCGTGAAGTTAGTTTTAAAGCGGAATTTATTTGTGGGTAGATGTAAAAGATTAGTCTAAAGACTACAATTTTCCTTTGGTAGTAGCTTGGCTTTTTGCTCAAGAACCTACTATCACACCAATCTACTTAATCATGGGGAATTACTCATTCGCTTCACCAATACGTTCAGTATAATGCCAACGAATATGCTTAACATTCCAATGGTGATGAGCAGCATTGATATCAAGGCGGTTCCCACGTGCAACACTTGCGAAGCAAATAGCTTCTGTAGTACCACAACACCAGCGAAAATCCCAAGTGCTATTGAGATGCCTCCACCGATTCCAAAGAATAAAAGCGGTCTTCTTTCCGAAATCATCACCATTATCCGATTGAGAACTCCGAAACCATGTTTTACCGGATTGAGAGTTGAACCATCTGGGGTGTATATCGCTGAGATGGGGACTTCAGTAATTCTGAGGCCTTTCGCTGTAGCTTCGGATACGGTCTCCGCTGAAATTGCCATGCCTTTTTCCTTGGGCTCAAGCACGGCTATTGCTTGCCTCGAAAAAGCTCTAAATCCGGATTCGGTGTCCGAGAGTTTACTTCTGGAGAGGATACGGGTGAAATACGAGATGACTTTTTGCCCGATTTGGCGATAGGCGGGAATATCGCGCCTTCGTAGTTTCCTAGAACCAATCGCTAAGTCATAGCCTTCAGTTATAGCCTTGGTCAGGGAGGATATTTCCTCAGGGTCATGCTGAGAGTCCGCATCAAGAAGCACCAGAATATCAGCGTTTCTCTCCTTAGCCTGAGCCAGTATGCTCTGGATGGTGGCTCCGTAGCCTTTGTTCTCCCCGTGCCGAATAACGGTAGCCCCGGCGAGCTCAGCCACTTTAGAAGTGCGGTCAGAGCTTCCATCATCGACGACAACTACCTCATCCGCATACCCTCTAGCTTGCAAGATAACACTGCCAATGTATTTCGCTTCATTATAAGCTGGCATGCCGACAATTACTTTCGGTCGAGGTGCTTCAGCCATTATAATAATCACCTGTTATAATTTGTTTCATAACCCTCTTGAGCAGTTTTCTGTCTTTACCTGAGTTGTCCCCTTTCTGTGTTCGTAATTATAGCATATGTTTAAAAAAGTTTCTCCCAATGATAACTAAAAGCAGTAAAGAGATTATTTGAAAAAACTGCTGCCAGAGCATCATTATGATACCATTCTAATATAAAAGCATTTGAAACTCTAATTTTAAATTTTATGTCAAGTATTCACTGCCCTAGTGTGATATGCTATACTTTAAGGGCATAGAATCAAGTACAGTTATTTATCAGTGTCAGGGAGACGAGCCTTGATGTATGCAAGGTTGATTGTCAATCCCTTTGCTGGTGCGGGGAGAACGGCCAAGAAATGGCCACAGATCATGTGTCGGCTGCAAAGCATTGGATTACGCTTCGAACATGATCTAACCGAAGCTCCCGGCCACGCCAGAGAACTAGCTAGATCAGCGGCAAAGAAAGGTTATGAGTTTGTAGTGTCTGTTGGTGGTGATGGCACCATAAATGAGGTGGTGAACGGTCTGTATGATGCCGGTAACATTGCCGAGGTAATGCTGGGTATAATTGGTACGGGAACTGGCCATGATTATATTCGCACGATTGGTATCCCCTGGGCCTACCAAGAAGCCTGTCAATGTTTGAAAAGTCCAAGAAAGCTTGCTGTGGATATCGGTGTCGTCGAATATCTCAGTGATGGCCAGATGGTGAAGCGATTATTTGTCAACTTTGCCGGTCTAGGTTTTGATGCCGAAATAGTTAAGGCCACCACCCAGAAGTATAAAACGTTAAACAGCACCGCTTCTTACCTCGCCGGATTGTTTACTGCCCTTTTATTCTATAAAAACAAGGAAGTAACCCTGACCGTGGATAGTGAAGTGTCAGAGAGAAAGGTTTGTGCTATTTTGGTGAGCAATGGTAAGTATGGAGGTGGAGGCATGCTGGCGGCACCTGATGCTGACCTTACCGATGGTCTTCTCGATGTCTTGATAATTGGTGATTTAAGCAAGCCAGACCTTCTCTGGTCATTGCCCCGAGTCTATAAAGGCACCCACTTAACTCATCCTAAAGTCACGATGAAGCGGGCAAGAGAGATAGAGATACAATCTAAAGAAGTAATGTCTCTCCAAGCTGATGGTGAACTACTAGGCGAACTGCCGGCCCGTTTCTACATTCTACCAGCAGCGCTGAACGTTGCCATCTAGATTTATGGTCGGGGTGAGAGGATTTGAACCTCCGACCTCATGGTCCCAAACCATGCGCGCTGACCAGGCTGCGCTACACCCCGTTATTGAGGTAGAACCGAGCGTTTATTGATAAGCAACCGTTAGGCTAGCTAGCATTCTTAGTCTGGCAATCAGACCAACACCTTATTCTTCCGGAGTTTTTTGCTCTCCAGATTTACTGGCCAGTTCCACCAGCTTATTATACTCCCGACTCACTCTCTCTTGGATCATACTTATCGTATCGTCGGTTAGGTGACGGAATCTTCCTTGCAGCTTGAGATAGGTCTCTACCGGCTCCAATTTAGTCAGGGTCAAACTTAGTTTATATTGTCCGTTTTCCACTTCATATAATGGAAATACCCCGGTTCTGACTGCCAAGCGGCCTACCTTGATGGTGTCATTAGTAGGACATCGCCAGCCGGTAGGACAAACTGAAAGGACGTGGATATAAGCTGGACCCTCGATTTCCAGAGCTTTAGTCACTTTTCTCATCAGATCACGATGATAGCTGGGACAGGCAGTGGCAACATAAGGTATGTCATGGGCTACAGCAATAGCCGGCATATTCTTCTTCCAGGTTACTTGTCCTAAGCTCTCTTTACCAGCCGGAGAGGTAGTTGTGGAAGCGCCGAAGGGAGTGGCAGAGGACCTCTGAATCCCGGTATTCATATAGGCTTCATTATCCAGACAAATGTAAAGGAAGTCATGTCCTCTTTCCAGCGCTCCGGATAGTGCCTGAAGCCCGATGTCACTGGTACCGCCATCACCAGCCATAGCCACCACCTTAATGTTCCGCTTGGAACGTTTTCCTTTCTTTTCCAGGGCTTTCAAGCCTGCCTCAGCTCCGGAAGCTACCGCAGCGGTGTTTTCAAACAAGGTGTGAATCCAGGGAATACGCCACGAAGTATGTGGGAACGGTGAAGCCACCACTTCCATGCATCCGGTAGCATTAACAATGATGGCATTTTTCCCTATAGCTTTAGCCGCCAGCCTAACTGCCAGGGCCTCACCACAGCCGCTACAAGCGCGGTGACCCGGGGTAAAGGGTTCCTCTTCAGTGATTATTCCCGGACCATGAACGGTTATCGTCTCCATCATTCCCTCACTCCAAAGATTTCAAATTCTCGCTTGCTTCCTGACTGGGCGATTTTTATGCCTTGGTTGATCATCTCCTCAAAGCCAGACATGGAAATATCTCTACCACCTAGACCACCTACAAAGCCAATTACCTTCGGTTTCTTAGCTTCACTGTATAAAGCTGCCTTAACTTCAGAGTAAACCGGTCCTCCCGGGCCACCAAAGGAGAGAGCTCTATCCAATACGATGAGAACCTCGGCATTTTTAACCGCTTGACGAAGCTCAACAAAGGGGAAGGGCCGCCACAGGCGGAGTTTTAGCAGTCCCACTTCCCTACCTTCGTCTCGCATCTTGTCTACGGCGACCATGGCGGTCTCACTATAACTCCCCATCGTCAGCAGGAGGACTTTAGCTCCTTCACTATGGTAACTCTCTACTGGTAAGTAATGTCGCCCAAAGGTTTTAGCAAAGTTTTGCCAACACTCAAGGATTACTTCTTTCGCTGATTCCAAGTTTACTTCCTGTGCCCACTTTACCTCGGTATAGATAAAAGGTGGACCAAAAGCTCCCATAGTTACCGGTTTTTCGGGATCTAATGTTAAGGGAGGATTATAGGGAGGGAGGAACCGGTCAACTTCACTCTGTTCAGGAAGCATTATTGGCTCAATGACATGGGTTAGTGAAAACCCGTCCAGGTGAATCATCACCGGCAACAAAACCCGCCTGTCTTCACCAATGCGGAAGGCACAGATGACACTATCAACTGCCTCCTGCCCATTCTCAACAAACATTTGTATCCAGCCGGCATCCCGAACCGCCATGGCATCAGAGTGGTCACCCCAGATACTGATTGGGGCTGACAAAGCCCGGTTGGCCACGGCCATAACTATCGGTAGCCGCAAAGATGAGGCAACATATAACACCTCGTGCATCAATTCCAATCCCTGACTGGCAGTTGCGGTAAAGGTCCGAGCACCTACGGCTGAGGCACCAAGGCAAGCGCTCATCGCAGAATGCTCCGATTCAACTGGAATATAGGCAGCTTTTAACTCGCCATCGGCGACCAATTCCGCCAGATGTTCCACAATGTGAGTCTGTGGTGTTATTGGGTAAGCTGCCACCACATCAGCGTTGGTTAATTTGACTGCATCAGCAACGGCTACCGAAACCTCTAATCCTTCCCTTTTCGCCATTATTTCTCCTCCTCGACCATGGTTATGGCGTCTTTAGGGCACTCCTCAGCACAAATACCACATCCTTTGCAATAAAATAAATCAGGTTCATAGTAGCCTTCCGGGGTCTTGACAATACATCCTTCAGGGCAAAAGTAATAACAGAGAGTGCATTTGTTGCATTTGCTCAGGTCTACAACTGGTCTTCGAGACTTCCAGTCTCCGGTCCTAAATTGAGTAGCACTACCCGGCTCAGTGATGAAACAGCCAATTTCGATATCTTTCCAGCTTAATTCGTCTTCTGCTTTCTTAGCTTTAGGTTTAACTTTTGCTTTCGCCATTTACTACTACTCTCCCATTATGGTTTCTTGATAAGCTCTTTCCATAGCTTTAAGATTCCGTTCCGCGACTCTGCCGAAACGCTTTTCCAACGGCTCCTTCATTGATTTCAGCGTGATGACATTGGTCGCCTTGATCAAAGCACCAATCATGGTTGTGTTTACCGCCGGGACTCCAGACTCCTGGGCAATCCCAGTGGCATCGACAATGGCCAGTCGGCCGCTAATACCGATCTCAGACCTGACTTCCTTGGCTGATTTTCTAGTGTTAATGATAACGGTGCCATTCTTTTTCAGCCCTGAGGTAGCGTCTAGAATTGACAGCAAAGTGGAATCAAGTATAATCACCACATCTGGTTGGTCAACTTCAGCTCTGGTTCGGATGGGCTCATCAGGATTTATCCGATTAAAGGCGAGGACAGGAGCACCTCTTCTCTCTGGAGAAAAGCTGGGGAAGGCTTGAGCATACTTGCCTTCATTGATGGCAGCCTGGGCGACCAATTCTGCCGAGGTAACCGCCCCCTGACCACCGCGACCGTGCCACCTAATCTCAATAAGTTTGCTCGTCATCCTGATTTCTGACTACACTAAAGTGCCCCTGGAGCGACTTGAACGCTCGCACCCAGCTCCGGAGGCTGGTGCTCTATCCACCTGAGCTACAGGGGCCACAATTTCATTATACCTCTCGACTAGAGAAAGGACAAGGAAAGAGAAAATGATAAGAGAAAAGAATGCTATTGTTCCGATTGTCACTGGCATTAAAAGCAAGATACCATCCAAGCTAATAGATTCAATCTGCTTCCGAATCGCCGAAATATTATAACCACCCTTTATAAGATAAAGCAAGTGTTGACATTTCCGTCAAGTGTCAATAAAGTGATTTAGGCAAAGGAGACATTTATTGGTCTGGGTTAAGTTTATTCTCTGCTTGCTAATCATTTTCTTCTCTGGTAAGAAGGTAGCCAAGTATGGGGATATCATTGCCGAGAAGACTGGGCTCGGTGGCGTATGGATAGGACTAGTCGTCATCGCCATGGTTACCTCACTACCGGAACTTTTCAATGGAGTGAGTGCCATAAGGCTGGTTGATGCACCCGACCTTACCATCGGTGACCTTCTCGGCGCTAATATGTTCAACATGTTTAATCTTGCACTACTGGATCTTGCCCACCGTAATGGCTCACTTTTGACCGTCGTGGCACAAACTCATCGACTGACCGGGGTGTTTAGTTTGCTCCTGGTTCTGTTAGTCGCCATTTTCATCTTTATTAGCAGCCGATTTCACCCCATGGATATAGGCTGGATAGGTTGGTATACGCCAGTCATCGTCCTTTTGTACCTTGTTTTTATCAGGCTAATCTTTCTTTTCGCACAGCGTCAACCTGCCCTTCAGGAAGTTGGATTGGTCTACAGTGAAAAATCTACCGGGAGAGCCTATCTCTACTTCGTTATCTCAGCGGCTTTTATCATCGGTGCTGGCATCTGGCTAGCCTTTATCGGGGATGAGATAGCTCGAGTTTATGGGTGGGGGCAAAGCTTTGTCGGGAGTCTTTTTCTTGCCTTTACCACCACCTTGCCAGAAATCACCGTTTCGTTCGCGGCGATGAGAATTGGGGCCAATGATTTAGCAGTGGCCAATATGATCGGTAGTAACCTGTTTAATCTAACGATTATCTCGATTGATGACCTGCTTTATCTGAAGGGTCCGGTTCTGGCAGCAGTCTCAGAAAGTCACCTGGTTACTGCCTCCACCGTCATTCTAATGACGATAGCCTTTATTGCCGGGCTTAGTTTCAAGTCAAGAAGATTTCTCCGGCTGAGTTATTGGAACGTGATTGTGATTTTACTCTTTTTCCTTGGTGCTTACTTCAGTTTCACCCTAGCTTAACTGCAAATTCAGCCATTTAGAATAAGAAGTCCCAAGCAAGCAGAATAATAAGGCAGAATAGCACCACCAGCACCATGATTCCGAGTGAAATTCGGTAACGGTCAGGACTGAAGACTGAAGGTTCAGGGGTTGGTTTTCGAACACGGAAGAAAACATACCTAACGGTTCTAATCGTCTCAATAAGATAACCCGGAGGATTGGCACCAAATTTAACGCTAAATCGGGCAAAGCGAATTGACAGCTCTTCCACCGCTTCAAATAACTGAGTCACCCAGACACTGAATACTTTGAAAGCCAAGCGAGACGGTCTTCGGTAGACCCAATCGGTGTCCAAGGTAATAGTCGCCTCGGCATGAATTTTTTTCATTACCAGCCAGAAGGCAAGTCCAGTAAAAATTAGAAGCTGCATGGTTTCTATTAAGTGAGAAGCAGTATACGGCTGGTAATGAACCTCAAAGGGTAAAAGGTTATAGAGTAATGCCGGATAGACCCCGATGGCAATGCATATTGCCGAAGTTAGCCCCATGCCCAGATACATGCCCAAGGGAATGGGTTCCGGTTTGAGTGAGCGGTCAGTGCTAAACCAGGTAAAATAGGGAAGTTTTAAACCGATGGAGAGAAAAGTACCGATGGAAGCCAGGTTCAACAGCAGAACTATCACTCCCTGATGGTCAAGTTCAGCGGCATAGATTACCATGGACTTGCTCACGAAACCACTAAAGAGTGGCACTCCAGAGATAGAGAAAGCGCCGACCATGAAAAATATCAGGGTAGGCCACATTGAACGGACTAGTCCGCCGAGTTCCGTCATCTTGTTCCGACCGGTGGCATAGAGAACAGTACCCATCCCCATGAACAGCAAGCCCTTGTAGAGAATATGGGCAAAGGCATGGGCGGTAGCACCGTTAATCCCCATCCTACCACCTATTCCGACACCGGTGACCATATAGCCAACCTGACTGATAATGTGATAAGCAAGGAGCCGCCGGCCATCGTTGGCCAGAAAGGCAAAGACCACACCATATACCGCCATGATAGCCCCGGCCCACATCAGCAGCTCCAGACCAGCAAAACCACGAGCCAGTGCATAGACTGCCACCTTGGTGGTGAAAGCACTGAGAAAGACGCTACCGGCAACCGTCCCTTCAGGATAAGCGTCAGGCAACCAGCCGTTAAGTGGTGGGACCGCAGCATTAAGGGTAAAGGCAAAAAGGATGAGATATGAGGCAATCCCGCCTTCAAAGTGGTTAAATAATATCGACCCTGTCTCTCCCAAATGCCAGAGAATTCCGGCCATAAGAACACTACCACCAAACAGATGAACGATGAAATAACGCATCCCTGCCTGACTGGACTGCGGTATGCGCCGTGCCCAGATGAGACAGACCGAGGATATCGTCATTATCTCCCAGAAGACAAATAAGGTGAACAGGTCACCGGCAAAGACCACTCCCAATGAACCACCGACATAGAGTAGAGATGCTACTTGCTGCAGCAAGTCTTTCACGTGAAAACCATAGAGACCACCCAAGAAGCCCATGATGACAAAGACATAGCCAAAGGCAAGACTTAACCTATCTACCCGGCACAGCACCAATTCGTAGTTAAGAAAGGGCGCGGTCAGGCTGGCTCCCGTTTCCAGCTGCAGCAGGAAGAGAAAGGCTACTGCTGAAAATACTAAACATGCGGAGGCTCGTACCTGACGGGGGAGCATCGGTAGTAGGACGGCCCCGAGCATATAAATAAACGCTAGTGGGAAATTACTCACGGTCATCATCTCTATCGTAGTAGTTCTCCTTACGTTGCAGCCAGTAATGGCCGAGGAGCTTAGCCAAGACAATGATTAACAAACAGCCGAGAAATCCAAAAAGAGAAAAGAACCCCGCAAGACGAGACCAAGGAAATTCAACATGCCCGCTCACCAAGAAAAGGTCAAGCAGAATAAAAAGGATGAGTAAGGTTATAGAAACCAAGAGCCAGGTGCGCTTCATAGCCCACCTCCACTGAGAACGCTGCTGGCAACTTGAGAAGCCAGCTGGAAAAGGTTAGGGAATTGAGTTGGAAAGAGTCCCATTAAAAGCGAAAAAATGGCGGTCAGTGCCAGAGGTACGACCATTAATGGTGATGCCTCGCCGAATTTAGTGAATTTATCCGAGCGGATGAAAAAGGCACGGATGACGATAGAAAACAAGTAACCGGCATTAAGGAGACCGCTGAGAAGAAAAGTAGCAGCGAAAACTATTTGCCCTACATCTAGCGTTCCCTGAACCAGATACCACTTACTGATGAATCCGTTGACCGGGGGTACCCCGGCCAGTCCCAGTGAGGCTAAGGCAAAAGCGCCCATCGTAATTGGCATCTGCCGGCCAATGCCGTTCAGCTCACTCACATTTTCACAGTGTGTTTTAACATAGATAGCCCCAGCACAGAAGAAGAGGGTAATTTTCAACATAGCATGGTAGGCAATATGGAGCAGACTGCCGGTCCAGGCACTGGGTGAAAGCATGGTTAATCCAAGAACAATGTAGGATAGATGGCCTACTGTGGAGTAGGCGAGACGCGCCTTCAAATTGTCCTGGCGCAAGGCGATAAGTGAAGCCACTAATATGGTGGCCGCAGTAAGAGCAGCAAGAAAATCTGACGCTCCACTCTCGTGTAACAGCTCAGGACCGATAATAAAGCCGATAGCCCGGGCAAATCCGAAGACACCGGCTTTCACTACCGCCACGGCATGAAGCAAGGCACTGACCGGGGTAGGTGCCACCATAGCTGTCGGCAACCAACTATGCAGCGGCATAATCGCTGACTTAACCCCAAAACTGAGCAGGAACAGGATGGACAGCATGATAACGCTATTCCTGCCTACTGCTGCCGAGAGAATTCCCCCGGCTTGGAAGTCGACCGAACCATTGATTTGATAAGTAAATGCCAGGGCGAAGAGAAGGAAAACTCCTCCAGTAAGTAAGTAAACCAAATACTTTCGTCCTCCAAAGATTGCATCTGGCGTTTCTCTGTGGAGGACGAGTGGATAAGTGGCGATGGTCAAGATTTCGTAGAAGATAACCAGTGTCAAGAGATTGGCGGCAAAGGCAATGCCCATTGTCGCCGAAAGACAAATAGCGAAGCTAGCAAAGTAGCGTGTCTGCTTGTGTTCCGGAACACCACGGACATAGCCAATAGAAAAAAAGGAAGTTAAAATCCAGAGCAGTGAGGCCGAGAGCCCAAAGATAATGCCCAGGGAATCTACCTTCAGCGCCAAGGAAATGCCCGGGGAAATAGTGATTAAAGTTATCGCTGGATATACTCCTTGGAGCACACTGGGCAGCATCGACACCACAATGGCAAACTTTGCTAAGGCAGCCAGTATCGTCCAAGATTCCCTGACGTTCGGCCGTTGGTTTGGAATCACGATTAAAACCGTGGCTACCAGTGAGACCAGCACGGCTAGTAACGGTTTTAACGAATAAAATGTTTCCATTACTAAATTTTGTCTCCCACGTTAGCTACGGCAAAAGAGCCACCACTGGCTTCAGAACCTGAGTGACGATGATGGCATTAACCAAACCCAAAACAATAACCCCGGTGGCAAGAATCAGTATCGGTACCAGAATCCTTGCCGAAGGCTCGGTTGCCTGCTCCACCGCCGGGTCACCACTTGATGGTACGGCATAAAGCTTCTCAATCATGCGGAAGAAGTAAACGGCAGTAAGCAGACTACTGGCCAAGATAACAGCCACGAAGACCCAGTTATTGGCATCGATACTTCCCAGCACCAGGTACCATTTGCTGAAGAAGCCACATGTTGGTGGAATCCCTACCATAGACAGAGCGGCGGCGGTAAAGGCCGCCATCATCAATGGCATCTTGCGCCCCAAGCCGGCAAACTGAGGTATCGCATGGAGCCCGGTCTGATACCTGATACCGCCAGCAACCAAAAAGAGGCAGCTCTTCATAAAGGCATGGTTTAGAATGTGCAGCAAGCCCCCGATGAGCCCTAACGGATTAGCCAGCCCGATGCCCAATCCGATATAGGCGACCTGAGCGACGGTACTATAGGCAAGCATACGTTTAAAATCTCTCTGGGCAATCGCCATCACCGAACCAAAAATGATACCAGCGGCGGCTATCCATCCAATCACCGTAGTTACCGGCAAGACTTCAATAAAGTATTGAGGTTGAAAAACGGTAAGCATCATGCGTACTATCACGTAGGCAGCGACCTCAATCTGTATCCCGGCCAGGACGGCAGCGATCACTGGCGAAGCATAGCTATGAGCATCAGGTAGCCAGACATGTAGCGGGAAGAGAGCCATCTTGATACTCATGCCAATCACAATAAGCGCCACAGCGGCCATAATCGTTGGTGAGCCATACAAAGGAGGTAGACGTTGAGCGGCGTCAGCCATATTGAGCGTCCCCGTGGAGAAATAGATAAAGCCAACTCCCAAAAGATAGAAACTGCCGGCAATTGTCCCCAGTACTAGGTAACGAAAGCTAGCCACCACGGCTCGGTCACCACCCAGTGTTATCAAGGCATAGCTGGCGATAGAATAAATCTCGAGGAAGACGAAGAGGTTGAACAGGTCACCGGTAACCACCACGCCGACCAGCCCGGCAAACAGTAATAGAATTAGCCCGTACACCGGGACACCTTTTCGGGGAGTATGGTATAAGCCAGCCTCAGGGGGGTAAATCACGGCGATGAATCCGACAAAAACGATAATCAGGGCGATAAATGCCGATAGATGGTCAAGCACATATTCAATACCAAAAGGCGGCGGCCATCCTCCCAGAAAATGGCGTAGCTTCCCCTCGGCTAGGACCCGGAAAAGCCCGGCGCTGGCGGCAGCCAATGAGAGCAACAGGCCCAAGATCGCAGCTATATAGGCCCATCTTAGCCGCCATATACCCACCAGTGTGGCAATGAAACTGAACAGCAATAACGGCGCCAGAGTCAGAATCGATAGACTCGACATTTACTCAGGCTTCTCTTTCATAATCGACATAATAGACCTATCATCCAGGGTTCCGTAAACACGATAAATGATTATCAAAAAGGCGAGCGCAGCTCCAGTAAGAGAAAGAGCCACCACAATACCAGTCAGTATCAACACATGCGGCAGCGGGTTTACATACTTGGCTGCTTCCCTGCCCAGTAACTCATCAATTACCGGCACTGAAGCCCCCGCCTTGGTGGCACCTTCAATAAAGAAGAGAAAGATAGCGGTCTGTAAAATGTTCATCCCGATAAGCTTTTTCAGTAGGTTATGCTTGCCAAGCATGCCATAAAGGCCAAGCGCCAAAAGGATGACAATCATCAGGTAAACGTAGCGGGAAAGGAATAGTTCTAACATCACCATCTCTCACCGACTAAATTATCAAAGATGAGAACCAGGGTACCGAAAACCGCCAAGCCAATTCCTATCTCGACAATCAAGATGCCGAGTGCTCTCAGTTCGGCACCATGTACCCAGAAAATCGGGAGATTTCCATAATCCAAGAAGGAACCACCAGTCACCATGGGAACTATCCCGGCTAAGCCGAAGATTAACATGCCAATGGCAGCAAATACTGTTGCCAGCTTTGGTGGGAATTTCTGATAGGAGACTTCAGTACCCAAGTACAGCCTTTGCAAAATGATGCTGACTGATAGCAGAACTCCTCCCTGAAATCCACCACCAGGACCGTAATGCCCGTGCACGATGACATAGAGAGCAAAGAGCTGAATAAACGGGATCAATAAGCTACAAATAATCTGAACGATGATGCTTTGATATCGCTCTTTTATCATTGGCTTTCCTTTTCATGAGGATCAGGACACAGGCCAGGCCAGCAGTAAAAATCACCACTGTTTCACCAAGGGTATCATAGCCACGGTAATCAGCCAGCACGGCAGTGACAACATTGGGAGTATGGGTATCCTCGACCGAGTCTTCAATGTAGGTCGGTGAAACGTGAACATTGGCTGGAGCTTGTGGGTCGGCATGATCCGGTAAACCACCAGTGGCATATACCATCAGCGCCAAAAACAAAATCATGATTAGGGCACTAAGCCACTTCAATCTTCAGACCTCCGTCGAGTGAGAAATATGGCAACCACAAACAATACCCCAGTTATCCCGGCCCCCAACGTTGCTTCAACAAAAGCAACATCAATCGCCCCCATCTGGGCAAACAATAAGGCAACAAAGAAACTATAGGCGGATAGTGCTACTACCGCAGCCAGAAGGTCGTGGACAGAAAGTGCAATCAGTGCGGCAACAATCAGAATAACTAGCAACCAAAAGTCAATTTGCCAAATCATGATTTCTTATTCCTTTTTGTCTTCGTCATTCGGCTTCTTTCGTGTCCAGGGCGGTAAGCCGGTTCGGAGAGCGGCTCGGGCTACGGCGTGGGTGGCAGTTGGGTTAGCGATCAAGACAAAAAACGCGATAAACAGTATCTTGATGGTAGTGAGTTCCCACCCATTATAGACAGCTAAGCCACTGAGCATCAATATTGAGCCCAGTGTCTCCGATTTACCCACAGCGTGAGTTCGAGCAAAAAAGTCAGGCAAACGAAGCAACCCAAGAGCACTTACCGTTAAAAAGAAAACACCACCAAGTATTAAAATAATAGCCACAATAGTCTGAGCTAACATTAAGGATATTTCTCCTTACCTCGATCAAAGTATTTACCCAGCACGATGACCACCACAAAGTTTAACAGAGCATAGGCGAGGGCAAGGTCAACGAACATACTTATCCGCCCATAGATAAATCCGATTAAGGCCAGCAAAATAAAGCCATTAGTCCCGACCAAACCCGCAGCGATTATCCGATCAAAGATAGTTCTACCGACCGCTACTCGGTACATACTAGCCGCGGTTAGTAAGGCGATAAAAATGGTAACGGCTAAGAGGAATGAACTCACGGCTCAATCTCCTTCTGAGAATGTACCCATTGGGTGGCTGGCGGTGGATCTTTCTCGTCCAGATAGACCGTGGCTACTTTGTTTTGCATCGTCGCACTTTCCAGTTCTCCAGCTAAGGGTCGCTTTAGGGTGTGAATGATATATTGCCCGTTTTCCAAGCTAGTGGTTATCGTACCCGGTGTCAGAGTTATCGAATTAGCTAACGTTACCTGTGCAATACCCTTTTTCATCCGAGTTCGGAATACAAGCAGGCCAGGATCAATGGGCATTTTAGGATGAAGCACAAGGTAGGCAACTTGAATGTTAGCCATTATAATTCGGGAAAGCAGCCACGGAAGATAAGCCAGAAAACGCCACAGCTGGAGGAAAATTAGTCGGGTTTTAGCCTCCACACGCTCACCATAGCTTAACGCATAATGAAAGAGGTCATTGGTAAGAAAAGTGACTAGGCCAGTTGATAGTACCCCGATGACAATGTACTTAGCTTCAAAGCGTCCGGAAAGGATTAGCCAGAAGGCAAAAAGAAGAACAAACTGCAGAGCTACGCTAATCAACCTTTTCTGCCCACGTTTCGTGGTTTTCTGCAGTCGCAATGTGTCTCTCATTCGCTCCGACACTCCATGATGCACCCCACGCCCGTGGCACTATTGATTGCGAGTCCCTTTAGCACAAACCCTTCGTCCTTTCCGTTTGACAACAGCGGGCGAAGCCGCTCACTCTACCAGCTATCACCCGCCTTTAGTCTGTTTGCCCAAGGGAATCCTGTTGCTAAATCTACCACGACCACAAAGTTTAGTCAAGATGTACCGTTTCCTGCGTCTCATTGAGCCAGAGCAACTCACTTAATAGCCTCGAGGAATCTCTTTAGTTTCGTTTGAAATTCCGGCTTATCCAAAACCTCCCGGTTGACCAGAGTTTCTGGAATCTCGCCACGGGTAATCGCTGAGAGCTGTTCAACGATTATGTGCCACATAGTGCTAAAAGTCTGGTCTGTCTGAGCCAAGGCATGAGGACTGAGGATAACATTGTCCAGCTTGAGCAAAGGGTTATCCGGCAGGATCGGCTCTTGCTCAAAGACATCTAAGCCAGCCCCTTGGATCCAACTTTCCTGCAAAGCCTTTATCAATGCTATTTCATCCACAATAGGACCACGCGCTGCGTTAATCAGAAAGGCCGTCCGCTTCATCTTTTTCAGTTCTTTTTCACTAATCAAATGACGAGTTTCCTCATTCAGGGGACAAATAATAGTCAAAAAGTCTGATTCAGTTAGCACAGTATCCAGGTCTACCAGCTGCGCACCGATGTCGGCTACTGCCTCCGGTGTAATATACGGATCGTAAGCAATATGTTTCATTTCAAAGGGCTTAGCGAGCTTAAACATCTCATGACCAATATTACCAACACCTATCGCCCCTAGTGTCCTCCCCACCAATCCATAACCCTGGTAGTGATATTGTTCTGCCCATCTTCTCTCGCGAATCAGCTTATCTTTGGTTAAGAGTCGTATGCTTAAGGCCAAGACAAAAGTTATGTAAACCACTGCCATCGGGCGGCGGACTGCCCCCGGAGTGATAAACAACATTATTCCGGAATCAGTAAGGGCGGAAACATCAAGTCTTTCGTAGCCCACCCCACCACGATGGATAGAAAGAAGCTGGTTGTTTCCGGCGATACTCTGTTTCGTCCATAAAGGCCTAAAGGTAACCACCATATCGAATCCCTCTATCTGCTCTGGGATAACCTCACGTAAAAACTCGGGGAACATTTGGTACTCTACATTAGGCATATCATCTAATAACTTGAGACCAGGACCGGGCATCATGAATTTACCATTTTCATCAAAGAAATCTCTGGTAAGTCCAATTCTAGCTTTCCTGCCCGTGTAACCTCCAACCATAATGCCTCCCCTTTCTAATTATTATTCGGCCCCAAGGTTTAACTGACAACAAGCAACTACTCTTGGCTACTCTGAACCTTCCTAAAAGATTAAACTGCCAATTTCTTTTTGTCAACTTCATATTTTTGTCCATAAATGCCAGCAAATTGCTGCTAACCTTGCCCTGAAGTAAGGTTTTAAGGTAGAATTTGAAGCTGGGAGAGGTGTCCGAGTGGTTTATGGTGCCGCTCTCGAAAAGCGGTCTCTGCGTTTAGTGGAGCGTGGGTTCGAATCCCACCCTCTCCGCCATTATTGAGATAGAATGTAATGTTAGGGTCCTAATCTATAGTTTACGGAGAGGTGCTGGAGTGGCCTATCAGGCACGCCTGGAGAGCGTGTGTAGCCTTTGGCTACCGTGGGTTCGAATCCCACCCTCTCCGCCATCTCATTTTCTAGAGACCCCATTTTCCACGATGATGCCCTCTGTCCTGTTAAAGAATGTCAATTGTCCAGCAATTATCTCTATGCTAGAATACCCTTGAAGATGAATAACAAAGACATTAAATACTGGGTAGGCTTTAGTCTTATCCCCGGTATTGGACGTGTGAAATTAACCCAACTTGAGAACTACTTTGGTAGTATGGAGAAGGCTTGGCAGGCAGCACCAGCGGAGTTAAAACAGGCTGGACTTGACCGCGGTGCAATCCAAGCCATTACTTCCTGGCGCTCCAAGATTTCCCTGGAAGCCGAGATGGAAAAATTAGACCGCTACGGTGTTAAGGTGCTTACCTACAATGACCCTAATTATCCTTCCCGGCTCAAAGAAATATATGATTATCCCCCACTACTTTATGTCAGGGGTTCACTACTTCCACAGGATGAGTGGTGCCTAGCAGTGGTGGGCACCCGTCGGGCTACGGTTTACGGGAGGCAGGTAACCGAAGAAATAGTTACTGACCTAGCACAAAGCAAGATTACGATTGTCAGTGGTTTAGCCAAAGGGATTGATTCGGTGGCGCATCAGGCAGCGTTAGCCGCTGGCGGCAGGAGCATTGCTGTATTTGCCTGCGGGCTGGACATTGTTTACCCTGCCGATAACGCTAACCTAGCACGCCAAATCATCCAGCAAGGTGCCTTGATTAGCGAGTATCCTCTGGGCACACGACCCAAGGCAGATAACTTTCCCCGACGTAACCGCATTATGAGTGGACTAAGCTTAGGTGTTTTAATTACCGAAGCCGATGAAACTAGCGGAGCTATGATTACTGCCCACATGGCACTGGAGCAGAATAGAGAAGTCTTTGCTATTCCGGGTAGCATCCTCTCACCAGCCAGTCGAGGTACCAATCATCTTATTCAGGAAGGAGCTAAGCTAGTGCGAGACTATACCGATATTCTAGAGGAATTGAATTTGATGAACGTGGCTCGGCAGATGGAGATGAGAGAGGTGATACCGGCTTCTGATACCGAGTCCTTACTGCTAAAGCACTTGGGTGCCGAACCAGTCCACATTGATGAGGTATGTTGCAGTAGTGGATTGCCAATATCAACGGTCAGCAGTACCCTAGCGATGATGGAACTTAAAGGCTTAGTCAGGCAACTGGGGCCAATGAGTTACGTTCTGGCTCGAGAGGTGAGAGAGGAATACCGAGTAAGAGTGGACTAAATAGTATACTAAGAAACAGGGAAACAATTCCTAGCTGCTTAGCTTTGGTTTGTTTTTAGAGTTATGTCAACCGTGCAGAAAAATCTAGTTATCGTGGAGTCGCCGGCCAAAGCCAGAACACTGTACAAGATTCTGGGCAGAGGCTACAGCCTTAAGGCCTCGCTGGGTCATGTCAGGGACTTGCCGAAGAGTCAATTAGGGGTGGACATCGAAAACAGTTTTGTACCCAGATACGTGGTGCCCAAAGTCAAAAGCAAGCTGGTCGGCGAGTTGAAACAAGCCGCCGAAACTGCCACCGCCGTATATCTAGCGACCGACCCCGACCGCGAAGGAGAGGCAATCGCCTGGCACTTGGCTGAGGTGACCAAATCAGACCAAAAACCATACCGGCGCGTCGTTTTCCACGAAATAACCGCCGAAGCGGTCAGGCGTGCCTTCAAGCATCCTCGCTCGATAGACATGCAACTGGTCAGTGCCCAGCAGGCACGGCGTGTCCTGGATAGACTGGTCGGCTACAAGCTCAGTCCACT
>JBHIDQ010000015.1:0-20821 GCA_046760155.1 Dehalococcoidales bacterium | reverse complement strand
GCCCCGGTAATAATAGCTACCTTGCCATCCAGGCTAAATTCCTTGAGAACCATATTGACCTCCTCCATACTTATGAAATTAACTTGTTGCAGGTATCAATGATGACCGGCATTACCTTCTTATAATCAGCCACGATGCCGTAGTGAGCTACTCTGAAGATATTAGCCTCAGGGTCGCTGTTTATGGCGAAAATATTCTTCGCATTACCAAAACCAGCAAGGTGAGCACTGGAGCCGGAGAGGGCTACACCGATATAGATAGCGGGAGCGATAATCTTGCCAGTGAGCCCGACCTGAAGCTCTGAAGATACCCATTCTAAGTCACAGGGTGGTCTAGTGGCGCCTACCGCTCCATTGAGTAATCGGGCTAACTCCTTTAGATAGGCAAAATTCTCAGCTGACCCTATACCTCTACCTCCACAGACCACTACGTCGGCGACCTCCAGTTGTTTTCCCGTCCCTTCTCTTTCTTCAACTCTCTTAACAACTTTAGTCCTTATGGTAACGGAATCGAGCATCTTCTCCAAAGCAATTATTTCACCCCCGCGGGAGGAGTCACGCTCCGCAGCGACCATTGATTTGGCTCTTACCGTGGCCAACTGGGGTTTTTGCTCACTGATATAGCTGGCAATGGCATTGCCACCATAGACTGGTTTGGTTTGTACTAGGAGTTTAGTCTGCGGGTCAATGCTTAAGTTGATACAGTCCATGACCAGCCGTGCTTCCAGTCGGAAAGCCAGCCTGGGTGCTAAGTCGCGTCCCAGAGAAGTCTGCCCGAAAAGAACGATATTTGGCGTTAAATCCTTGCAGACCCTATGCATAACCGCTACATACGAATCAGATTGGTAATCCTCCAGCAAAGGGTCATCGACAACATAGACTTTGTCGGCACCAAAGGCTATTGCTTCATGGGGGATGTTTTTGGCTAGACCGTGTCCCATGAAGATTACCTCAACTTTTTTGGCTAACTCATCAGCTAGCTTTCTACTAATACCCAAGAGTTCCAGAGTGATCGATTCTACCTTATCTTCCTGAAACTCACCATAGAGCAATATATCTTCGGACATTTTTACCTCCGCAGCCCTGATTTAGCTTGGTTTTAACTCTATGAGCTTATGTGCCATAGAGATTGCGGCTTCTTCTAGGGTATTGGCCTTAAATAGATGGCATTTTCTTTCGTAGACAGGGATGAAAAGGTCACGAAGTTGAAGGCGCTGGCTCATATTGCTTAATTCTAATTCATCGATGCCAAGGTCTGGCAGGCGCAATAATGTTATTTCCTTCTTTTTTGCCTCCATTACTCCTCTTACCGTCGGATAGCGGGGATTTCCAAGTTCGTTGGTCACCGTTAAGAGTGCCGGCAAGGTAAGCTCTACTACTTCAAAGCCGTCTGGAATGACTCGCTCCACCGTCAATCCTTTGTCCACCAAGGCAATATTTTTCACTAATGTTACGCTTGGTAGTTTGAGAAGCTCGGCAATTCCGGGGCCCACTTGTCCGGCATTCCAGTCGGCAGCCTCTCTCCCGCAGACTATAAGGTCAACAGTTCCCATTTTCTTTATTGCCCCAGCTAGACAGTAAGCAGTTGCGAAACTGTCAAGATTGTCCGGAGCCGGGTTCTCGATAAGCACGCCCTCATCAACTCCCATAGCCATAGCATGTCTGAGGACATCCTCGGCTGAAGGTGGTCCCATGGTTAGTGCGGTAACATTGCCCCCGTAAGCATCTTTAAATCTAAGAGCGGCCTCCACAGCATTTTCATCAAAGGGATTTATTACCAAGGCGGCGCCAAGAGGAGGAATTACTCGTTTTGCCACCTGGTCAACCTGGAAACCCTTTGGTGGTGTTTCCGGGTCAGGTACTTGCTTTACACATACAATTATATTCATCGTGACATGCCTCCGAATTGAATGTAGCCGCAGATTTGCCCAGTATTTTGCTTTAATGAAAGCCCCAGGCACCAGCGATGGGCTTGCCCTCCTTAAACCGACTAAGGCGAAATACCGACCAATCAATCAATGTTTTCCTATCCTCCATAATCAGGTCGGCAATCAACTCACCTGTAGCGGGGCTCTGCTGGAACCCGATACCACTCCACCCTGAACAAAGATAGAATCCCTCAACCTCCGCTGTTTTTCCGATTACTGGATTCTCATCGGGAGTGCAATCGTAGACACTATTGTGACCACCCCTATAGGAAGCTCTCTTCATTGGTGGTAAAAGAAGGGGCAATTCACTAAGCCACCGCTTGATGATTGCCTCATCAACCTCTTCGCCCAGTTTATCTGGGTCATCGACTAAGCGAGCTGGCTGTGTGAACGCTTCCACTTCGAACGCTAGCATGACGTCGTCGCCCTCACATCGATACATGTGCTGCTTAGCTACATCGTGCACAGTGGGAATTAAACCTCGAAAGTCCCAGGGGCGCAGGAAGAAGCAAACCTCCACCCGTTTTGCCTCGATGGGGAGTTTTATTCCCACCATCTGCGCGATGCGCTGAGACCACGCACCGGCAGCGTTGACTACCACTGGAGTATAGATCTCACCTTTGTCAGTGACGACCGACCGAATTTTTCCGCCCGAGACTTTTATGGCGGTGACTTCCGTCTCTTCACGGATGTCAGCACCGAGGTCTCTTGCCCTTTTAGCGTAGGCGCCGGTAGTCGCCACCGGGTTGAGGTAACAGGCATCTAAATAATGGATGGCTGCCCCGACACCTTCGATATTGAGCTGGGGCATTATCTCTTTGAGGTCGGCAGGGGAAAGTAGGCGGAGGTTTACTCCTAACCCTTGCTGCCAAGTGGCATCAGCTTCAAGGGCTTGCTTATCTTTTTCGGGAACGATTCTGAGCCGGGTAGTTGGCACCAGTCCGGGGTCGCCACCGATTACCTGGCCGAAATGCTTAAAAATATCCAGGCTCCTTTGAATCATTTTCATAGTCTCTTCAATAGGAGAATAACCGACGACATTGCCGATGGATTTACCCGTAGGTCCAGAGGCGAGGTAATTTTTTTCCAGGAGTACCACTTTCTTCAAGCCCCGCTGTGCCAGGCACATAGCAATGCTGGTACCATTGCACCCGCCACCAATGACTACTACATCAGCTGTTTCCGCCATTTCAGTGCGTCCTCCTTACTTCTTTCAGTGGGCAATAGATGTCATGAACACCTGGCCGCAGTCTGGTGAACGATAGCCATGATAAATTTCACCAGCGGCTAAGCGTCAAAAAATTATTCCGAGACCAATGCGATTATTCTTGTTCTGACAGGTACCAATCTGACTCCAATAGTTTGCCTTCTTTAAACCGGCTAAGCCGAAATAGAGATAAATCGACCAATGTTGTCTTTCCAGTAGTGATGAGTTCGGCCATCAGTTCGCCGATTACTGGGCTCGTGTGGAATCCCAGCCCACTCCAGCCACAGTGGCAGTAAAAGCCTTCAACTTCCGGGACGGCACCAAGGATGGGTGCTTCGTCAGGAGTTTCGTCATAACAGCCAGTAGCCCCGCCCCGATAGGATGCCCTTCTCAGAACTGGCATACGCTGGCGCGCTTCCTTTAGCGCCATATCAAGGAATTCATCGTCAACTTCATCCTTATATTTATCGGGATTGACCACCTCTGGTAGGGTCATTATCGGCTTGTATACTTGAATGAGTCGCTGCAGGTCAGGTCTACCCGGCCGATACGCCATCTCAGAAATACCATCATGATATTGAGGAAAAACGCCGATAAAGTCATACGGGCGCCTAAGAAATATGCTCTGCTGTCTGGTAGCCGAAATTGGGATTTCCAGTCCAACCATGCGCCCGATGCTATCACTCCAATAGCCAGCGGCATTAACCACCACTGGAGTATGAACCTCACCGCGATTGGTAACTACCGACTGTATTTTACCAGCCGATACTGTGATATCAGTAACTTCCGTCTCCTCATAGATAGTAACTCCAAGGTCCCGGGCTCTGGTCGCATAGGCATAAGTAGTCGCCACTGGATCACAGTTTCCCGCTTCCTCAAAGTAAGCAACGGCACCTATACCGTCGACATTAGCCTGCGGGATTAACTCCCCGAGGTCTGCCAGTGAAATGAGTTTAGCTTTAATTCCCCACCTTTGGTGTTTGGCGACGATGTCTTCAAGCATGCTCTTTCGCTTTTCCGAAACCACCCAGATTCGACCATTCTGTATGTGCTTAGGGTCTCCGCCGATTACTTCGTTGAAGTTTTGGAAAATTTCAATAGATTTCTGCAGTATCTTGGCGGTTGTTTCGTTGGAAGTGTAGGGGCGAAGATTACCAATGCTATCTTCGGTAGCGCCAGATGTCAGGTAATTCTTTTCCACCAGCACCACATTGGTTACTCCCCTTTTCGCTAAGTGCAATGCGGTACTGGTGCCATTACAGCCGCCACCGATAATAACGACATCGGCAGCCTTTTTCAGCGACGTAGTGGGCATTCATTTCTCCTAGTTTCCGTAATAGGTGAGAAAATGATATTTTATCTTTCTAGCTAAACTTGGAAACTACTTGTAATTACAACCGACAGTTGAGTGTAGCATCAAGCGCTTAAAGTACATTAAAGGTATGTATGTAGAAACCATTAGTTTGCTTGGTCATACCAATCCTTTCGCACCAGTATAGCGGATTAAGTGACCCTCTTCAACATGGTCTCATCTTGCCCTTGGCAATCTACGGTTTGGACGCAATAGATGGGCATTTCTTTTTTAGCATATAATTGGATTGTGCCTAGAGCGGGAAAAATATTAAGTTTGTTTTGTCGGAAAAGGGAATTTAGGGGAATTTGTGATATAATATTCCTCAGTCGTGACAATTCTTATTGGCAGGTTTTTACTCACCAAAGTAATTAAAACAATAGCCGGAGGTATATATGGGGAAAAGTGCCGTTTCAATTGTGAAGGGACCGAAAAACCCTAGTGACAAGGATATAGAGGCAGTAGTTAGCAAAGCAATCGAGCTCGCTGGTGGTTTAACTGATATCATCTCCTCTGGTGACACCGTGATAATAAATCCAAACGTTGTTATACCTCAACCCCCGGAGATAGGAACAACCACTGATCCAAGGGTCTGTAAAGCTATCGCCGATTTGGTGAAGGAAATAGACGCTAGACCCATAATCGGTGAGGCATCAGTGGTGGGTGTGGATACTGAGGAAGCTTTCCAAGCAGCTGGTTACACCAAGTTAAGAGAAGAAGGTTATGAGGTCATTGACCTGAAGAAAGAAGAGACCGTGGAAGTCCCTATTCCTAAGGGGAAATCACTTAAGAAGGTATCTCTGCCCAAGCTGGTGATTAAGGCAAAGGCCATAATCAGTGTACCAAAAATGAAAACGCATGACCAGGCCACCGTAACTTTATCGTTGAAAAACACGAAAGGACTTATGCCCGATACTTTCAAGAGGAAGTTTCATACTACCTTTGGCATCTACCAAGGTGTCGCTGACCTGTGCACAGTGGTTAGACCGGCCTTTGCCGTGGTAGATGGCATCATCGCTCAGGAAGGTTTGGGACCGATGTTTGGACTACCAGTAGAAATGGACCTCATTATCGCCGGAAAAGACCCGGTGGCAGTAGATGCTGTTACCAGCGTAATCATGGGCTTTGAGCCTCGAGAAAGCGGTTGTGTCGACGCTGCCCATAAGATGAAAATCGGCACCGCCGATTTGAATGAGATTGAAGTTGTCGGTGAATCTATCGCTAAAGTACAACGCCGATTTAAACGAGCTGAGGAAGCTGTTTTTGAAATGATCAAACTCCCCGAAGGCTTTCAACTGCTCCTAGATGATAAAGCATGCTCTGGTTGCCGGATTTGCGTTCTTAGTTCATTAGTGGACTTGAAAGAGCAAGGAAAATTAGATAAAGCAGCCGGCTTAACCATAGTTGCCGGAAAAATCACCGAGTTCCCTAATGTCGATAGAGAACACCTGCTGCTAGTGGGAAATTGTGTTGCCAAATTTAAGCAATACGCCGCTTTTGTTCCGGGATGCACACCGAACAACCGGGATGTTGTTGCCGGTGTCTTGGGAGAGGAATCGAAAGTAATGTATACCGCCCGGGGCAAAGATGTCGGGTCGCCACGTGATGCAGATGAGCAGCAAGAAGGATAAGAGGCGGTTTGTTATCACGACTCCGTGACGGCACTTCTAAAGGAGAAAATGGAACGGCCCCGAGGGGCACAGGGTTCCGAAGTGCAATTAGCCTACCTGGTAGAAGTGTTGTGTTCTCTAAAATAGTACATTTCGTCACATTGTTAAATCTAGAATTGGGCTCCGAAAGAGAGCGCTCCCTCGGGGCATTGAAGAACGCAGGCTTCGCAGGCTTCACACCGCTCTGGATATTTGACCACTACTTTCTGGTGCTGGTCCTTCTCTACGTCATATACCCCCATGGGGCAAACATCATAGCATATTCCGCAAGCGGTACATTTGGCTTGATTGAGAATTATTTTGCTTGTTATGATCTTGGCTCGACTGGTGAAGTTTACTGGACCGATACGCCGAATGCCAAGCCTGTCCAGCCACGGATCAAGTTGGCTCTTCTGAAACGGAGTTGTTCCGGCAAAGTCAATCCCTATAAAAAGGACTAGCCCCATACTCCAGAAAAATAGGTTGAGGATATAACCGGTGCGGTCAACTGCGGTAAGAATATAAACCAGAAGTCCGATACCGATTAATCCTTCCACAAAAAGTAATTTATGCCAGGCCGCTTTGCCAGGAATCAAGGGATAAAAGCCAAACATTAAAATCACAAGCCCAAAACCCAAAGCGGTAAACTCTTCGAGCCATGACCTCATGAAGATAGCTAGGATTATCAAGACGGCGAGAAGCATAGGTGTAGAAACGCCAAAACCTATGTCCAAGCGTTCACCGAGAGGCCATCTTACGCGGCGCATATTGTCGGTCTTCTTGAACCCGTTAGCCACGTATTCGGGTATATCCACAGCATATACCGGGCCAAACTTGCAGTTCCAGCCTGTCTCCTTCTTAACCAGTTCAACGTCAACACCCGGAGCAGCAAGCTGGGGTAAAATGAGCGTCCGAGTAGCAACCTTGTCACTGATACCCGAGGTTTTGATTGCCGAGATTACGGAATGAGCGGTAAAGTTGTCACCAGCGGCGGCACACCAAACATTTATGCCGCCGGTAGGAGCCACCAATAAATAGCAGTCCAAATTCCTTAAATGTCTCGTCACTCTCTTTACGGTAAGGTCAAAGTTAGCCGTGACGAAGACCGGGCTCTCTTCGGTGGGGTGGCCAAATATCCTGAGTCCGGGCTCCACCGATAGTGGCAGCCACCGAAACAGGGTGCCGATAACTGTTCTAAAAGCTCCCTTAATTCGCATTCTGGTTAATCCTTCTGGGCAATATATATTCCGAATGAATCCAGGAGACTTCTCTTTTCGTGAACGATTTTGAACCCGACGTCTATCAGGTGGCTTTTGATATCTTTGAGTGCCTTGGTTGAAGTTTGCGTGAGAATATAGGTTATTACGGCTAGGGGGATACGGATAGATAATTGCAGGATACGCTTCCAGAACGAATCTGGCTTCACCTCGTCGGCGATGATAATAAGCCCACCAGGTCTCAGAATTCGGTAGGCTTGCCGTAATACAAACTTCTGTTCATCAGGATAAAACTCACTAAATACCAGGGTGCTCACAATCTTATCGAATGTCTCATCAGCGAAGGCGCTGTCCATCTCAACGGCGCTCATCTCTAGAAGTTGAACTTTATCAGTCAAATTCCGTTCTCTTACCTTTTGCTTGGCAATAGTCAGCATTTGGGGGGAGACATCGAAAGCAACTACTGAGGCACCCTTCTCGGCACAGGATACTGCTAAGGTGCCAGTACCACAACCAATCTCAAGAACTTTATCACCAGCATTGATGTAATTTCCCACAATCTGCTGCTGAATTTTCCGGCTCTGTCCCAGGGAGAGTATGTTGATACCAGTGTCGTAGCGCTGAGGTGCCGATTCAAGGATTTTCATGAAAACATAGCTTGCCATTTTGCCTTCAAGTAGATTATAGTGACTGGACTCTGACGAAGCAAGCGGTAGAACGAGGCTGCCGAGGAACAGATAGTTTGTACCCTTCTAGCCTGATGTATTATGGAAGGTTTAATATCTTGCTGGGCAAGAGATTGTCGTTTGAGAGAAACGGCTTGTTAAATCATCAGTTCCAGGCCATCATATGCCAGGATAACCTCGGCATTTTCCTCCCCGAATTCTTTTTCCTTTTCCATTGTTTCTTTGCCAAGATGAGTAAAGATAATATTACTTATGCGGTACTTTTGGCACCAATTCACTTGCGTTGAGATTCTGGTATGACCGAAGATTTGGTCACCTTTTCGTCTAACCAGATTGGCTTTGATTGATGAGCCATCTCCGATGTAATAATCAACCCCTTCCAGTATTTTTTCTTTATCCACAATAGCGACTAAATCAGAATTGTAGACAAGAGTTCGGTCGGGTGTTTCAATTTTGTAGCCAACCGCGGGACATCTGATGGAATGGATAACCCGGTACGGAAGGCACCGGAAAGGCTCTATTTCGAATTCTTCGTCTGGCTTAAATATTTTAGTGTTTGCGGGCAGAAACTTGCCATAGTCGGCTGTTTGTTTAGTAAGATAAGCAGGAGTTTCTGTTTTTACATCTTCGTTCAACCAGGCATAATGGTCGGGGTGGGCATGCGTAATGAGGATAGCGTCAGGCTGTATTTCCTCTAGGCTATATTTACGAAGCATTCCATAATCAATTAATAGCTTAACTTCATTTGATATTATGAGCAGTGAGGAATGATATTTATGTTTTGGGGCGGATTCTTCGATTTCTCCTTTGGTACCGAGGAAGACTAACTTCGTCATTTTGCCAATTCAATTTCCGAAAATCTTCTTGAGTTTTCCCTCAGCTTGGGGAATATCATTGCTGCCGCCGGATGACACGT
Organism: Dehalococcoidales bacterium; assembly: GCA_046760155.1. Classification (GTDB taxonomy): domain Bacteria; phylum Chloroflexota; class Dehalococcoidia; order Dehalococcoidales; family RBG-16-60-22; genus JBHIDQ01. Next base: position 11,868 of record JBHIDQ010000015.1, on the reverse strand, counting down.
TCCGACATACCTTATGCCTTCATCAGAATTCTAACCCAAAGTGCGGTAAGCAACAAGGCTTACCAATTAAGGCTTTGACAATCACCTAAATAGAACTATAATAGAGCCAAATGATGTGAAATAGTTAAATAATATATCGGTCGCCAGGACCTGCGCTTTGTCAACTAGATTTAGTCGTAGTGAGAAGTTAGGCATGAAAAATAAAGAGGAAAGAAGAAACTTAAGTTCGGAAGACCTCTGTTTTACTCCTACCGTAGACTTAAGAGATATGATTCGGAATAAGCTCATCTCTCCGGTTGAAGTAGTGAAGACATTTCTGAATCGTATTGAGAAAGTAAATCCAAGGATTAACGCCTACTGTACCGTAGTGCCTGAGATGGCTCTGCAAACGGCGAGGGAAGCTGAGTCAGCAATAATGCATGGTGGTGAAGTGGGGCTATTAACGGGTATACCAGTGTCTATCAAGGATGTGACGCTGACCGCCGGCATCCGGACCACTTTCGGTTCGAAGTTATACGAAAATTTTGTTCCCAGCGAAGACGAACTTGTCGTCGAACGGATAAAGAAAGCGGGTGGAATTATTCTCGGTAAGACCAATACCCCGGAGTTCGCCTCCGTAGGTTCGACGTTCAATGAAATATTTGGCGTAACCCGTAATCCCTGGAATACCGATTTCAGTGTTGGTGGGTCCAGCGGTGGAGCTGCCGCCGCCGTGGCTGCTGGGATTGGACCGCTGGCTCAGGGAAATGATTTGGGAGGCTCACTTCGAGGTCCGGCCAGTTTCTGCGGGGTCGTTGGACTAAGACCTTCGCCGGGCAGAGTGCCCTGGTATCCAAATAAACTTCACTGGGATGACCTTTTCGTACAGGGGCCGATTGCCCGTACGGTTGGTGACATCGCCTTAATGCTGGACGCAATCTCCGGCCCCGATAAAAGAAGTCCAACATCACTAGAAATTGAGAAAACCGGATTCTTGTCGGCGGCGCAAAAACCTGAGGCAAAGAACCTCAAAATAGGCTGGAGCGATAACTTGAACTTAATACCGGTTGACGGGGAAGTACTTAAAATAGCCAGGTCGGCAATAGAGGTATTTCGCAAGTTAGGCGGCGAGGTTGTTGAAGACTCCCCTGATTTCGACGGCGTCAGAGAAGTCGCCTTTACCTTTCGTGGACTACGCTATGTTGCCGTATATCAAGACCAGCTGAATAATCCTGAATTTAAACGGTGGGTTGGTCCGATTGTCAAGGGCAATATTGAGCGGGGGTTGAAACTCACCGTTCAGGACATCGCTAAAGCCCAGCGGCAAAGGTCAGAGATATGGAATAGGGTCAGGTGTTTCTTTGATGATTACGATTTACTGCTAACACCGACGCTGCCAATACCACCCTTCCCGGCGGAAACGAAGTATCCAACTGAAATAGGTGGCAAGCCAATGGAATATCCCTCCGAATGGGTAATGCTGACCTACGCCATTACCATGACCAGCTTACCAGCAATCTCCGTTCCCTGCGGCTGGACGGAGAAAGGGTTGCCGGTGGGGCTGCAAATAGTTGGGCGTCCTCATGGTGAAGCAGCTTTACTACAAGCGGCCGCTGCCTACGAGTTGGCGGCACCCTGGAGGGACAAAAGACCACCCCTAGGGTAAATAAATATGCCAAATAAAGGAGTAACTTATGCTTTTATTAACTGGAAACGATGTAATGAAAGTGCTTGATATGGTTGACTGCATAGAGGTGGTCGAAAAAGCATTTGCCGAGCTAGCCTCTGGTACAGCCGTCATGCCACTTCGAATAAGCATCTATCCACTGGACGGTCTAGCACTGTATATGCCGGCATATCTTAAAGAGACGGGCGCCCTGGCCTGCAAAGTGGTCATTAGTTATAAAAACAACCCGGTAAAACATAACCTGCCGACCATCATGGGCAAAATGCTTCTTCAGGACCCCGAAACCGGTGATGTCATCTGCATTATGGACGCCGCCTATCTTACTGCCGTCCGAACCGGTGCTGCCAGCGGTGTCGCTACCAAGTATCTTGCCCGCAAGGATAAAGGACAGAAAGTCGGCATATTTGGTGCCGGGGTGCAGGGCAAGGCCCAATTATGGGCGATGGCGGTTGCTCGAGACATCAGCAAAGCTTATGTCTATGACATTTCTGCTGAGGCAGTTTCCAGGTTCATCAAAGAGACGAGTAGCAGGCTTAATTTAGAAGTGGTCAAAGCCAATTCACCAGACCAGATTCTGGAGGAAGCCGACATCATTTGTACAGCAACATCATCCCCAACACCAATATTTAATGGGGAAAAGGTCAGGGAAGGAACCCACCTAAATAGTGTCGGAAGTCATACACCCAATGACCGTGAGCTGGATACCGCTATTATCAAGAGGTCGAAAGTTATCGCTGACTCTTATGAAGCCTGTCTGAACGAGGCTGGCGACATCATGATCCCCATCCGCGAAGGAGCCATCGATAAATCACATATGTATGCTGAGCTGGGTGAAATTATCATCGGTAAGAAACCGCCCAGAACCGATGACAAAGAAATCACGCTATTCAAATCCAACGGCCTAGCCATTCAGGATGTTGCCACGGCTAAACTGGTTTACGATAAAGCAGTTCAGGCAAAAATAGGTGCCGAAATAGAGCTCTGATTAAAATACCAAATGGACAAACTTCCCACTGAATTTAACTAAGTGAGGCTCTAAAGTGAACACCCTGCCGGTTGGCAAGCTGCCGAATACTCTGCTGAAAAAGTTTATCGAGAAGATTAGAATTAATGATGAGCGGGTGGTGCTCGGTCCCGCGATTGGTGAAGATGTCGCCGTAATCAATTTCAATAACAAATTATTGGTCGCCAAAACAGACCCGGTGACTTTCGCCACTGACCTCATTGGCTGGTACGCCGTCAACGTCAATGCTAACGACATCGCCACCCTGGGAGTGAGACCACGCTGGTTTCTGGCCACAATCCTCTTGTCGGAACAAGGTACCGAACAAGAAGCGGAGAATATCTTCGACCAGATTCTCTCCGCGTGCAACTCCCTGGGGATTACTCTTGTCGGCGGACATACCGAAATAACCTACGGCTTCACGCGCCCGGTCGTTATTGGCTGTATGCTGGCCGAGGCAGAAAACCAACCGATAATAACCACATCCGGAGCTAAACCAGGTGATGACATTGTCATTAGCAAGGGAATTGCCATCGAAGGAACGGCGGTGCTAGCTCGGGAAGCTAAGCAAACCCTTCTCTCCTCGATGCTGAGCAAAGATTTAGTGCAACGCGCCGCCGACTACCTTTTCACTCCCGGCATCAGCGTACTTCAAGAAGCGCTGATTGCCTGCTCAAAGGTAGAAGTGCATTCGATGCATGACCCTACTGAGGGTGGACTAGCCACCGGACTTTGGGAGATAGCTAATGCCGCTCAGGTTGGTATTTTAGTGGAAGAAAACAAGATTCCAATTCTCCCGGAATGCCAAGCTATTTGTGAGCGGTTTGCCCTCAACCCTCTTGGGCTATTGGCCTCCGGAGCGTTAATCATTACGCTGGCTCCTGCGGAGACGGTCACGCTCCTGTCAGCACTAACTGAAGCCGGCATCGATGCCGAAATCATCGGCAGGGTGGTCAGGGTAGAAGAAGGACTGAAGATGCACACGGCAAGAGGCACTCAGGAGTTGCCCCAATTTGAACGAGATGAGCTAGCGAGGTTCTTAGAGACTTAGTTAGTCTTTTGAAATTAAATCTTTTTCCCCACCTGTCTATTTGGGGACGACGACTTTGTTCCTGAGGACCCCAATACCCTCGATCTCAACCTCGATAACATCACCCACCTTAATCGGACAGGACCCTCCCCCGGGTGTCCCTGTCCAGACCACATCTCCGGGACGCAGTGTCATGAAAGCTGAGATGTAGCTGATGAGTTTCTCGATGCTGAAGAGCATGAGTCTAGTATTGCTATCCTGCTTCGTTACACCGTTGAACCTTCCCTTGATGGCCAAGTTATGAGGGTCAAGTCCGGTGACCAGAAAGGGACCCAAAGGGCCAGACGTATCGAAACCTTTGGACCTGGTGAGTCGTCCATCTTTCTCGGTCAGGTCAAAAGCTGTAACGTCATTCCCACAGGTGTAACCGAGGACGTAGTCCAGGGCTTCTCCTTCGGCCACATTTTTGGCTTGACGCTTAATGACACAACACAACTCTGCCTCGCCGCGAAGGTCTTGGGACATGGCTGGATGAATAATGTCATCCTCAGGACCAATCACGGTATTAGCTGGCTTGAAAAACAGCGTCGGCTCTTGGGGTACTGCCCAGCCCAACTCCTTGATATGATCCATATAGTTCATCCCACAGGCGACCGTTATACTAGGCACCACCGGTGCCAACAGTCTAACCTCTGGTAGCTTACACATTTCTTTACCTTTAGCAAAGTCACCATAAAGGTCACCAACCAGAGCAAATATGCTATCACCCTCGAGAATACCCCAATTCACCTTGTCCTGCCACTGGAAACGTGCAATTTTCATCACTTCTCCTCCTTTGGTCTTTCCCTCATCAGAGTAGACAGCTTCAATCACTATATTATAATCATTGGCTAAAACGCAAACTCACGTGGTGATTATGGCCGCGGAATATGCTATACTTATGTCCGCAATGAAAGGAGCTTTTTACCAAGGTAATAAGAGATTCAGTGTCGGCGAGGTCAAACCACAGTCTCCCGGGACGGGGCAGGTCAGACTTAAAGTAGACTACTGCGGCATCTGCGGAACAGACTTCCATGCCTATTTGGGACACATGGACCAGCGCATTAAAGCGCCACAGGTCATTGGCCATGAAATGTCCGGCACTGTTGTCGAGGTTGGAGAAGGTGTTACCGGATTCAAGATGGGGGACAAAATTGTCGTCCGGCCACTGGACCCGTGCCAGAAGTGCCCGGCGTGCCAGTCAGCATACTATCACATCTGTCACCATTTAAACTTTATGGGCATTGATACTCCCGGAGCCTTTCAAGGTACCTGGACGGTCCCGGCACATACCTTGCACCACCTGCCAGACACTATTGACCTGAAACGGGCAGCCATGATTGAGCCAGTGGCCGTGGCAGCGCATGATGTTCGCCTCGGGCAGGTCACCGATAAGGACTATGTCGTTGTCCTGGGCGCGGGGCCTATCGGTGCACTGGTGGCATTACTAGCAAAAATTAAAGGAGCGCAGGTTCTTGTCTCCGAAATCAACCAGTTCCGAGTTAACCTGGCTCGTGAGCTCGGTATGGAGGTAGTAAACCCGCTGGAGATTGACCTGCCCAAATATGTCGAAGAGCAGACCGGTACGGCCGGTGCCGACGTCATCTTTGAGGTGACCGGTCTGCCATCCGGCGCAGAAATGATGACCAAGCTCGCCAGAACCCGGGGGCGTATCGTCATTGTTGGCATTCATGCCGAGCCAGTAAAGGTAGACCTGCGCCGAATGTTCATGCGGGAACTGCGGATGCTGGGGGTCAGGGTTTACGAACCGGAAGACTTTGAGGCAGCCATCTCTCTTGTCGCCACCGACGCACTTCCCCTCGAACGGCTTATTTCCGACATTCGCCCATTGGAGCAAGTGCAAGCTACTTTTGAAGAGATTGAGCGAGGCGCTAACTTCATGAAAGTACTCCTGAAGTGCAGCGACTAATCACCCCTTATTGCCACACGTTGTATCGACTAAGCTTTTTGGTTCGTATCAACGAATGGTATGCTGCAACTTGGCAACAAAATCACGCCGTTTCTGCTCGTCACCTATTATCTCACGCTTCAATCTTTTCCAAGTGGCAGGACAATCTTTGTAGGTAACCGCAACGATGTTATGGATAGCCTGGTCAATTTGTTTTTTATTGCTCGGCGTAACCTCAATGCCGGCTTCATTTAAAACGTCCTCAAGATGACGAAAATAGCAAGACATAACATTACCTCCATCTAAATATCTCCACTATACAGCCCGAATGTTAAACACAGGCTATTAAGTCTGTCAAGGCTAACGCTGTCTCTCAAAGTCTTATTATCTCGGCCTTTATCTCATCGTCAATAGTCAATAGCCCAAAAGAGTCTCTGGCTCGCCCGGGGTTGAACAAAAGACTCCCCTGAAAATACTGGTTACAGGGCTCGTGAGAGTGGCCAAAGATGATAAGGTCCACATCATGAAATAACTGCCTTATCCTACCCGCTATTCCCCAGGGACCTCCGGAGCCGTGGGTGAGGCCAATTTTCTTGCCACTGATTTCAAATAATTCCTTCTCCGGTAGCATCGCCTTAAGGTCAAATGAGTCCATGTTACCGTGGACGGCTTTCACCTCCCCTAATGCCCTGAGCTCCTCAAGTACAACGCTTTCGGTGAAATCTCCGGCATGGACAATAAGGTCCACTCCTGTCAATGCTGCCCGAATTCTTTCCGGGATTTCGTTGACCGTCCTCGCATGAGTATCAGAAAGCACGGCGATTTTCAATGAACGCCCTCCATTTTTAAGCTTCTACCATTTGTCTGCCCAGTTTTCGGGCCTGTTCTACCAAGGGGCGGTTATTCTTAGCCTCCCCAAGCCTGCCAGCATAGCCACTGGCAATGAATATCTTCTCCTCCGCGACATCGAAGGGGTCGTCAATGAATTGCTTCAAGGTATGCAGGGTATCTTCAATCCCCTCACTCTCCGCCACCACGATGATGCCCACCGTTCTGGCACGGGACTTGATACCATGCTTGTAAAGGAAGTAGCTGCGGTCGATGAAGGTCTTCATCTGAGCGGAAACATTGTAGTAATAAACCGGGGTAGCCAGGATAACCCCGTCTGCCTCGCACAACCGGTCCAGAATCCAGCCAGCATCATCCTGCTGCTGGCAAGCGTTAAAAGAAGCACAGTTATCGTGCCCAAGGCAGGGATTCACCACATACTGGCTGAGAACAATTTTTTCCGTTTCCGCGCCCAGCGTGGCCGCTGCTTCCAGAGCTTGAGCCACCAAGTAATTGGTGTTGCCCTTCAGCCTGGGACTACCAACTATCGCCAACAGTTTCATTCTGCCTCTTCGGAAAGCTGAGATACATCATATGGTAATAAGCAACGCCTTTGAACTTCATGTGAAATCAGCCTACTTTTTACCGAGACGGTTTCCCCAACGGCGTTCAAAGTTCTCCTTAACCTCAGTGTTAATCAGCCACTGGGGCCATTCCCCGTTAATCACCCGAACAATTTCTTCATAGGGTCGTCTCCTCATCTTATTTACCGACTGCTCAGAATACCAAGCAGTATGAGGCGTGATGACCACGTTCTCCAGTTGAAGTAGTGGATGGTCCAATCCCATTCTTCCCGCTGGCAACACGTCCAGAGCCGCACCAGCGATATCGCCTTGAGTCAGCGCCGTATACAGTGCCGACTCATCAATGAATTCGCCACGGGCACAATTGATAAGGTAAGCGGTTGATTTCATCTGTTTAAACTGTCTGCTTCCCAGCATATGCCGAGCTTCCGGAGTGAAGGCGGCGTGTATCGAAACAAAGTCCGAATTTTCCAGCAAATAATCAAAAGCTACCGCTTCTACGTTGTACTCTTCGAAGATATGGGAAGGAACGTAAGGGTCAAAAGCGATAACTCTCAACTCAAACCCTTTAGCTTTGGGCACCAGACTCCTGGAGATTCGGCCGAAGCCAATCAATCCCAAGGTCTGCCCCTTTAAGAGAAACATCGGCGGCAATATTTGGAAGCGTATCTCCCTTCTTTCATAAGAATCCCATTTCCCCTTTCTGACGGCCCTATCCAAACGAAGGACTTTTCGGGCACAAGCGAGGATAAGGGCCATGGCATGTTCGGCAACTTCCTCAGTGCAGTAGCCACCGGGATAGGTAACGCAGACACCATGCTCGGTTGCCGCCGTTAAATCTATCGCCTCATAGCCAGTGCCAACGTTAAAAATCATTTTACACTGGTTAAGCTTCTCAATAACCTTTCGGGTAAAGGGTTTCTTAAACGTGATGACAAAATCAGCATCGTGAGCCGCGGCAATAATCTCGTCTTCCGTCTCACAGGGCCGGGAAACAAATTCAGCACCAATCTGGCGATAATCTTCTTCATTATGTGGAATAAACGGATCAGGAACAACCATGACCACCTTGAAAGACATTATGCTTCCTTTCTTAAGGTACAGAAGTCTTATATTGCCCAGATAAAGTAAGGAAATTGGCTTATTTTTCCAGCTCCATCTTAATCGCCTCTTTGGGGCAGAATGCCTCGCAAATGCCACATCCTTTGCAGTAGTCATAATCAATCACAATCTGCCCTTTATCGCCATCCTTGGTTATAGCCAAGTCAGGACAGAACAAACGGCAAAGTTTACACTGATTACACTTCTCGTGGTCTATTTTCGGTATGTGTGTTCTTCCCTCTACCGGCATGTTAGCTTATCGCCTCTCCTTATTATCGGTTGCTTAATGCCCCCAGCTTAAAGCCAATATCTACTGCCTTTAAGTCCAGTTCTCTCAGGCTTTCGACGACAATTTCGGCTACTGCCGACCGTAAAGCATCTTTGGTCACCAGCCCAGTTACCTCCACCGCGGCGCTCAAAATGATGACATTGGCCACAATTTCACTATTGAGTTCCTCAATCGCAGTCCTGGTTGCCGGAATCGGTATGTACTTCAAGTCAGCAACTCCATCTGGAGTGACAAAGCCGTCATCATAAATGACCACACCTCCCTCACGTCTGACCTGCCCGATATATTTGTTATAAGCCGTCTGGTACATGGCAATCAAAATATCAGCTTCAATAACGTAAGGAAAAATTACCGGTTGCTCAGATATGACCACCTCGGCGCGACAAGCGCCTCCTCTAGAGGCAGCACCATAGGAATTGGTGCCGCCAACCCACTTCCCATCATTAAAAGCGGCCTGACCGAGTATCTGTCCGGCGAGGACAATGCCCTGCCCGCCGTAACCACAAAGTACCGCTTGCTTTATCGGCTCCATTTATAACTCTCCGGTGATTATCTTATCCTTCAATTCCTCGGCACTCATCCCTTCCGCTTTTTCCTCGGAAATACATCTCGCCATGATGTCTTTGAGCATATCAGCTGGTCCGCCAAGTCGGTTGCGCCGACCAAACTGAATCGGACAGGGGGTTATCGCCTCGACAAAGGTAAAACCTTCAGTTTGCAATGCTTTCTTGATACCTCTGATCATGGCAAAGGGTTGGGTCACGGCGTATCTGGCGACATAGACCGCACCAGCTGCCTTTACCACCCGACAGAGGTCAAAGGGGCGGAAAGGGTTACCCTGATGTGTGGTCATGGTTAAAGCACCCAAGGGCGTGGTAGCACAAACCTGACCACCGGTCATTCCGTAATTCATATTGTTGGCGCAGATGACGGTGAGGTCGATATTGCGGCGCGCGCCATGAATTAGATGATTCCCGCCAATATCAGCCAGGTCACCATCACCACTAATGACCATCACCTTCAGCTTCGGATTAGCCACTTTAGCGCCGGTGGCAAAAGCGATGGTTCGGCCGTGCAAAACATGGAGAGTATCGGCATTGAAATGAGGACTTGGTATCCAGGCGGCACAACCGATTCCGGAGACAAAGAGCATCTCATCCATATTTAACTGGAGTTCATCGATGGCCCTTAAAATCAGCCCCATCAAAATCGCCTCACCACAACCGGGGCAATAAGTGGTCACCCCTACTCCCGGCCGTAGATACTTCTCCAATTCCCTGACCATTAACCAAGCCTCCTCAATTGCTCCATAATCGTGTGCGGGTGGATAATTTCTCCATTCACCTGGTTATAGGGTACTACCTCGCAAGAGGCGTATTTCATTACTTCACCGACAACCTGTCCCAGGTTCATTTCCGGAACCAATATCTTCTTTACCCTCGACCCGATATCTCTGATTAAATCATTAGCGAAGGGCCAAAGCGTCTTCAATCGTATCATCCCGATTTGCTTACCTTCCTCTCGCATTCTCTCTACCGCAAATAATGAACTCCGGGCGGTAAAGCCGTAACAAATAATAACTATGGTGGCATCTTCTAAATAGTAATTTTCATACCGAATAATTTCCTGACTACGATTTAATATTTTCTTATGCAGTCGGGTAACCAGCTTTTCATGAATCTCGGGATGGGTTATTCTTCTGAGGCCATAGGCATTGTGAGTGGAGCCGGTGACGAGCAACTTTTCCCCCTCACCAAAGGCAGGCATGGGGGGAACGCCATCATCCTCCTCGGTATCAAAGGGAGGTGCTCCCGCTTTTTTCTCCCGATAAAACAGCTCAACCTCCTCATTTACCCGCATTCTTTCCCGCAGATGGGCGGTTGCCTCTTCCGCCATAAGCAGAACGGGAACTCGGAATCTTTCGGCAAGGTTGAAAGCATTTATTGTCTGCTCATATAGCTCCGGTACGGACCAAGGAGAAAGGGTGATGGTGAGATAATCCCCATGTGAGCCCCATTTGGCTTGCATGATGTCCCCACTGCCGACTCGGGTAGCCTGTCCAGTGCTGGGGCCAGCTCTCTGGGCATCAACGATTACCACCGGCGTTTCGGTAAAAACAGCGTAGCCGATTGCCTCCTGCATGAGACTGAAGCCAGGTCCAGAGGTAATCGTCATCGCTTTGACCCCTGCCCACGATGCCCCGATGCAGGAACAAATAGAGGCAATCTCGTCCTCCATTTGCATAAATACGGCGCCAGTTTCTCCGAATCTAATCGAGAGTCTCTCCAGGGTTTCCGTGGCCGGAGTAATAGGATAGCCGGCACAGTAGCCACACCGCGCCGCGATGGCACCTTCAGCCACGGCTTCATCTCCGGAGAAATAGTAATTCCCGGCGGGGAGAATACTTTTTACCTTTTGCAATCCCATAAAAATCTGTCCTTGCGTTCTTTAGGGGACACACCAAAAGACATTTTATATCAAAACAGGCGAATTTGGCTAATCCGGCTTCAAGACAAAGTCAACTTCTTTTTCATTATTAACTTTCCACACCACCCCATCCTTAATGACATATTTCCAGGTGAGCTTATCACTGTTAGCTAAATCCGCCGGAGTGGTCGAGAGCAATACGTCTTCACTGTCTTCACAGGTAATCTCGGGATTAAAGATTACATCCTGAATCTTTGTCTTGGTGGTGTCGCCAATTTCCTCCAGCACCTTCTCTACTCCTCGGTAGTAAGCCCACTGGACAAAACCACTGCAAATGTAAGCGTTTACCTCCAGTCGCTTGGCGATTTTCGGTATACGGGCTCTTTTCTTGGCTGGTTTTTTGATGCCCAACCAAGAGAAGATAAAGGCAAGAATAAGCTGGCGCAGAATAGTCCTGGCGATACCGATAATCATTTTGTGGTCATACTTATCATCAATCTCCGATAAAGCAAAACCTCTAACTCTTCTGCGAAAGCGAAGTCCCCCAGCCTCACTATCGTCCTGAAACCAGTCCTGGTCCAACCGCTTAATGCCCACGTCATACTTTTTCGGGTTTTGAAAATAGTGCCCGATGGTATGGATGTCAATGCCGGCGCCGCCAGACTCGATGATAAAGGTATGGTCGTAGCCGAGCTGTGAACTTCGGATAACATAGACCATCGCCGCGTGATTCCAGTAACTCTTGGTGCCAAATCTGATCAGCCATCCCAAGAGGCTGCCCTTAGAGCGAGTAAGTAAAATATCGGCTCGTTTCAATTTCCCCTTCTCGACTAACTCTACCGTCGCCCCATCCGATAATTTCTTCGGTTCGGTCATTTTCTCATCCTCCTGATTAAGCGCTAATTTCCCGCTTTTAATGATAACTCTAGCCAAGCCTATTGACAATCACACGAATAGAACTATTATTAAAGTATCTTGAGGTGGAAAAGCCT
>JBHIDQ010000014.1:0-21076 GCA_046760155.1 Dehalococcoidales bacterium | reverse complement strand
AGGAACAAACTGATTTTTGAAAAAGGCGTATGATGGCATTGGCGGGTCTCCTTTTCTATTCTAATATTATCACTCATTATAGACGCTGCGAAGGTAGAAAACAAGTGGGGTTATTAAGAGCTAGACTAAAATTAGGCTGGGTGGTATATTCTAGGTGTAAATCAAAGTGAATGTTCTTGGCTACGGTGATTTGAAATTTACTTAGGAGACATTACAAGTGTATATTGCTTATGTCGATGAATCTGGAGATTATGGGTATAATGTCGCAATAACTCGGCATTATACTCTAAGTGGAATCATTCTTGCCGATTCAAACTGGAAGATATTCCTTGAGAAAATAAGGGCATTTAGACAAGGTCTAAAAAGAGATTTTGGGCTTACATTGAAATCAGATTTGCGAGCAACTGACCTGTGGAATAACAGTGGTGATTTCAGAAAGTTAAATTTGAATTATGCAGACCGTACCAGAATCTTTAGAAGAACGGCGGAGTTCTTGCGGTATTCCCAAGAGATAGCTATTCTAATAGTAAGCATTGACAAGGGCTCTCCTCAACTTTCATCTACTAGCAAGATCGGTGAGATTGCTTGGACGATGTTTTTTCAGAGATATGAAAATTGGTTATTGGGAAGGCAGGAATTGGGGATTGTTGTGAATGATGAAGGTCATGACAAAATGGTTCGGCGGTTATCAAGAAAGATGAGGGTGTATAATCCGATTCCAAGCCATTATGGCGGATATTATCAGGCTCCAGTAGTAAAAATTATTGAGGATCCTTTTTCAAGACATTCGCAGTATTCGTACTTTGTTCAGCTTGCGGATATGAGTGCATACTTAGCACGGCTGCGGCATGATCATACCCCTGGGCATGTAGAATACGGGATACATAAACTTTATAAAAGAATTAAGCCAAGGTATATGTTGGAGGCTTCGAGAAAAGATAACTACGGATTCGTCATTTACCCATAAGAAAAGCCCTCTTACGAGGGCTGAGGGGGCCGCCTACGTCAGCGATAAAGCTGATTTCAGCTGCCATATATAGAATAGCAAATGTTAAGGTATTTGTCAATACTATTTTGGATCAATTTTACCCTAACTTCACTAGCCCCCTCTACCTTGATAAACTCGGCGTATGTAGAGTATAGCCCCCCTCAGTTTCCGGGAAGATATCTTTCAGCCGTAGTGTTCCTCCGGTTTGTATGGCGGCAAAACCGTATTTTTGGCGGATGCGGTCAATCGCGATGTTTAGTTTTTCTAGCCTTTGGGCAGATGAGTCAAGCATATCCAGTTGCTGACCGGTTTCCACCAGATTTGATACCCCGATGCCAATAAGGCGAATCGCCCGCTTTTCCCGAGACAACTCATTCTTAAGTAGCCTTAGTCCGGTGGTGAATATGGTCTGGTCAGTATCACTGGCCTGGGCAAGGGTTTGCTGACGGGTAATCGTGCTGAAATCAGCATATCTCAGCTTCAGGGTTACGCACCGCGCTAGCTTCCCTTTCTGTCGTAAATCACTGCCCACCCGCTCACTGAGATAACGTAGCGTTGCCTTCAGAAACGAGGAGTCTCTGGTGTCTTGGGCAAAGGTGGTTTCCCGGCTGGTGGATTTAGCTGCGGCGGGAGGCTCCACTTTGTCATCACCAATGCCATTGGCGTGGTCATGGATTGACTTACCCCAAGCACCAAAGTGGCTTTTCAGCATATCTAAGGACAGGGCAGCCAGTTGCCCAATGGTACTAACACCCAAACCTTTTAATATTCGCTCACTCTTTTTGCCAATTCCGGGCAACTTGGCTATTGGTAAAGGTTTTAGAAACGAACGCTCCTTTCCCACTGGAACTTCCAGTAGGCCATCCGGCTTGGCTAAGTCCGAGGCAATCTTGGCGACCACCTTACTGCTGGCGATGCCTATTGAAGCACAAAGACCCAGTTCATCTTTAATCCGTTGTCTTATCTTGACCGCCATTTGGTGGATTGAGCCATGGATAGACTCAAAACCGGTGGCGTCAAGATAGGCTTCATCGATGCCCAGTGGCTCAAGGTAGGGGGAAAAATCAGCCAGAATCGCCATAAATTTTTGTGAGGCATCGCGATATTTGGCAAAGTTACCTTCGATGAAGATGGCTTGGGGGCAAAGACGGCTGGCAGTAGCCAGTGGCATCGCCGAATGTACCCCAAAAGCACGGGCTTCGTAGGAGGCGGCAGCCACGACACCTCTTCGGTCAGGCTTACCACCGACCACCACCGCTTTGCCTTTCAGTTCGGGGTTCAGTACCTGCTCCACGGAGACAAAGAAAGCATCTAAATCGATATGCATAATGCGGCGTGTCATTTATTCACCCCGGGAGATAAATTGTTTTACTCTGCGTTCAAAGACGCTCCTCTCCAGGAGGACACGGTGTTGACATTTAAGGCATTTAATCCCGATATCAGCGCCGAGTCGGACTACCTGCCATTCGTAACTGCCGCAGGGGTGTTTCTTCTTAAGGCGGACGACATCACCCAATTTTATTTCTGTGACCATACTTTTTGCCTCGAAGCGCTAATATCTGGCTAAGAAGTAAACGTAGCTCGATGGGAATTAATCTGGTCTCTTAGCTCAGCGGCGGCACGGCGGGCAGCTTGGGCAAAATCTTTTCCTCTTGAGGCATAGATAATTTGACGGGAGGAGTTAATAATTGCCTTCTCTCCTTTGCTGTCAACCCCGTGGCGGACGGTTAAGGCTAGGTCACCGCCCTGAGCACCAATACCCGGTATCAAGAGTGGCATATCGGGGTGGTTGCTTCGAATAAGTCTTAATTCTTCGGGATAGGTAGCACCAACAACTAGTCCAATGTTGCCGTGTACATTCCACTGACTGGCTTTGAGGGCGACTATCTCAAATAGGGGACGATTGCTGCCATCTTCTATTTTAGCGCAGAGGCCTTGAAAATCAATGGCACCAGCATTTGAGGTCCGGCACAGAATGAACACCCCCCGGTCATGATACTGGATAAAGGGCTCTATCGAGTCAAAGCCAAGGTAAGGATTCACCGTCGTGGCATCAAAATTAAAGTTAGTAAAGATAGCTTTGGCATAGGCTTTGGCCGTATTACCGATGTCGCCCCGCTTGGCGTCACCAATTACTGCTATATCATCGGGAATGCATCTAGTTGTGCGTTTCAGGACATCAAGTCCTTCATCGCCTAGAACTTCGTAGAAGGCAAAGTTGAGTTTATAGGCACATACTAGGTCAGCCGTAGCCTCAATAATTGCTTGGTTAAATTCAAGAACACTCACTCCATCAGGCATTTGCTCTGGGTCAGGGTCAAGCCCAACACAGAGTAAACTCTTATTTTTTTGTGTTGCTTTTGTCAGTTTTTCGATGAAATTCACCACATTCTCCCCGAGGCTGGATGGTGATCGGCCATAGGAATAGGCAAGCCAGCTGGCGGTAGTTACCGGCTAATATCAAATTGCGTGGTCTGGGCCTCTGAAGGGAGCATATCGCCCAGGATTTTCTGTAGTGCCATGGTATGGCTGCAGAGTCCCCAACTGGAGAAGAAGTGGCAGGAACAATACCACTTGCCATCTTTGTAGCTGGTATTGTAGTTATCATTCTCACCACGGAATTTTACGGAGAGTTCGGAGAAGGTAACCCGGTCGGTCTCTTGGGCATAGCGCTTGGCTTTTTCAATCTTGCCAATTAAACTAGACTGCATCAATTCTCCCTCCTTAACCTAAGAAGCACTGGCTTAATCAGGCACAGTGCTTCTTTTCCCTAATAATAAGCAAATAACTGCTGAATACATATTATTTACTTCCATTGAACGTTCATTTATTTAATTTTACCTCTTTTTTGATGATAAGTCTAGCGGAGCATTGAGGTTTTGCAAAATCGCGGTTACTAACTAGTCGTACTCATAATTTGCCTGAAGCTGAGCTAATACGGTAAAATATTTTGAAAAATTTGTTTGAGGTGAAGTAGTGCCTACTTATGAGTATGAGTGTGGTGTATGTCAGAGACGTTTTGAAAGAAAGCAGAGTTTTGATGAAGAGCCAGTAGCGATGTGCCCGGAATGCCGGGGGAAAGCTCGGCGTGTCATTCACTCGATTCCGGTTATTTTTAAAGGCAGTGGCTTCTATATTACTGACAGCCGTAAGGGTAAAAATCCTGAAGAGAGTAAAGAGCCTGAGAAGAGTAAGGAGGAATTGCCCAGTAAGGGAAAAAGGGAAGAGAAAGGAAAGTAGTGTCATGAAAGCACTACTGCAACGAGTTACTCGAGCCTCGGTAAGCATTGATAATGAAGAAGTCGGTAGGATAGGTAAGGGGCTAGTAGTTTTTCTCGGTGTTGCCGGTGGGGATACGGAAAAGGATGCGCAGTATTTGGCACAAAAAATTGTCAACCTGCGCATTTTTGCTGATGAAGAAGGTAAGTTTAACCTTTCGGCTCTGGATATTAAGGCCGAGTTACTGCTGGTGAGCCAGTTTACTCTTTTGGCTGATACCAAGAAGGGACGCCGTCCCAGTTTTACTGAGGCGGCAGCACCCGCTCAAGCCGAAGAGTTATTTCAGTACTTTGTGGAGCAGACACGAGCCACCGGCTTAAAGGTGGCCACCGGACGCTTTCAGGCGTATATGCAGGTGGAAATCCATAACGACGGCCCGGTGACTTTAATGCTGGATAGCAGTGAAAAGTTTTGAAAAAAGCTGCAAAAGAAATTAATCTTAATTGCAAAAGCTTGCATAAATTTTTTGGTTCTGCTATACTTTTGCCTGCTTCTTAAGTTAGTCGAGGGCTAAGTGCAGCAAGAAAGAGATCTAATTAACCAATTAAATGAGCAGGGGTATCGCCTGACGCCGCAGCGAATGCTGGTTTTGTCAGCAATTGCTAGTAGTGACCATCACATTAGTGCCGAAGAAATTTATGCTCAGGTAGTGGCTAAATATCCTTACGTTAACATCTCAACCGTTTATCGCACTCTGGACCTGCTGAAACGACTGGGCCTGGTGACGGAGACTGACCTCGGAGGAGGCCGGGTGAGATATCACCCCGTCGACAAGGGACACCACCATCACCTGGTCTGTCAGGAGTGCGGAGCGATAATTGACCTGGATGAGTCAATGCTATCTTCTCTACGGAGCCAGTTGCTGCGCGAATATAAATTTAGTGCTGATTTGAGGCACCTGGCTATTTTTGGACGTTGCACTGATTGCAGTCAATAATTTTTTTACCCGGTTATTGCGATTAATTGCAAATGCATTAAATCGCTTCGAAAATAAAGGACATGTATTAAAGGGGTAATCTATGTACCGGAGAAAAAGGACTTTTCTTATCACCGCAATCCTGGTCTTGAGTTTTGCCTTTGCTTCACTTCCGGGCGGTTGCGCGGCAGAAGATACGGCAAAGTTAAAGGTGGTCACCAGTACTTCCCTGCTAACTTATATTGTGGAGCGAGTGGGGGGTGACCGGGTTGATGTGGTCAACATTGTTCCGCCAGCGCAACACCCGGGGGACTTTGATGCTAAGCCCCACGATATTCAGAAGTTGGCTGATGCTGACCTCTTTCTCCTGCATGGCTGGCCTGGGGAGACTTTTGCTGAGCAGCTAATCGCCTCAGCTAATAACCCCGACCTCACCGTAGTCAGGATTGACATCAAGGGCAACTGGATGACACCCCCGGTACAGCTAGAGGCAACAAATAAGGTGGCTGCTGCCTTGAGCCAAGTGGATAGTAAGAACAGTTCCGCTTATCAGAAGTCAGCGGCAGAGTACAAGAACACGATTATGGCTAAAGAGGCCGAGATAAAAGCCAAGCTTGCCGAGGTGAACCTCTCTGAGGTAAATGTGCTGTCTGCTTTCTGGCAGGCTGGCTTTCTGAAATGGATTGGTCTCAACGTCGTTGGCACCTATGGTGACCCTGATTCGCTTACTCCGAAAGTGGTCAAAGATTTAGTGGACAAGGGTAGGGAGGCAAAGGTAACCCTGATTATCGATAACCTGCACAGTGGGAAAGATGCTGGGGCAGGGATAGCTGAAGAACTTGGTTGCCAAAGGGTAATACTTTCCAATTTCCCTGGTGGGTTGGAGAACACCGAGACCTGGGAGAAAGCCATTGACAAGAATGTGGAGTTGCTGCTGGAGGCAATAGCTCAGTAGTGGAGAGAAAAGAGGAAGATGGGCGAAAAAGTAATCAATATTGAAAATGCCGTTGTTTCCTATAGGGAAAATGTCGCCCTGCGGGACGTATCTCTTAAGGTAGGGTTCGGGGAGTTTGTCGGCATCATCGGTCCCAATGGTGCCGGAAAGACCACGCTGCTTACCATCATTAACGGACTGGGCAAGTTACGCAGTGGCAGGGTATGGGTGCTGGGGCATTATCTCACGGCAGGTAATGGCCATTCCCTGAGAAAGAAAGTTGGCTATGTCGCCCAGGTGCAGAATATCGCCCCACGCATGCCAATGAATGTTCGTGAGGTGGTAATGATAGGCCGATATGGGCTTTTAGGTTTGTTGAGAAGACCGGGCAGGCACGACTGGGAAGTGGTGGACGAGATGTTGGCACTGGTGGGGATGAGCCACCTTGCCCGGCGGCCCATTGGTCACCTCTCTGGGGGTGAGCAGCAGAGAGTAGCCATCGCCCGCTGTCTGGCACAGGAACCGGAATTATTCCTCCTTGACGAACCAATCGCTTCACTGGACTGGAAAGCGCAAACGGATATTCTGGAACTGGTGAAACAAATTCATGATTCGCGCCACCTCACCACCTTATTTGTCACCCATGACCTGAGTTGTCTACCTGTCGCCTGCGACCGCGTCGTCCTGATGAAAGAAGGGTTAATCTGGGGTGAAGGTTCTCCCAGTGAATTACTGACCGATGATAATCTCAGTCGGTTATATGATATGCCCATTTCGGAAGTGAAAAAGAAGCGTGGAGAGAATATTTTAGTTTGAGGTTAAGGAGTCGCGACTTTGGATTTGTCTATCTTTGAATACCAGTTTATGCAGAATGCCATCCTTACTGCTTTTCTGGGGGGTATTGCTTGTGCTACCATCGGTGTCTTTGTGGTGCTAATGCACATGCCCTTTATTGGAGTGTGCATGGCGCATGCTGCCTTTGCTGGCGCACTGCTTGGATTGTGGTTGGGCTTTAACCCACTGGTTGGTGCTTTTGTTTTCAGCCTTCTTGCCGCCGCGATTGTTGGTCCGCTGGCTGACCGGGGACAACTCAGCCCTGAAACCTCGGTAGGAGTCATCTTTTCTCTCATGCTCGGGCTGGCTTTTCTCTTCATGGGTTTGATGCCCGGCACCAAATCGGGAGCCCTCGAGTTGCTCTGGGGCAGTATTCTCACCAATACCAGAGGCGATATCATATTTTTGGGCATAGTGGCGGTTGTGGTAGTGGGACTGGTTTTTGTTTTCTACAAAGAAATTCAGGCGACCGTTTTCCAGCGTGACATGGCACTTTCCGTGGGTATTCCGGCAACGCTGATTTTGTATGGCATACTGTTCTTGACTGGTGCCACCATAACCGCTACCCTGCGGTCTATTGGCGGAATTCTCATCTTCAGCCTGATTCTGAATCCAGCCGCTGCGGCTTATCAGCTTACCTACAGCATGAAACGGATGTTCCTGCTCTCAGCGAGCTTTGGTGTTCTCTCAGGCTGGATGGGCCTGCTTATGTCCTATCTCTTTGACATTCCCAGTGGTGCTACCATCATCGTTACCTCTTCGCTAATCTTCATGATCGCCGCTATCTTCTCGCCCAAGAGGAGGGTGAAAGGCTGGCAGAGAAAACCGCTCTCGGAGGTTAAGGCATGATTAGAACCTATTTTAATCAGCGGGCGGCGATCTGGGATGAGACCGCTGTCGAAAAGGACGAAGCCAAACTTGAGCTGATGGCGGGACGCCTGGAGATTAGACTTGGCTCTATAGTTCTCGATGTCGGCACAGGTACCGGGGTATTCATCCCCTTTCTCTTAAGTAAGATTGGTAGCAACGGGAAAATAATTGCCCTCGATTTTGCGGAAGGAATGCTCCGAAAAGCCAAGGATAAAAGTTTTCATGGCGAAGTTGCTTACCTTAATGCTGATGTGGCTAATATCC
Organism: Dehalococcoidales bacterium; assembly: GCA_046760155.1. GTDB lineage: Bacteria > Chloroflexota > Dehalococcoidia > Dehalococcoidales > RBG-16-60-22 > JBHIDQ01. The sequence goes on along the minus strand of JBHIDQ010000014.1, from coordinate 12,991 downwards.
CTCTCCCCGATGAAACTTTCGATAGTGTCGTCTGCTATTCCAGCTTTCCTCACTTTCAGCATAAACTAAGAGCCCTCGCCGAAATTAATCGGGTAACTAAAAGTGGTGGTTACCTGTTTATCTGTCACACCTCAAGCCGGGTCAATATCAATGGGTTTCACAACGGCATTCTTGAGGTGGCCAATGACCTCATTCCTGATGAGGAAGAAATGCAAGTAATGCTGGCAGAAGCCGGGTTTATTGATATTAGAATTGAAGACGGTCTGGAAAATTATCTTTGTCGGGCGTGGAAACCAGGTTGGCTTAAGGGACTTTAAGGGTCTCTGGGTCAAGCTCAAGGCTGATGTCCAGAGCTTTGGGAGAGTGAGTAAGGGCACCGATGGAGATGAGATGAACTCCAGCAGTAGCCGCTTGGCGGACATTGGCCAGTGTAATTCCTCCTGAGGCTTCCACTTTAACCTGACTCGGCAGTAAGCTCAATACATGTTGCATTTCTTCAGGACTCATGTTATCCAGCATAATGATATCAGCTCCAGCCTCAGCAGCCTCTCTGGCTTCTTGGGCAGAATTAACTTCGACCTCAACTTTCATCCCCTGGGGGGCGTCCCGTTTGGCCTTGGTAACAATATCCTTCAGGCTCATGCCCAGTGCATAGAGTGCCGCTAGATGGTTGTCTTTGATTAGGATACCGTCACCCAGATGGAGACGGTGATTTTTGCCACCGCCCATGCGCACGGCAAACTTTTCTAGCCATCTTAGACCGGGGGTAGTTTTGCGGGTATCGGTGATATCAACTGCTAGGTCACGGGTTTTGGCGACATATTTGGCTGTCTGCGAGGCAATGCCACTTAGTCTTTGCAGAAAATTAAGGGCGGTTCGCTCGGCTTTGAGAATGCTGATCACCTTACCAGAAATGGTGGCTATCCTGTCTCCAGGTCGAACTTTAGTGCCGTCTTTAATCACTATTTCTACCTTGAGTAACGGGTCAACGCGGAGGAAAACCTTCTTGGCTGCTTCAACACCGGCCAATATGCCTCTTTCTTTAATTATTACGGACGCTTTGCCCTGCAAGTCGGGCGGGATTAACATATCGCTGGTGATATCACCGTGACCTAAATCTTCTGCCAGGGCAAGGTCGATAATGTTATCAATTTGTTCTTCAGGTGATGGCACTTTATTCATCTACCTCATCCCCTTAAATTATTTTGCGGTGAAGACAATGTGACGTTGCCATTGGGGGGAGCTCTGGGGAAAATCGGAGCGAAAATGAGCCCCACGGCTCTCTTCTCGGAGAAGGGCTGCTTCGGTTACCATTCGTCCAGTCAGCACCAGATTATGCAATTCGTGGGAGGGGCGGTCAGTAGGTGGGGGTAGGGATTTTTGCCAGGCAGCTAGAATATCAGCCGCCTGGGTCAGACTTTCCCGGTCACGGATGACGCCGACTTTATCCCAGAGGAGTTTTTGTAAGGCGGCAAAACTGGGCGCTGGTACTGACTTTGGAGTCTGTCTCTGGCTTAATACCTGGTGTACCTCCGTGCCTCTGGTAACATTAGATACTCCTGCTTTCGTTTCCTTTTTGGTTTTTTCCATGATTCGCTTACTGAACACGACCACTTCCAGCATTGAGTTTGAGGCGAGCCGATTTGCTCCGTGCACTCCGGTGCAGGCAGTTTCACCGGTGGCGAACAATCCTGCAATACTGGTTTCTCCCCAAGTATTGGTTTTGATACCGCCCATCATATAGTGGGCAGCCGGCGCTACCGGTACCAGTTCTTTGGTGATGTCTAAGCCGTGATCCAGGCAGAAACGGTAAATGTGGGGGAAGCGGGTGGTAATAATATAGGGGCGTAGGTGGGTAACATCGATGAAAACTCTATCTGAGCCGGTTTTTTTCATCTCGTATAGTATGCTGCGCGCGACGATGTCTCGTGGTGCCAGGTCACCCTGTGGACTGTAATCGGGCATGAAACGGTGGCCATCGACATTGCGTAATATACCCCCCTCACCCCTGACTGCTTCCGAGATGAGGAAGGGAGTTACCCCGGGCAGGTGTAAGGCAGTGGGGTGAAACTGGAAAAACTCCATATCCATAATTTCTGCCCCGACCTTAAAGGCAAGGGCGATGCCATCACCAGTGGCGATGTCAGAGTTAGTATTGAATTTGAAAAGCTGTCCAGCACCACCGGTAGCTAGAATCAGGTGCCGACACTCAAATTCTTCAATCGAGCCGGTGCGGCAGTCAAGGGCTTTTATACCACCAACGGTTCCCTTTTCCACCAGAATTTCCGTGGCTTGGCTATCTTCAAGCACCTGGATTTTAGCGGCGCGTACCCGTTTGCTGAGGGTGACTTCAATGTGTTCGCCAGTAGCATCACCACCAGCGTGCAAAATACGGGGGACACTGTGCGCTGCCTCTAGAGTCAGGGCAATCTCTCCGTCAAGGGTGTCAAAGGGCACCCCGAAGTTGACCAGTTCGGCGATGCGGGCGGGAGCTTCATTGACTAAGATACGCACTGCCTCTTTATCGCACAGGCCATCGCTGGCGACAATGGTATCCTTGAAGTGAAGTTCGGGGGAATCATTCCTGCCAATAGCGGCAGCAATACCTCCCTGGGCATGTTTGCTGTTGCAGTCGTCAATATTGCCTTTGGTGATGACCAGCACGCTGCCCTGTTCTTTAGCCAAAAGAGCGGTATATAATCCGGCAATACCACTACCAACGATAATATAATCATAGTAAGCCATTTGATTACCCTGTGGCTTCAGTCTTTAAATCGCCAGCATAAGACGGAGAAATAAGCTTATTTCTCTCGCTGACCAGCGACACTGCCTCTGGCTATCCTGATGGTCGCTCCCGATTCTATTCTCAGAACGACGCTATCATCGCTGATGCTTTCCACCACTCCGTAAATTCCACCGGTGGTGATTACTTTGTCACCTCTTTTCAGTTCCTGCATCAGTTCATCGTGTTGTTTCTGTCGCCGGCGCTGTGGTCGAATAATGAGAAAATAGAACACACCAAAAATCAACAGCAGAAAGATGATTATCGACCAGTTGAAGCCTCGTTCCTCTCCTTCGGGTGGTGGAGCACAACCACCGAGAAATACTAGCAGAGTAATAAGCCATCCTACCATTAACCCCAAATTTAACATTTCGCCTCCTTATTTCAGTTTAATAAGCTTACCCTGCAGTGACCAGGGGCTCGTTTCCGAGATGCTGATATTCATCAGTTGCCCCAAGCAATCATGGCTGTCGGTGAAGAATACCAGTTTGCCAGAGCGGGTGCGGCCCTGCCACTTGTCTTTGACCCTTCCTTCTACCAGAATTTCAACCGTCCTGCTGAATAACTGAGCATTGATTTCAGTGGCAATTCCCTCCTGGAGTTGCTCAATGACATTCAAGCGCTCCTTTTTCTTCACGAGTGGGATATTGTCCTCAAATTCTCGGGCGGCGATGGTTCCCGACCTCGTTGAGTAGGCAGCAACGTGGACGGTGTCAAATCTTAACTCAGCGAGCAGGTTAACCGTTTGCTGAAACTGCGACTCAGTCTCGGAGGGAAAGCCAACGATGACGTCGGTGCTCAGGGCTACCTCAGGTATTTTATTCCGGATCATCATAACGAGCTGCCGGTATTGCTCTACTGTGTAGCCCCGCCGCATTGCCTTGAGAATGTCATTGCTGCCTGACTGAACCGGGAGACTTATCTGCTCGCAGACTTTGTCTAAGTCGGCTATTGCCTCAATAAGTTTGATGCTCATGTCTTTTGGATGATTGGTCAGGAAGCGTATCCGCACTAGTCCACCTATGGCATTTAGCTCACCGAGCAAGTCAGCCAAGTCGGGTTTGTCCGGCAGGTCATGCCCGTAAGAATCCACATTTTGCCCCAGCAGGGTGACCTCTTTTACCCCACGCTTTACCAGTTCTCTGACTTCGCAAACTATTTCCAACACGGGTCGGCTTCTTTCTCGGCCGCGGCGGTAGGGGACAATGCAATAGGCGCAGAAGTTATTGCAGCCCTGTATGATGGGTACAAAGGTGCTGGGGGAAGGGTGTTGGGGTAACACTGATGGTTCGGGTTTTTCTAACCACGGAGGGTAGTCTCCCGGCTTGAAAAAGTAGTCAACGTAGGGGAAGTCCTTTTTCAGTTGGTCAACTTCAGAATTTACCAAACAGCCGGTAACTGCCAGCGTTTTGCTTGAATGTACCTTTCTCAGTGACTTAAGTGAATTAATTTTATTGATAACCCGGTTTTCGGCACTCTGGCGCACCACGCAGCTATTGAGCACAATGATATCGGCTTCTTCGGCAGTATTCGTCGCCTGGTATCCAAGCTGTTCAAAGACACTACCCAGCCGCTCTGATTCCGCCTTGTTCATCTGGCAGCCTATGGTCCAGATATAATACTGAGACATTTTTCTCCATTCTTTAGAAGTAATAGTAATATACCCCTTTTCAGGGGTATATGTCACTTTATCTGGCGGAGGGAGTGGGATTTGAACCCACGACCCCGATTTCTCAGGGTAAGCGCTTAGCAGGCGCCCGCACTAGACCACTATGCGATCCCTCCAGAGTCCTGTAATATTATTTTTACATATATTTACTATAGCACAACAATTCATCTCGCTCAATAATTTTGTCATCACGTTTGCTGGCTATACTTGGCTGTGCTATGATGGTTGGCACAGAATGGCGATGGAGATTAATGTTATCATTGATGGCGACTTTGCGGAATGCCCTGAGGCAAACTGGCTGCAAAGTGTGGCAGAACGGGTTCTCATTGCTCAGGGTGTTAGCTCTAATGCCGAACTCGGCTTGGTGATTACCAGTCAGAAAAGAGTACGGGAGTTAAATCGGAGTTATCGGGGTGAAGATAGACCCACTGATGTGTTAGCCTTTTATATGACATCGGCGGGAGATGCATTCGTGTCACCTCCTGACGGAGTGCTCCATCTTGGCGAAGTCATTATTTCCTACCCTCAGGCAGTGCTCCAGGCCAAAGAGCGCCAGCATTCCCTGAAAAAAGAAATTGCCATACTCATTATTCACGGTGTGCTTCATCTTTTGGGATATGACCACGAGGAGCCTGAGCCAGAACGTCAGATGCGGGTCAGAGAGGCGGAGACCTTGAACTCTATTAAAGAGGAAACCAGTTTTTAGCGCCGGGCAGCACCGATAAGCTCAGTTAGATTATCTATTCCCTCTTTTCTCATAAATTCTTCTATTCCTTCCAGAACATCAAGCGAGGCGCGGGGATTGGCAAAACTAGCGGTGCCTACCTGAATGGCACTGGCTCCCGCCATGATAAACTCGATGGCATCAGTGCCAGTAGTGATTCCACCACAGCCAATGATGGGTAAGTCCACCGCGCCAGCTACCTCATATACCATAGCCAGCGCGATTGGCTTTATCGCTGGCCCAGACAGACCCCCGGTCTTATTGCCCAGCAGGGGTTGGCGCGTCGTGATATCAATCACCATGCTCCTCACGGTATTGATTAAGGATATGGCATCGGCGCCAGCTTCAGCCACCGCTACTGCTATCTTAGCTATTTCACCCGTGTTTGGGGTCAACTTCACCAGTATCGGCAGGGAAGTAGCCGCTTTGACGGCGGCGGTTACCTTGGCAGCTGACTCAGGGTTGGCGCCAAAGGCAGCATCCCCCGCCTTAATGTTGGGGCAGCTGATGTTGACTTCAAGGCCGCTAATTCCGGCTACTCCATCCAATTCGTGAGCCAGTTGGGCATAATCATCAACCGTGTCACCAGCAATATTGACAATGACTGGCACCCGCCAGCTTGCCCAAATGGGTGCCTTTTCCTTGATTAAGGCTTTCACACCGATATTCTGAAAGCCAATTGAGTTGAGCAGTCCGGAAGCAGTTTCGGCTAGTCGTGGTTGAAGATTTCCCTCTCTAGGTTCCAACGTAGTTCCCTTGCAGATGATAGCCCCTAACTTTTGAATGTCAAACAGATGGCTATATTCGGTGCCATAGCCAAAAGTCCCGGCGGCGGTCATCACCGGATTGGCCAGTAGTAAACCAGTCTTGTGATTCGGGGCTAATTGAACGGAAAGTTTCATTATTATTTTACTCTGAATGATTATAGGTTATCTGTCCTGTAGGGGCAACCTTATGTTTGGTTCTATTACGCAGCTTGGCAATGCCAAAGGAGGCGAAGAGCACTGTGCCGCTGACCAGAATAATTGTCGCCCCGGAGGCCAGATCAAGTAGATAGGAGAGCCACAGGCCGCTGAAGGTAAAAACAGCCCCGACCAGGATAGCCAGGAGCATCATTTTCTTGAGGTTATAGGTAAATTGTCTGGCTAGTGCCGCGGGAATGGTGAGCAGCGCGATGACTAAAATGATGCCGACAACCCTTATCAATACGACTATGGTAAGTGCCACCAGACACAGTAGCAGGAGATAGAGACGCTCGGTGGGCACTCCAGCCACAGTGCTGAATTCTTCGTCAAAAGAAAGAAATAAGAACTCTTTGTAGAGCAGAAAGACCAGTGTAATTATGATGACATCCAAAATCAGCATCAGCATTAAATCGAAGGCAGGTACGGTCAGAATGTTGCCGAAGAGGTAGCTAAAGAGGTCTGGGGCATACCCCGGAGCCAGGCCAATAAAGATTATGCCTAATGCCATCCCCATTGCCCACAGGATGCCGATGGCAGTGTCTTCCGGAAGTCTAGTTCGCCGGGTCACCAGGCCGATACCCAGCGCTGAAGCAATGGTGAAAAACATGGCGCCTAATACTGGGTTTATGCCGATGAGGTAGCCCAAACCGATACCACCGAAGGAGGCGTGAGCAATGCCACCGCTGATAAAAACGACTTTCTTTACTACCACATAGACACCAACAATGCCGCAGGCTACCGCTGCCAGCAGACCAGCAATCAGCGCATGCTGCATGAATTGATACTGGAGCACCTCTAGCATTTTTAATGCTCCTTTAGTACGCGGTGGGGGACAGTGCCATGAGCGATAAGCTGTATTGGACAGTGGTAGGACTTCTCCAGTTCCTCAGCGGATATCTCTTTTGAGCCATGGTAGAACAGTTGGTGGTTAAGGCAGGCAATTTCGTTCACATAGATGGAAACCGCACTGATATCGTGGGAAACCAGGACGATTGCCAGTCTTTCTTTTAGTCTATCTAGGAGTTCATAGAATTCGGCTTGCATGTTCGGGTCGATGCTAGCCGTAGGTTCATCGAGAAGCAGCAGTTTTGGATTGGTAACCAGGGCTCGGGCGATAAAGACTCTCTGCTGTTCCCCGCCGGAAAGTTTGCCTATCTGCCGGTCTTTGTAATCTAGCATCTCCACGGTTTTAAGAGCTTCAATGGCGGTCCTTTTATCTTCCTCGCTATAGTGGTGGAACAAGCCCGTTTTACTATAGCGCCCCATAAGTACCACCTCAAAAACGCTTATCGGGAAATCACGGTCAAACAGGTTAAATTGAGAGATATAGCCGATGAATTTTCGCCCCTTCTCGGGTGTTTGCCCCATCACTGAGACTTTACCACGGCTTGGCTTGATCAGCCCCAGGATAACCTTAAGTAGTGTAGACTTGCCGCCGCCATTAGGGCCGATGATACCGAGGAAGTCATTAGATTTGACGGATAAGTTTATTCCTTCCAGTATCGGGACACCATCGTGATGCACCCAGACATCAGCCAGTCTGACTAATTCTTTAGTCGCCATATTTGCTCCTTGGTTTAAGCCGTCTCACCTAAGCCATTTTAACGCCTGTGGTTTAATCTATTCAATATTATAATAATCATATTAATTATCTAATGAAAAGAGGCTGCTTCCTAAAACAGCCTCTTGGTTAATATCTGCGGCATGACTATTCGAGCGGCGTGAGGGTCAAAAGCTTCTTCGCAATATTGGGATACTTGGCGATAAATAATAGTTCATCCTCAACCAGCGGTTTCTGCGCTTCGACGTTAGCGTACCTGACCAACTCCAGAATCTCGCTGGCTTTTTCTCTGCTGGCGAAGGAAACGTCCATCTTCCCCATGACATGGCTGAAGCCAGATATCCCGCTGTATTGCCCGGCGATAATCTCTCTTCCCGTTTCTACCTTTACCGGGTCACCCCTACCCAATTCCTCGTAGCCATACAGCTCGTAGTTTTCCGGGTCCTTTAACACACCGTCAGCATGGATACCGGAAGAGTGGGCAAAGGCATTCGCCCCGACACCGGGCTGGTTGATTGGAATATCAACGCCAAAGGCATATTCGGCAAATTTGGCTATCTTGTAGGCCTTTGACAAATTGATTGGGTTACCTGGCGTGTATTTTTCGGCAAATCTCTTTGATTTGGTAACTGCCAGAACAGTAGCCAACAGGTCAGCATTTCCCGCCCTTTCCCCGAGACCATTAACGGTGGTATTGATGTAAGCATCCTGTCCGCCATCGATAGCTCCTTTAGCTCCAGCCAGCGAATTGGCCACTGCCATCCCTAGGTCACCATGGCAGTGAATCTCAAGAGCCATACCAGTATTTTCCGCCAGCGCCTTAGTGGTTTCATAGATGGTGAAAGGGTTATCATAACCAAGGGTGTCACAGTATCTCAGTCTATCAGCACCGTGTTCTTTAGCTGCCAGTCCGAATTTGATTAAGAAATCCAAGTCAGTCCGGGAGGCATCTTCCGCATTGACCCCGATAGTTTCAGCACCAAAAGTCCTGGCGGTATCAACTGCCTGCGCCATTTCATTTATGATGTCATCCTGTTTTTTTCTCCCTTGGAACTTGCCGTCAATCATCTGGGTTGATGTCGATATCGAGAGGTTGAGATGCTTGATGTCAGGCACCAACTTAAACGCGGTCTCGACGTCACTGACAATGGCTCTTAGCCATCCTTCTAAGCGGATAGGTTTTAGGACTCCCATCTCGGCTAATTCTAGGTTAGCCTGCAGGTAGAGGGTTTCGTGCTTGGTCGTGGGAAAGCCAAACTCGGACTGAAAAACGCCTAATTCATTCAGGTAAAGGTTGATCATAGTCTTTTCCAGCTTAGACAAGCCGAGTTTCGCAGTTTGAACTCCATCCCGATTGGTCACATCAATAAAATAAATCTTGGGCATATGCGTTTTCCCTCTGGAATTTGGTAATGGTCAGTCTCTTACTAGCTATAAAATGTAATGTTTAATAATACCATACGTTTACTGCCTTGGGCAAGCGGTATAATTTTCGGTTGTTTGACACCCGATTAGAAGGGGTGATAGATTAGAGTAAAGTAGCTGATTTCCCGGTTGCTAGATGGGTCATGAATGTTGGTGTCTGCAAAATTAACCTTCGCTTACCGGAAAATTTATCGCTCAAGGGTAAGCGACAGGTATTGAAATCCGTTACTACACGAGTCCGCAACAAGTTTAATGTTTCGGTGGCTGAGGTTGATAACCATGACCGTTGGCAACTGGCCACGATTGGAATCTGTTGCGTGAGTAATGATAACCGCTATACTAACGAAGTCCTGTCCAAGGTAGTGGATTTTGTCATTAATAGTCGGTTTGAGGTAGAGATACTCGATTATGAAATTGAGATTCTACCGATTTGGTGAGGGGTAGTCATAGTGGATACTTTGGCTTTCCTTCATCATCTTCAAACTCAACCTGCCTACGCTGACCAGATTGCCCATGTGGAGCATATGCCACCCCGCCAGGCAACCTATGCTAGGTTAGACCAACCTTTATCTGGCGAACTTGAGAATTGTCTCCGTAAGCATCGTTTGTTACCTCTCTATACGCATCAGGCAGAAGCGGTGGACAAGGCGCGGCGGGGAGAAAATGTGATGGTGGCCACTTCCAGTGCTAGTGGCAAGACCCTGTGCTACAACCTTGCCGTCGCTGAAGCACTGTTAACGGAATCAGCCAGCCGTGCTCTGTATCTCTTCCCGACCAAAGCTCTGGCCCAGGACCAGTTACGTGGTTTACACCAATTATTCTCTCCTGACCTATTTCAAGTCGAGGAACTGGCTACTTTTGATGGTGATACGCCACGGGAGGAGCGGTCTGAGATAAGGAAGCGGGCTAGGATAATCCTGACCAATCCGGATATGCTCCATATTGGCATACTACCCAACCATCAATCCTGGTCAAGGTTCCTACGCCACCTACGGTATGTGGTGGTGGATGAAGCCCATACCTATCGTGGTGTTTTTGGTTCCCATGTGGCCGGTGTGTTGCGACGTCTGCGCCGTCTCTGTTGCCTTTATGGCTCGAAACCTCAATTCATCTGCTGTTCGGCAACGCTCGCTAACTCGGGGGAACACGCCGAGGAACTGGTCGGTCTGCCTTTTGCCGTGGTTGATAGTGATGGTTCGCCTCACGGTGGCAAGGACTTTGTCTTCTGGAATCCTCCAATCCTGGACAAGGCGAAGAGTGTTCGGCGCAGTGCCAACAGTGAAGCGACCAACCTGTTCACCGAGCTAGTCAGCCGCAATATCCGCACGCTGACCTTTGCGCGTACTCGCCGCCTGACCGAGCTTATTTACATCTATTCACAGCAGCGGTTAGTCGAAGTAAGCCAAGTCCGTTCCGAGCAAATCAAACCCTACCGGGCTGGTTATCTCCCACAGGAGCGGCGGCAAATCGAGCAGGAGCTTTTTAGCGGTCAGCTTACCGGGGTGGTGGCGACCAATGCTTTGGAGTTGGGCATCGATATTGGTGACTTGGACGCTACGGTGCTGGCTGGCTATCCGGGAAGTATTGCCAGCACCTGGCAGCAGGCGGGAAGGAGCGGCCGAAGTCAGGATGAGTCACTGAGCTTTTTGGTGGCGTTGGATAATCCTCTAGACCAGTATTTTATGCGTCATCCTGATTCTTTTTTCCAGAAAAACTTTGAGAATGCGCTGGTTAACCCGAGCAATCCTTATATTTTGAGAGCCCACCTGTTATGTGCTGCCTGGGAACGTCCTTTAGATAATGAGGATGAAGAAATCTTTGGCGCTGCCTTGACTCAGGAAAGGAAGGTGCTGGAGGAGCAGGGTATACTCAAGGAACGCCATCAGAAGTGGTACCTTTCCCCAGCCATTGCCTACCCGGCTCAGGCGATTAATATCCGTTCCAGCACGGGTCAGAACTTTGCCGTTGTTGATACCTCAACCGATTCACTGCTGGAAACCGTCGAAGCCAGTGTCGCTCTTTTCCAGATACACCCGGGAGCAATCTATCTTCATCAGGGAGAGTCTTATCTGGTCACTGAGCTTGACTTGGCTAACCGTACTGCCTATGCGGTGCCGACGATGGCTAATTACTATACCCAGACGAAGGAAATCGAAGATTTACACATCGTGAAGCTAAGTCGCGAGAAAGACTTGGGGCAGGTAAAGGTCTATCTGGGTGAAGTAGAGGTTACCACTACTGTAGTCGGCTTCAAGAAGAAGGCGCAATTCACCGAAGAGGTAATCGGGGAAGAGCCGCTTGATTTACCGCCACAATGTTTTCCCACGGTGGCGCTCTGGTTTGACCTGCCGCCGGAGGTCGTCGCTCGCCTGGAAGAAGCTCAACTTGATTTTGCTGGAGGGCTACATGCAGTAGAGCACGCCGCGATTGGTATTTTGCCCCTGTTTGCCCTGTGCGACCGCAATGATATTGGTGGCGTCTCGACTCCTCTCCACCCCGATACCGGCCGAGCCCAGATATTTATTTATGATGCCTATCCCGGCGGCATCGGTATTGCCGAGAAGGGCTTTGACATGATAGCGGAATTATGGCAAGCTACCCTTAGAGCCATTGCCGAGTGTCCCTGTCAGGACGGTTGTCCAAGCTGTATTCAGTCGCCCAAGTGCGGTAACAATAATCAGCCTTTAGATAAGAAAGCAGCCCAGATACTGCTGGAAGGATTACTCGCTCAGTGACCAAAAGGAGATCATTGTAATGCCTACCAAACAATTTGAGTCACTTCTATATCGTGAGTTACGAAAGGTAGAAGCTAAAGAAGTTATAGAAATCGCTTCACCCTTACTGCAAGAAGAGGTTAACTATGCGACTAATGCATTTCACCGATGTCAGGAATCTGCTGTTAGTGCTGCTGCTGATGAACCACTTCCAGTCTTTGCTTCATACTACCATGTAATAGGAATGACAGACGGAATTGAAGTACTCATATCTCAGAGTTGTGCTGTTCCAGCAATTCCTCTACTCCGTAGTTCATTTGAGGCACTACTTACTATTGAATACATTCTTGAAGGAGACTACCAGCGGAGAGCTTTTGCTTGGCTAGTATGTTATGTTTACAACAGGTTAAGCCAATATGAGATGTTAGATCCCTCGCATCAGAAGGGTAAAGAGTTTCTAGTTACTTTCGCAGCAGATAGTGTAAGCAAATACATGAAATTACCATCCCTTCCAAGTTTATCTCAAGTAATCCACAATCTGAAGTCATTACTTAATAACCCAAATTATCAATTGGCCGATTATGAGTATCAGAGAATAAAGAGTATAAGAAAAAGAAAACCGAATTGGTATAGCCTCTTTGGTGGTCCTGGTAACCTAAGAGACCTTGCCAAACATCTAAACTGGGGGGCGCAGTATGATATTCTTTATCGGGCTTGGTCTAGTATTACCCATGCAGATGATTTGTCACAATTTCTAACACAAACAAAAAGAGGTTATCCCGCTTTTTACCCTCTTAGAAACAATGAAGAACTTAAACTATTCTCAGTCATTGCTTCTTCATTCATATTACATGCAACAAAGAAAATGCTTGGTAAGTTTCGCGCTGGTGAAATGGCTAGTTTTGGAAGATGGTATGTTAGAGAGGCCAGAGACCGACATCTTGCATTAACTAACTGATTGGATTCGAAAGAAGCGAGTAAAAATATCTAGGAAGGGCAAAGCCCGTTCTAAAATATAAAAGAGGGTGTCTAAGAGGGACGAAGTCCCTCTTTCTAAAAATTCTTCCCCCTCTCCTTTGAAGGAGAGGGGGATTAAGGGGGTGAGGTAGATAACTAACCTCATTCAGGCCCTGAAACGCAGTCGGGAATCT
>JBHIDQ010000013.1:0-21573 GCA_046760155.1 Dehalococcoidales bacterium | reverse complement strand
TCTTGTCATGATATAAAAGTTATATCACGGAAACAATATGCTGTCCAGAATAGGCATGTTTTACCTACGCGCTCTCAAAAAGCTCATCCAGCTTCCCTTACCGCGAGTTCTGACACCCTACTTTTTTCAAAGAATTGCCCCGACCTTCCTTGACAAGAGATAAGAAAATCTCTAAAATAGTGTCATCTATTTTTTTCCTAATGGCATCGCCATCTTTATATAATAGCACTGTCTTTTTTGCCTTGACGTCCTTCTGATACGGGAATAGAGGGGTTAAACCTGTATGGAAGTAAGTCCCAACCCGGCGGGTGCGTTACTGATATCTTAACAGAACCCGGTTTAAGAAATCGGAAATACAAAACCAGAGAGCGAGGAGTAGTGGTGAGGAAGAAGAATATACTGATTATCGGCTCTGCGGGAAGAGACTTTCACAACTTCAACATGTATTTCCGGGACAACGAAGCGTACAACGTGGTCGGTTTCACCGGTTCACACCAGGTACCCGGCATCTCCGGGAGACCATATCCCGCTGAGCTGGCCGGTGACCTCTATCCAGAGGGAATCCCAATCTACGCAGAGGAGCAATTGCCGCAGCTCATAAAAGAATTGCATGTTGATGATTGTGTCTTTTCCTACAGTGATGTTTCTTACCAGCACGTGATGGGTATCGGCGCCATCGTAAATGCCGCCGGGGCAAACTATATGCTGCTCGGACCCAAGGATACGATGCTCAAAAGCAAGAAACCGGTTATCGCCGTCTGTGCGGTGAGAACCGGCTCTGGCAAAAGTCAGACTTCGAGAAGGGTCATCGGGCTTCTCATGGAAAGGGGCCTGAAAGTGGTTGCCGTCCGTCACCCCATGCCGTACGGTGACCTGGTTGTCCAGAAGGTACAGCGCTTTGCCGAGCTGAGTGACCTCCAGAAGCACAAATGTACCGTCGAAGAGATGGAAGAGTACGAGCCACACGTCGTACGCGGCAACGTTATCTACGCCGGGGTGGACTATCAGGCCATTTTAAAGGCGGCCGAAGACGACCCCAAAGGCTGTGATGTCATTGTCTGGGATGGGGGAAACAATGACTTCCCGTTCTTCAAGCCCGACCTGATGATAACTGTTGCCGACCCCCATCGTCCCGGCCATGAAGTCTCCTATTATCCCGGTGAAATCAACCTGAGAATCGCCGATGTGGTGGTCATCAATAAGATAGACACGGCTATTCCGGAGAATATCCAGAAGGTACGAGATAGTATTGCCAGGGTAAATCCGGAGGCAACCGTCGTTGATGCCGCCTCTCCGATTCGGGTTGATAATCCGGAGGTTATCAAGGGAAAGAGAGTGCTTGCTATCGAAGACGGCCCGACGTTGACGCATGGCGAGATGAAAATAGGCGCCGGCACGGTTGCTGCTCAACGGTACGGCGCCACCGAATTGGTCGACCCCAGGCCCTACACCGTCGGCAGCATCACCGAAACCTTCAAACTCTGGCCGGATATCGGCACGCTCCTGCCGGCAACGGGATACGGCGAAGAGCAATTAAAAGACCTGGAGGCGACCATCAACAAGACCGATTGTGATGCGGTGGTGGTGGCTACACCCATCGACTTAAGCCGGGTCATTAACATCAGGAAACCGAATACTAGGGTCTACTATGACCTTCAGGAAATCGGAACGCCGAATTTAAGCGAAATATTAGCCAAATTTGGAAAGGCGCATCATCTTCCCATGAAATAAAAAAACTTTTCCGGAGAGGGGCGAAAATTATGGTGCGGTAGAAGGGTGTATTGTTTTCCCCTCGTATCGGTCATCTTGGACCGACTACGATTTGGGTGTTCGATACACCCTTTGTGGTTGCCCTTGTTTAAAAAGAGAGATGACCAAAGTTAATATACGACTCGTGAAAGGAGGTGGTTACCAGGAAGAATTTACCGCACCGTCTGAATTAGACAAAGGAGACTACTAAAAGGAGAAGATTGCAATGGCAAAGATCGTAAACTCTTGGAACGAGTGGGACCCGTTGAAGCGAGTGATTATCGGCAGGCCAGAGGGTACCAACGTTCCCGCTCCGGAGCCGGCTTGGTGGTATGACCTCCCGCTGGGTGGGTTTCCGCTGGGGCAATGGGGACCGTTCCCGCAGGAGATGGTGGATGCGGCCAACGAACAGATGGACTATTTCGTGTCGGTGCTGGAAAAGCGGGGCGTCATCGTCGACCGGGTAGAAATTCAGCCCTTCATGCTCAATGTGCCGGTTTCGAACCCGTACTGGACGCAGCTTAACTGCCACGGCGTCAACAACACCCGCGACATCACCATGATTCACGGCAACTACATCATTGAGGCCACCACCTGCCGCCGCAGCCGCTACTGGGAGCGCATGAATCTCCGGCCGATCTTTGAGCGCTACTTCAAAGAGGACCCCGAGTTGGTTCATTTTGCCGCACCCATGCCCGTGCTCACCGATGAGTCCTACGTCAGAAACTACTACTATGACTTCGAGCATACCTGGACGGATGAGCAGAAGAAGCAGCGACTGCACAACTGGGAGTTCCAGCTGACCGAGAAGGAGCCGCTGTGGGACGCCGCCGATGGTATGCGGTTTGGCAAGGACATCTTCCACCAGGGCTCATGCGTGACCAACAAGGGCGGTATGGACTGGCTGAAGCGCATGTTCGCCGCCCTCGGCATCCGGGTGCACCATGTCCTCTTCGACACCCCCTGGCCCCCCTCGCCTGACCGACCGGACAACTATCACCCGTGGCACATCGACGTGAACCTGGTACCGCTGCGACCCGGGCTGGCAATCTACAACCCAGACTGGGCGCCGCGCACTCCAGAGATGTGGGAATTGTTCAAGATAAACGACTGGGAGCTGATTCCGGCGGCGAGGCCGGTCTACGTGCATAAGAACAAGGTCTACCTGACCGGGCTGTATGAGGGTAAGTCGTGGATCTCGATGAACACCTTCTCCATCGACCCGAAGACGGTCTGCGTGGAGGCGCACGAGACGGCGTACTGTGAGCAGCTGGATAAGCTTGGCTTTGAGGTGGTACCCATCCCGTATGAAAAGGTTATCCCGTTTGGTGGCGCCTTGCATTGCACCACGCTGGATGTCTATCGCGAGGGCAAATGCGAGGATTACTTCCCCAAGCAGATTAAGGGTTATTAATGATGAATACTCTGAGACCAGGTAAAATGCGGCACCCCTTCCGTGGGGTGCATCTTGAAAACTTTAAAGTGGGTGAATCGTCCTTAAACTAAGAAAGTAAAGGAGAACGCATATGGACGGTTATCAGATTGGCTTGATTGCCCTGGTGGCACTGTACGTCCTCGTTGGTATATCCATGTATATCATGGTCCAGCGCAGTGGGAGACGTTTCATCATTGCTGGTAAGCGGCTGCCCCTTTTCCTGATAGGCACTATGCTGTTCGCCCAAGCACTGGATGCCAACGCCACACTGGGCAATGCCGGCGGCGTGTATGCCGGCGGGTTCTGGGCTGGATTCCAGTTCCCGCTCGGGCTGGCTTTGTGCCTCGTTGTCGTCGCCATATGGTACGCCAAGCCCCTGAACCGGATGAACCTGATAACACTGGCCGATTTCTACTTCAGAAGGTTTAGCCGTGCCGTAGAAGTCCCTGTCGGACTGCTCATGTCTTTCAGTTTCTGCATCCTGGTTGCGGGTAACCTGGCCGGTGCCGCCTGGATAATCCACATGATTTTTGGTCTAGAGTATTTCCCGGCACTGCTCATAATGAGTATCCTTCTCCTTGCCTACACCTTTAGCGGTGGGCTTTTCTCATGTGCCGCCACAGACATAGTGCAGCTATATCCCGCTTTGCTCGCATTCGTGGGAGGCGCTCTCTGGATGTTTTTCAGCATTGGTGGCGGTGATTGGGGCTACTTTGCCGCGGCAATTCCACCGGGCTACGCCGACCTAAGTGGTTTATACTCAATAGAAAATGGGGCGCTTTTGAATTGGGCGGGTATCCTGGCGCTCGGCATCGGCGATGTGGTCGCCCTTGATTTCATGGAAAGAGTCTTCGCCTCAAAGGACCCGGAAACAGCTCGAAGGGGCTGTTTGTGGGGCGCCGGATTTACGCTAATGCTGGGACTGGCCGCTTCGTTCATTGGTTTGATGGCCTTCCAGTTCCTTCCCGAAGTCGATGACCCCAGGTCAGTTATCGTGCTGGCGTCAACGACTGCCATGCCTCTGGTCATCGGACTATTCGTTATGGCGGGTGTTATCGGTGCCGGCCTGTCCACCGCCAACGGAGGAGCACTGGCCGTATCAGCGGTATTTGGCCGGAATATACTGCACCGAAACATCATACTACCGCTGCATCGAAGAAGAGCCCGAAAATTAGGCGTCAGTGTTGAAGAGTTAGCTATTGACTGGCGCGTTCTGGACCGCCGGCTTCTCTGGTGGGCTCGGCTCATGCTCATACCAGTAATGGCATTTTCGGTTTGGCTGGCCTACGTAAAACCTGAGCCCGGAATTATGCTGGTTCTGGCTTTCGACGTGGTTTTTGCCGGCTGCCTGGTTCCTCTGACACTGGGCATATACTGGAAAAAGGCAAATGCCTACGGGGCTTTGGCGGCTGTCATTGTTGGCTCTCTCCTTCGATTGATTCTGTTCTTTTCGGTAGGCAATCCCGCATTTGGCATCTTTTATATTCCGGAGCATCTAGCCGGTTTGGATACATTAATTCCGCCGGTTGTCTCACTCATTGTGATGGTGCCAGTGTGCCTGCTAACTCAGAAGCAAGACCCGCCAAAGCATGACATGATCTTCGAAAGCCCCACTGAGGAAGAGGTGGCCCGAGCCATACGCTATTAAAAGGTTTTGCTCTGCGAGTCAACGTTGAAGCAGGGTGCTCTCTTCCTGTGAAACAGGAAGAGAGCACCCCCATCGCAGTAACATAGGTGAGTGGAGAAATGGTTCCGAAGGAAAACAAAACCAAAATATTTGTCATTGCTCTTGGTGGTAACTCCATGATCAGGGCAAAGCAGAAGGGAACTGCCGAAGAGCAATACGAAAATTTGGACCGCACGGCGGAACAGTTGCTGGGTTTGCTCAGCACGGGGAGCCGTATCGTTATCACTCACGGCAACGGACCGCAGGTTGGCAACCTACTCCTCGCCGATGAGGCGGCAAAAAACGTGGTGCCCCCCATGCCCTTAGATGTCTTAGGCGCACAGACAGAAGGGTACATGGGCTACATGATTCAGAATACTCTGGCTAACCATCTGAGACAGGCGGGGGCACCGCATAATATCACCACCGTGGTGACTCAGGTGATCGTGGACCAGAATGACCCCGCCTTCAAAGACCCCTCCAAACCCATCGGCCCTTTCTACGATGTCAACACGGCAGCGCAACTGCGGCAGGAGAAGGGATGGAATATCATCGAAGACAGCGCCCGTGGCTACCGGCGCGTCGTCCCCTCGCCGATACCGGTCAACATCCAGCAAGCCAGAATTATCAAGAGCATGCTGGACGCCGGCGAGATAGTCATCGCCGTCGGCGGGGGCGGCATCCCGGTGGTGAGGGAGGACAATCGCAACTTGCGCGGCGTTGAGGCAGTAATTGATAAGGACTACGCCTCAGCCCGCCTTGCCATCGAAATAGATGCTGATGTCCTGTTCATCCTCACCGCAGTGGAATATGTATATCGAGACTTTGCCACGCCGCACCAGAAGGCACTGAAGGAGCTGAGCCTAGCTGAAGCCAAAAAACTTCTCCAAGCGGGGCACTTCGGCAAGGGAAGCATGGAACCAAAGATACGGGCAGCCATCATGTTCCTGGAAGAGACAGACCCATCGCGGGAGCGAGAGGTGATTATCACCCTCCCTGAGACGGCGCTAAAAGCGTTGGAAGGAAAGACCGGCACCCGGATTACCCGGTAAAATGGCGGAATCAGACACCAATTAAAGTATTAAATCAAATTGTATCGCCTGAAAAAAGAAAGACCCGTTAACTATAATAAACAAGCCGTTGTTCAACTAGCCACTGTCATAAATTAGCCGTTTCTGATACCCTTAGATACGACCCGGAACCCCTGGGTCATCCCATCATCTTCTTTTATAATTTGCTGACAACGTGGGCGACAAAGGCCACAAAGGCAAAGGCGGGCACGGTAACCATTATTATTCCCAAAAATATATCTAGTGCCATTCTACCTCCCTCCACATTTTTCTATTTTGGCTACTACCACATGGACCGGACTCATCTCTTCCCACCTTTTATTATCATATATCGTCTTAATAGTCAATATGCTTAGCAACATAGTAGTAAGGTCTTGGTAGAGTCCAGATTATATCATTTGGTAGCCAGTTCTTTAATCTGCTGCTTGGCTATCTGTATCAACCTGGGGTCAGAAGTAAGGGTGATAAACTTTTCAAAATCAGCAATGGCCTTGGCTTTATTGCCCTGTCGTTTGTAAGCAAAAGCCCGGTTGCCGTAGGCAACAGCATACTCGGGGTCGAGGCGGATGGCCTCGTCGTATTCCTCGATTGCTCTTCTAACTTGATGCATCTCTAGGTAGCGATTGCCCCGCGTGTTGCAGGCATCGGCATCCATAAGGTTGGGGCGGCTGGCTTTCTCGTGGAGAACTTTCTCGTAATTCTTAATGGCTTTTTGAGCCTCTGTCTGCCTCAATTCAAATGGTACACCACAGGTGGTACAGGTTGTGGCATCTTTAGGGTTCTTAGCCCCACAATTTGAGCACTTCTTTCTGAAGAACATATGACACCTTATATTGCCTCACTGGCTACGGGATTACGTCATTACTGCAAATTTCGGCTCATTTCCTTCGGCTCACATCTTCTCCGGTACCGTCATTCCCATCAGGTCAAGTGTCTTGGCCAGAACAATCTTGGCTGCCGACACCAGCTTGAGGCGAGCTTTGGTCAGGGCTTCATTCTGGGAAACGACACGGCATTGCTTATAGAAGCTGTGAAAGACGGTAGCCAAATCCCGAGCATAATAGGTAAGGTGGTGCGGCTCAAGGGTAGCGGCGACTACCTCAACTATCTCGGGCAGGAGCACCGCCTTCCGGATTAGAGTTAACTCCGGCTCAGAAGTGAGCCGGGAGACGTCCCCATCACTGAAGTCAATTCCCCGCTGCTCAGCCAGACGCAGAATACTGGCGATACGGGCATGGGCATACTGGACATAGTAAACCGGATTATCCTCTGATTGTTTCTTGGCTAGCTCCAGGTCGAAGTCCATCTGACTATCGGCGGTACGGGAGAGGAAAAAGAAACGGCAGGCGTCACGCCCCACCTCCTCAATTACCTCGCTTAGGGTAATCATATCGCCACTGCGTTTGGAAACACGAATCAGCTCACCGCCACGACGCAGGGTGACCATCTGGGAAATTATCACTTCCAGCCGCTCCGGATTTATGCCCAGGGCACTGATGGCCGCTTTCATTCTGGGCACATGCCCCTGATGGTCAGCCCCCCAGATATCAATCACCTTATCAAACTTACGCTCCACAAACTTGTTATAGTGGTAGGCAATATCAGAGGCAAAATAGGTAGGTGAGCCATCACCACGAACAATAACATCATCCTTGTCCTCGCCCAAGACGGTGGACACAAACCAGGTCGCCCCTTCCCTTTCCACAATATAGCCACCTTGGCTTAGCCGTGACATCGCCGCCTCGTATTGCCCTTTATCATAAAGGCTCTTCTCACTGAACCAGACGTCAAAGCTCACCCCCAAAAGTTCCAGCGCGCCCTTAATTTGTTTTACCATCTTCGCCACACCCAGTTGCCCCAATTGCCACACCGCTTCTGACTCAGGCAGGCTGAGAAACCTGTCTCCCTCCTCAGCAATAATCTCTTTCGCCAGCTCAATCATATAGCCACCCAAATAGCCGTCACCCGGCATCTCAGCAGCCATGCCCAAACCCTGCTGATAACGAACAAGGAGGGAGCGACAAAAGGCGTCTATCTGGCTGCCGGCATCATTAATGTAATACTCCGTCTCTACCTCATAGCCGGCATTGGTAAGCACTTTGGCTAAAGTACTACCCAGAACACCACCACGACCATGCCCGACGTGAAGTGGTCCGGTGGGATTGACACTAACGAATTCTATTTGCACCGGTTTTCCCTGACCCAGGTTGAGATTTCCATAGGAGTCACCAGCAGCCAGAATTGACTCAACCTGGCTGGTCAGCCAATCGTCCTTAACCACAAAATTGATGAATCCTGGTGGCGCCACGCTGATACGGTCAACCTCCAGGCTGGGCCCAATAAGCCCCGCCATATCATTGGCAATTGCCATTGGGTCAAGTCCAGTCGCCCGAGCTAATTTCAAGGCAAAACTTGAGGCATAGTCCCCATGCTCCGGATTTCTCGGGTGTTCCACCTCCACCTCAGGCAAGGGCACCTTGGGTAGCTTACCTCGCTGTTGTGCCTCCTTGGCCGCCCCGGTCAGCAACTCAATAAGAATTTGTTTCAGCCCTAATATCCCGTTCATAGCTACCTATACAATTGCAACCTGCCGCCAGACTTCCCAACCAAGTTGATTATACCAAAATAGTGGTCAATCCCCAAGATAAGCGGCGGCGGGAGCTGAGGGCGATGCCAGCATTTTAGCTTCGATTTCCAGTTTCTGGTGAACCAATAATTTCCATAGACAGAACTTTGGACACGGTTTTCAAACTTATGGCATTTTTGAAAGAATTTTATTGTATGCCTGACTGTGGGTTGATATAATATCAATATGGGCAAACCAACCGTTCTTTTGAATACGTTCAATTCATTGACCGGAAGAAGCCGGCGGCATAACCGGGCAATACGTGATGTCACCGACTGGGCAGGAACGATACAAGAATTTTTCGCCAGATATAACTTACAGGAAGGAAGTACCAACTTTGATTCCATACTTGAGAACATAGGTGAAGCAAAGTTTGACCTGACAACTATTACCTACCGGACTCGTGAGGTAATCAAGACAGCCAAAAACATTAAGGGCACGAGCATTTCACCGCTAATCGAGGAGATACTCCACAAGCTTGAGGATATCAGAAGAGCGTTAATCAATCCCGCTCTAAGTAGCGCAGTCATAAGGAGACTCATACCCGAGTTATACGAGTCCTTTGCAAAGCTGCAGGACGCAATTTCAGAGATAGAATACAAGTAACCCGGTTTTCTATTAATCAGCAAAGAACCTAACATCATAAGAAGACGTCCCTCCGCCGGTCAAAAAAGCTAAGACATCCTTCGGATACCAGCTGCTTTTCTCGGTGCGGCGAAAAAGAAAGCCAGAAAGGCCAAACCAAAACAGACCATACAGAAAATAAAGGCACCAGTGTAACTTCCGGAAATATCGTAGATAAAACCACCCAGCCAGGGGCCAACGGCACCACCCGTCCCCATACCAGTCTGCAGAAAGCCAGCGATAGCACCGAAGTGCCTGCCGTGAAATATGTCTGCGGCACCAGCGACGACGGCCGGTGAAAAAAGGCCAGCGCCATACCCAAAGCAGATAGCATAGATATAAAGTAGCCAAGGGGCAGAGGTATCCTGGACTGAAACAAGAGCCACCAAAGCACCAATTGCCAGGACCGCGGCAAGGAACACGGTTATTTCCCGTCCAATCCAATCAGATATAGATGAGGAAAACATACCGGCAGTCAAAAAGATACCAAATAGGGCAAAGATAGAAGCGGCAAACGTACTACTGTAACCCACATCCTGAGCGAATTTGACCTGGTGAGCCAGCGCCAGATAGCAGCCAACACCCCAAAAAAGCATATAAGCCATGGCGATAAACCATAGCCGATAGGTTCTCAAGGCATTGCCCAAAGTCCAGCCCTGAGATACGGATTCTTTAGTTAAAACTGCGGTTTCTTTTGTCTCCGGGACTGCCGGGGTTTTGATGCCGCCATAAGGCTCAAGCCCTTTACTCTGAGGGCGATAATAGAAAAAAAGGAAATATATTGGCAGCAGAATAGCAACTAGTATCGCGGCAATTACCGTAAAGGCGTAACGCCAGCCTACCTCGGAGATGACAAATTCAACAAAAAAACCATAGGTGAAACTAAGGCCACCGCCCATCTGACCTAGGGCTATGGCTAAGCCACGGCGGTGAGTAAACCAATTGGCTAAAGCCGGACCCAATATAGGCCACCCACAAAATGCCATCCCCATAGGGATAAGAACACCGAATAGTAGATAGAAATGCCACAACTCTTGGGCGAAGGCACAGCCTGCCGTAGCTAGCCCGATAACGATTATGCCTATCGCCGTCACCCTTCTGGGACGCCAGCGGTCACCCAAGCCACCGGCTACCGGCGCCAGCAACCCGTAGATAATAAGATTCAGAGACAGCATTATCGCCGTGCTACCTCTAGCCCAACCAAACTCCCCGAGTATAGAAGGGAAAAATATGGAGAAGGAGTGCCTTACGCCGTAGACGAGAACCATACCCATAAAGGCAACGCCGACGATAATCCAGCCATAAAAAAACGGCCTTCTGACCACTGTCAAACCTTCTCCGGCAATCTTGGCGGTAAACTTAGGCGGTGAAAGGTGGTTATCCCAGAGTGTACTTTACCAGAAAGTCCACGTCAAGGGCGTAAGATGTGTGATTTAACCGTTATGAGACAAGTGTTTAAGGGGTAATTTTCTGTTATAATGCAACAGATATACGGGCTATTGATTCATGTCTAAAGGAGTGAGCAATGACGCATACTTTACATCGTCGAGGAACTGTCGAAAACCTGAGTGAGGATTATGTTATCCTGATGCAACACGCGGTCGGTGTTAATGACACTGATTACATTTCCAAAGAACAAGAGTTCCTGCGTATTGCACTGCGCCATAATCCGGTAAACATAGGTTGTGATACGAAGGGGAACATGTATAGTTACCAGCCGGAAGAAGTGATTGCCGATATGCGTGAGGGTGGGGATGCCCATGCCGTATTTGACAATCCCCAAGCATTGACCGATTTTCTGAAAGATCTGAAAGAGGCAGACTTGGGGCTTTCAGTAGTGGTGAGCGGTATCTTTGAGGACATAGATAAGTGCCTAGAAGAAGCCGGGCTGAAGCACCATACGGCCAATTTTTCCCTTGGGATATGGGGTAAGACAGAAAAATTACCCGGCGATGATGTCCTTGAAATCACTACCATGTGTGGCCACGGATTAATCTCGACAAACCTAGTCAAAGCTATGGTAGAGGAAATAAGAGCGGGCAGGAAAACCGCTGAGGAAGCGGCTAATGCCTTAACGCAAAATTGCGCTTGTGGGGTTTTCAATCCTGTCCGAGCGGCTAAGCTATTAGCGGCCATGGCTAAGTAGAAATATGGGATGTAGTGGCAGGTACGGTTGATGGGTGGGAAATTATATCAGGAGGGCAAAATGAAAAAGGGTTGGTTATTTACAGTCAGCATTTGCGGATTATTGTTCGTGGCGCTCTTAGCGACTCTAGCGGCATGTTCGACTCCGAAGCCGGCACCAGAACCCATTACCGAGATACGATACAGCGGGATTGGGATTCCCGCATTTGAGAAGTTTTCGGTAAAGGCCGGAGATGACCGAGATGAAATCATTTTCGGGGGTAAATTCAACGTCGATATTGGAGGCAAGGCAGAACCTTGTACCGCTTTTTCCGGAGGTGGCGTTACTTTCGAGAAAAAGGAAGCTACCGGAGGAACTAGACCTGATGGCTGGCCACCTAACCTGAAATACTACGTAATTGATGGTGCCGAATGGGAAAATTTCACCATTGAGAGAAACTACCACAAAGATAATCAAAACTGGATAGAGTGGTGGGAAAAAACTAAGGAAGGGGAAATAGAATACCAGGATTTTACCCTGACCTATCTTGACAGAAAGGGAAATCCCACGGGCAGGAGAATCAAAGGTTTCAACGCCTTTCCGATTCGCTATGATGTAATTAATCTCGATTCACGTTCTGGCTCAGCGGCGGTACGAGAAACACTGGAATTGGTTGTGGAACGCGTGGAGTACGAGGGCAGCAACGGTGATGACGGGACATCGGAGAAGGCACTACGGCAAGAATTGCTTTCCAAAGGATTTTTTCAAGCTATAAAAGGAGCCGAAAAATCTGTCGATGTTACTCAGGTAAGTAAGTTTAAGCTGGATATTATCAGTGCTGGTGAAAAGACGCCAACCGGTGGCTGGTGGAGTATCACTGGTGGGGAGCATAATATCGCATTGGCTGAACCCACCGAAGGGCCAGATGCGGACGTACTACCCAAACCAGGACAGGCGTACTATGGAGATATAACGGTACGCGGTCCTTTCCTGAAAGACAGAAAAGCGATTATGCAGTGGATAGATGATACGGCTAAAGGTAAAGGCGACCGGAAAGACCTTACTCTTGAGTTTCTCAATAAAAAAGAAGAAGTATTGATGAGCTTTACACTTAAAGAATGCCTGCCGGTCTCCTACTCGCCACCGTCAGTAAGCACCGATAATTATTCACTGCTGGAGGAAACCTTCTCATTTTTAGTTAACAAAATTGAGCAACCATAATTGATGAGGCGACTGTTGTCCGGACAATAGTGAACTCAATTTTTCACCTTGTCCGTACAAGAGTTTCCTCTCGTCAGGATTTACAATTCACTACTGTGATTAGGTTGTGGCCTCGTCATAGTCTTTTTTGGCTTGCTTTATGGCTTCCTTATGGGCTTGGTCGGCTGCTTTCTCAGCCTCTTTATCAACGGCCTGTGCTTTAGCCTCTCTATGAACTTTATCCGCTTGTTCCTTGGCTTCTTTGTAGGCTATTTTCGCTTGCTCAGCACGCTCCTTTGATTTGGCTATAGCCTCCTGGGCATCTATATCTCTTTGCTTCCAGAAACCAACGAAGATTGCCTGGGCTTCCTGTGTAATCGCGTCGCGGAGTTTCTGGGCTTCCTTTACGGCTTCCTTATAAGCTTGGTCGGCTGCTTTCTTAGCTTCTTTATCAACAGCCATTTTCTTGGCCTCTTTATAGACCATATCCGCTTGCTCCTTAGCCTCTTTGTAGACCTTTTTAGCTCGAGCCCAAGCCTCGTCCAGTAATCTCCTAGCTTCATTATAAGCCGCTACCTGCTGCTCCACTGATTTTCTTGTTTCCATTTCAGGCACCTCCTATGTGTTTTTCCATTTGATTGATTATTTCATCATTATAATAATTTTTTATATTTCTGGGAGAATAGGTAGCTCCACTAATTTAGTATTTTCTTTCTCTTCTTCTATTAGACCGGCTATTGCATCTAGTATTAATGGAGGCTATCCCCCTTTTACCTGAAAGAGGGAGGGCCTCAACAACATTAATCACCCGGCCCCTCAGTTTTGTCCCAGTGAGGTTGCAAATTGCGGTGGCACCTTCGGACTTTGAAGTCATTTCCACAAATCCGTATCTTCTAGGTTGGCCGCTGCCAATATACCTGTCGTCCATGATGGTTACAGATATCACTTCTCCGAAAGCTATGAACTCTTTGCGCAGTTCATCCTCAGTCATTTCGAGCGATAGGTTGCCCACATAGATATTAATGGTGCCCCCCTTTTATCAAAAACGGCGCAGCAATGATTCCTGCGATTCAGCTTCATTTATTGATACTTCTAAAGGCACAATTTACACTTGCCTGAGTCACGTCCGGGCCGGTTACCCAACCCGGACATGACTTTTAGTTCAACCTTGCTTATCTGCTCAGTCTGACTTTGTTGTAGCATTCTCGGCAGTACACTGGCCTACCTTGACGAGGCTCAAACGGTACTTCAGTTTCCTTGCCACAGTCCGAACAAACAACGGGGAACATTTGGCGAGGGGAGCTATAACCGTATCTACTATTGCCATAGCTGTTACCAGCGTTTCCGTATCGCTGCGCTTTCCTTGCCTGACGGCATTCAGGGCAGCGTTTGGGCTCGTTAGTATAGCCCCTGGATTCGAATAACTCTTGTTCCTCAGCACTGAAGGTAAATTCATTCCCACAGTCGGAACATTCGAGCGTCTTGTCCTTAAAAGACATTGGATGACCTCCTCTCTTATTTATTTGGTTAGAGTTCGGTCACCCAATATATGAGGAAAACTGTGAAGTTCAACCTGATATCTGACAACCAATACTTATAACCAACTGTTATTGTACCACAACTGTTTTTAATTTGCAAGCAAGCTGTCCATTATAACTTCAAAAGGATGGCAACCCCAGGTTTTGACATAACGACTTGTAAACCCGAAATTTCGCGAGCAGGTTTTCGCAACATTGGCAAATCTTCATTGGGCGATTAAACAAAATGACGCAGTGTTACCTTATATTCCGCACGCCCAAAGAGGTTAAATATAATTTAATTTTTCCACATTTGGACTAGCCTAAGCTTTTTAGCCAAGGTTTTAGACGAAAGTACTAGTCAAGATGTTACTAAAGATGGATGTGTATCTGGCCAAGTGACTAGTATTATACTCAGGGGGAGGTACACAACAATGGTCACGACGGCATATCCTGACACTCTATCTCCGGGGAGGAAGGTTAGAATTGATAACATTTCCCGACCAGCAATCCGAGAAGAACTGGCTAAAAATGCCGGGCGTACCGGGGAAGAGACCAAGAGAAACAAGATTTGTGAGGCTTGTGGTGGCGAGAGCAGATGTGGCTTTTTGATAGTACACCATATAGTTCCCGAGCACGTTACCAGGCAGATGGAAATAACCGATGCCAGCACGGTAGGATTGTGCCTCGGTTGCCATAGCGCAGTGCATAATTTGTATGCCAAGAGAGTGTTCAGCATGCCTTATGACCCGGAGACAAAGCAGTTTATACGCAAACTGCCGGCCGAAATAGTGAGTGAATATAAGACTGCCTATGAAGGCTTTGCCCGACATAAGAAGGGCCTGTTTAACGTGGCTTAAGGAGGGATTTGGGGGGTGCAACATGGATAAAAAGCCGCCACCAGAATGCCCATTAAAGAAAAAACATATCGACGGCAAAGGTGAAGGATGTTCCGATTGCGTATATTATCACCGCTGTATCTGGTTTCGTATTTATGAAACATTACTCTGCATTGATGTTCAAGTCCGAAATATATGGGAACAAAGACTGTCGGCAAAATTCCCGTTTTAATTACCATTGTGAAAAGGTTAAGAAAATCACAGCTTAACCAATTTCTCCGAGCGCCTTTCCGCCTTCAGCTTCATTGGCCCGTCTTTGACTTTACCGGCAGTTCCCACTATACTTTGCTCAAATACCACAGGCTTGAGGAGGGGCAAGATGGGCATATTTTCCATAGGTAGTACAGTTATTGGACTCTTATTAATCATCGTTGGTGGCATCGGACTTTTTTTCAGCTTTACTCACTTTGCACTGGACAGTCCTCATTTAATCCAAGGCGCGCTAACTTATGGAACATTTACCAGCGTAGGATTGGCCATTCTGATTATTCTTATCATTGCCGGACCGGAACTTGAATGATAAGAAGAGGTTACCAACTCCAGAGTAAATCACGGCTTAAGGAGGAACGATGCCTAAGGTAAAGGTAAATGGAGTTAGCCTGTACTATGAAATAACCGGGAGAGGGTTTCCCTTAGTACTAAGCCATGAATTTGGCGGCACCTGTAAGAGCTGGGAGCCTCAGGTCAGATTCTTCTCACGTCGCTATCAGGTCATTACCTACAACCACCGGGGATTTCCTCCTTCAGAAGTACCGGAAAACGCCTCCGACTATTCTCAGGATATATTGGTTGAGGACCTGTACCAACTCCTTCGCCACCTCAACATAGAACAGGCCTATGTGGGTGGCTGTTCTATGGGTGGCAGTATCGCCCTTAATTTCGGCATTACCCATCCAGAAATGACCAGAGCCTTAATTATTGTCGCTGCCGGTGCCGGTAGCACAGGAAGGGATATATTTGAACCTAAACTGGAGGGCTTGGCAAGGGAGATTGAAACTAAAGGATGGAAAGTACTGGCGGAACGTTATGCACAGGAGCCCAACCGAATCCAGCTGCAACGCAAGGACCAAAGAGGCTGGCGGGAATTCGTTGACGACCTGGCTACGCATTCGGATAAGAGTTCAGTTCATCTAATCAGAGAGACCATTATCAAACGACCACCTATATCAGCGCTAGAGACAAAGCTAAAACAATTAAAGGTACCAGTGCTGATTATGGTCGGTGATGAAGATGAGATGTGCCTTGACCCGGCACTTATCATGAAAAAGAGCCTGCCCGGTGCCGGTTTGCTGGTTCTACCTCAGTCTGGTCATGCCATCAATCTGGAAGACCCTGACATCTTTAACCGGGCACTACTCGATTTTCTGACTGCCGTCGAGGCAGGAAGATGGGTAATTGGTTAAACTGCGTCATACGGTATCATTTCGTGCCGTAGTAGTCTGTATTGAGAATGCCAGCTAAAATGATTTTGTCCGCCTGGGCACTAGATATATTCTCCATAGCCCCATTCGGCCATTGATTTCAGCATTTTGATTACCATCCTATCCCTTTCCCGGGCCATAGCGCCGGGCGGTAATTTGGTGTAGTCATAATGGCCTTTCCCTGAAACTAATCCAAATTCACCCCTTGCCACCATCTGTCGCAGTAGCTCAGGACAAAGATATCGGTCACTGTGCGTTGCCTGATACATGTACTCGAAAGCTCTCATCACTGTTTCTTTAGTGGCGATGATATCATCAAGCTTCAGTGGACCGAAGAAGGGGAGTCTGGGTCCAAAGTTCAGTCGCATGCCTTTATCAATGTCTTCAGCGGTAGCCACTCCGTTCTCCAGAAGCCGGGTGGCGGTATTAAGGAGTGCCAGCCACATGCTGTTGATGATGAAACCGGGCGCTTCTTTACACACCAGAGGCACTTTTCTAATACTTTCCATGAAGCCTTTGGCAGTATTCACCGTCTGTTCCGAGGTCTTCCGGCCGCGAATTATCTCCACGGCGGGCATAATGAATGCCGGATAGAACCAGTGCAGGCCTACCACCCGGTCTGGCCTACTGGTAGCCTCGGCTATCGCCGAGATGCTGAGCGTGGAGGTATTTGTCGCCAGTATTGTCTCCTGTCGGGCGATTTGGTCCATCTGACGGAAAACTTCCTTTTTTACGTCGAGTATTTCAGGCACAGCCTCGATTACCAGGTCAGCGTCTTTGAGAGCATCACCCAGTTTGGTGGTACCTCGTATCCTGGACATGATTGCGGTCACCTCATCTGCCGTCATAACCTCGTTTTCCCTCAGGAAGTCCAGGCCGGATTTTGCGTCCTGTGTCGCCTGCTTCAGGATTGCTTCGGCTAAGTCGTGGATTACCACATTACCACCACCCCGGGCGCAAGCCGGGGCAATGGTTCTCCCCATCCAGCCAACACCAACGATAGTGACATTGTGAATCATGCTGCCTCCTTTCTATCCTTTATGCTGGAGACATTAACCCCTGTTTTAGATGGAGTGGAACGCTTGATGTCAATGTGCGGTCAGGCGACCACCATTCACGTTGATGGATTGCCCAGTAATAAAGCTAGCTTCTTCTGAACAGAGGAAAACAATCGTATTGGCGATCTCTTCAGGCAGGGCAGCTCGCCTTAATGGTGTCACCGGAACCCAATCACTGTAGACTTCTTTCGATGCTTCCATGATGTCTACTCCCTTATCACGGGCCACTTTCCATACTTTGTCGGCAAAGACGATGTTAGTGATGGTTCTTCCCGGACAAACCGCATTGACTCTGATATTGTGAGGGCCCAGTTCTATGGCCAGTACCTGGGTCAGCCCGTTGACTCCGAACTTAGAGGCGCAGTAAGCAGCGTAATTGGCGATACCCATCTTGCCGGCTCGTGAGGAAACATTGACAATGGCACCACCCTCACCCTGTTCGACCATCTTTCTGGCTACGGCTTGGCAGCAGAAAAAGACCCCGCTGAGATTTACCGCCAGAACCTGATGCCAATCTTCCTCCCTGAATTCAAGAAACGGCTTTCGGATGTTGATTCCAGCATTGGCAACCAAGAAATCGATACGTCCGAACTCAGCAATGGTCTTATCCACCATATCCTGAACTTGCTTCCGGTCACTGATATCAGCGGTGATGCCCAGCCCCTTTACACCCTGCGCTTCAATTTCGGCAACCACGCTGTCCAAACCTTTCCAGGCTTCAAGTTTCTCCTCCTCAGGAAATTCCTCCGGCGGTCGATAGCGCCCGTTGACGACAACGTTCGCTCCTTCCCTAGCAAAACGAATTGCAGTGGAATGACCAATGCCACGCAGGCGTGCCGCACCAGTGACCAGAGCTACTTTCCCTTGAAAACGGTACATTTTAATCCCCCCTTATATTCGCATGGATACTCTCGCGAGATAGGTGACTAACCAAATACTTAATCACTGACCGTCTGGTTGGCCAGGTTTTCCAGCGCCAGCACCATCGCAGAATGGTCTATGTCACTACCTCCGTGGGCGACAACCGAGTTAAGCAATTCCTGGGCAATGGCCACGTTGGGCAGGCTCATTCCCAGATTACGCGCTGCCTGCAAAGCTAGATTCGCGTCTTTTTGGAGCAACCTGGTGTAAAAGCCAGGGACAAAGTTACGTTCAATCATTCGTTGGCCATGTAACTCCAGAACTTTGCTCTGTGCCGAGCCACAGAGGAGTGCCTCCCTTACTTTCTTCGGGTCGACGCCTGCCTTAGCCGCAAAAACCAGAGCTTCGGCTACCGCCGCAATCGTCACCGCGACTACAATCTGGTTGGCTACCTTGCAAGTCTGTCCCGCCCCGTTACCACCGATAAGAAATATGTTCTTGCCCATAAGCGCAAAGTACGGTTTGATCTGTGCAAACACTTCGGGCTCACCGCCGACCATGATTAAAAGCGTAGCATTTTGGGCGCCAATTTGCCCACCAGAAACGGGGGCATCGAGCATCTTTACCCCCACCGCCGCCAGCTTTTCGGCGAACTCTCTGGTGGCAATTGGCGAAACGGAGCTCATATCCACGACGATAGAGCCCGGCTTTACACCTTCGGCGACACCATCTTTGCCAAACAGAACCATCTTTACATCCGGAGTATCCGGTACCATGGTGAAGATAATGCTGGATTTCTGAGCAACTTCTTGGCTACTGCGGCAGGCGATGGCTCCCTTAGTCACAAGCTCCTTGACCGGCGCCGGGAGTACGTCATAAATGTGGACGGTATGGCCAGCAGCGAGTAGATGTCCCGCCATTGGCTTGCCCATTATCCCTAACCCAATAAATCCGAGAGCTGTCATCATTTCCTCCTTTAGAATAAAGTTTGACTCAGTTAATAGCTTTCCCGCGTCATTTGTGCTTAGAGAAGCGCGTTTTCAACGATAGCATGCAACAGATTAACAAAACCTTGTTGCGCTTTCAAATTAACACCATCTACACTCATGACCGGTCGTCCTACGGGCCCGTCAATGGCGCCGGCCATGATACATGCCTCCAGCATGCGGCGCTCGGTATCTTCGTCCTGAAGAATTTCGGGTTTTTGGAGCAGGTACCCCACCATAGCCGTGATGGCATAAGCACCCCAGTTAGAGATAGCCGCCGGAAAAACGATGTCTGCCTTAACTGTACACGCTTTTCCAGCCCCGCACGGGCACTGACAAACATCCGCATAGGAGACAATCCTTCTTACCTCCTCTTCTATCGTTCCGCTTCCCAGCTCGTTCCCCCGATCAATAATCCCGATAGTTAATGTTCCTCTGGCGTTGGCTTCATAAAAAAGATACTCCAGACCAGGTAACCTGTCCTTTTCTTCTACGTCATAACCAGCACCCGAGTGCTTGACTCCCTTTTTATTGGGGCCTATCGTCTCTACGGCTATTACTGCCTTTGGTGCATACTCGTCCATCATATTAGATGCAATCTTCTTGCTCTCGTCCTTATCTACACAAGGAAAGGTTACTTCCGCGGCAACAGCAGTGGTTATTTCTTTAGCTACGCTGTATTTCAAAACATTCAAGCCGGCTGCTTTAGTAGTGCAGCGAGCGACCTCTATATCATTGGGGCCAGTCACCAGCACCGGTAGCGCACCTATCCCAAATCGAACCGCTCTCGCCAAACTGGCCACACCAAGCGGACCATCAGTCTCACCATAGGGCCTATTGGGATACCAGGCAAATTGGTCTACCAACAACACTCTATCGCCAGCTTTGATTTCGGCTAACAGCCTCAGTGCCGCTACCAGGCTTACCGGACTACCATCAAGCTTCTTAGAAGCACTTTCGTAGAGTAAGGGAACAATCCACCTATCAGGACGTCTGCCCCAGACGGCGCCAACGGTCACTAACCGGTCTATATTCCGGGCAGTTTCTTCATGCTTGGTGGTTTTTTTCATTCTAATTACCCCGTATGCCTTTTCCGGTATGTTAAGAACCATTATAGCATTGTTGGGCACAATTTCCAGACGCTTCCCCCAAGCTCACTTTCTTCAATGAGACGGCTATCTGAGTTTTTATTGACAGGGAAAATGCTAATCTTATAAGCTAAATATTAGATACCATGAAAAAGAGCAGAATCGGCATTCTAACTGGTGGTGGAGACTGTGCCGGATTGAACCCAGCGATTAAGTGGGTAGTCAAGTCCGCACTGGATAAACGACTAGCATCGGAAAGAGGGGTACAGTTCGAGACCCTGGGCATCAAGAACGGTTGGGCGGGACTAATGTATGTGGAAAATGCCAAGCTCAATATCCAAGACTATATCACGCCTCTCAATGAAGATATCGTCAGAACCTGGGACAGGTACGGTGGTACCATGCTGGGGACATCACGAACCAATCCCTATAACCCGAAGAATAACCAGTCAAAAATTGTCTTAAATAACATTGAAAAGCTTGGGTTGGACGCACTGGTAACCATTGGTGGTGATGATACGCTTGGCGTGGCTTATAAACTAGCCCAGGAAGGCGTCAATATTGTTGGCATTCCGAAAACCATTGATAATGACCTTATGGAGACTGATTACACGCTGGGATTTGAGACCGCCTTAAATGTTATCACGGAAGAAGTTGATAGACTAAGAACCACGGCTGGTTCTCATCGCCGGATATTTGTGGTGGAGACGATGGGCAGGCATACTGGCTGGCTGGCTCTGGAAGGGGGTGAATCCTGCGGTGCTTATATCATACTCATTCCGGAGTGTGATTTTTCAATCGAGAAGGTGAATAAGCTGCTTCTGGAGGGGAGACAAGCTGGCAACCGGTACGAAATCGTTCTCGTCGCGGAAGGGGCTAAGCCAATTGGAGGTTCAGAATTTGTCAGAGGGTCAGAGACGGATAGCTTCGGCCATAAGACGCTGGGTGGCATAGGTGATTTTCTGGCTAATGAAATCAACCAAAGCACCGGGGTCGAGACACGGAGTATCGTCCTAAGCCATCTGCAACGTGGTGGCGCTCCCTGCGCTTACGACCGGAGAATGGGGCGGTATTTTGGCATTGCCGCGGTTGATTTGATCATGAAGAGAAATTTCGGGAGGATGGTATGTTACAAAAACGGTGAGATAACCTCATGTCCGGTGGAAAGAGTTATCGGGAGGACGAACTACGTTAATATTGAGACACACTACGATGTGGAAAGATACAACGGGCGCCGAACTATCCTGA
>JBHIDQ010000012.1:0-21915 GCA_046760155.1 Dehalococcoidales bacterium | reverse complement strand
AGAGGTCAATAGAAAATTCAATAATCACTCTTGACAAATATTAGGAAATCTAAATTGTTACATCTGAAGTAACAACTCAAGCTCTGGTTAACTCTAGCCCAACAAAATATGTTTCGAACATTGACAATCTGGGAACGGAGGAGTTATCATCTCATAACATTAAAAGGGATAAACCGAGTGTCGGCATACGTGAAAAGTGTCATTCAAATTGGAGGTAGCCGGTGAAAAGCAAAATTGCTCTGGTAACGGGAGCTGGGCGAGGAATTGGAAAGGCTATCGCTCTAGCTTTGGCTAAAGAAGGAATGGACGTAGCCGTAAACGCACGTCATCTACCAGAGATCGAGGTTACGGCTGCGGAAATAGAAACACTGGGCCAAAGGTCTATGGCGGTGCAATGTGATGTTTCTGATTATGAGGCGGTTAAAAACATGGTGCAACGGATTATTAATGAGTGGGGCGGGATTGATATCTTGGTCAATAATGCCGGAGTTGCTATGTCCAAAATGTGGGAGGATATGGAGAAGGAGGAATGGGAGAAGGTAATAGATATTAACTTGGGCTCAGTCTTGAACTGCTCAAAGGCGGTAATCGAGACGATGAAGCAGCGAGGTGGTGGCAATATTGTCAATATTTCTTCTATGGCCGCAAAATCGATTAGTGATACCTCAAGCCCTGATTACACGGCTTCAAAAGCTGGTGTTATCGCCTTCACTCGACAGCTTGCCTACGAACTCGGACCCCACAACATCAGGGTTAACGTGGTGTGTCCGGCAACTGTGATGACCACCATAACCGAAATAACTCCTGAGGCGGAAAAGAAGCTTATCGGAGTAACTCCTTTAAGAAGATTGTCGGCACCGGAAGATATTGCCAATGTGGTTACTTTTCTAGTCTCCGATAAAGCCAGGATGATTACTGGCGCGACAATTGATATAGACGGTGGTCAGCGTTTGGGTTTTCTGGACTGGGAAACCTATGTCAACATAAGAAAAGGACTGCTTTGAGGAAGGCAAGGTAAGTTTTTACTTGTTAACTTGCTTCCTACGCTGAGCTAGATTAGTTGCCACCTCTATGGCCTCGCGCATGTTCTTATGGTCAGCGATTCCCTGCCCGGCGATATTAAAGGCCGAGCCATGGCTGGGAGTGGTGATAATAATCGGGCAGTGAGTATGAATAATAACAATCTTACCAAACCCGGCAGCCTTCATCGCCGCCAGCGCCTGGTCATGAGTCATACTGACCACACCATCAAACTCACCCTGAAGAGCACGCACATAAACGGTATCGGCAGGGATTGGCCCCGAGGCATCAATACCCTTTGACCGGGCATTCTTAATGGCGGGAGTAATTTCGTCTATCTCCTCTCGTCCAATTATGCCACCATCTCCAGCATGGGGATTTAAGGCACCAACGACAATGCGAGGAGACTTTAGTCCGTAGGAGAGCAAAGCTTCATGCAAAGCCTCAATCGCTTTCAAAACACTCTGCTGCGTGATAAGATCGGCTACTTCCCTCACGGGCACGTGCTCGACAATGGTATATCGATAGACTCCACCCAGTTTACCTACCCCTTTCAAATCTGGAGACCGCAGCACCTCCCGCAAAATTTCCTCCTCTTCAAGGTATTTTTCCTCGCCGATGTGTAGACTCTCCTTGACTATCGGTCCATAGACGACTCCATCCACCCATCCGTCCATTGCCAAGTTGACCGCTTTAACCAAAGCCAGAGCCTGCAGTTCTCCGGTTTTGGGGTCAGGGCGACCCAGAGCCAAGAGTTCTTTACCTCCCTGGGCGAGGTCAAGCACGGCAACCGGAGCATCACTTTTCACTGCGTCTTCAATATTCTGGAATATCGGTAAATCAAAGTGAGCACCCAAAGCGTCAAAGCTGGAGCGTATTACTTGAGCATCCTCAACAAGCAGCAAACGACCGTTGTCGGGTGGCCCTTCAATTATGACCTTGGCCACGATTTCCGGACCTATCCCACCAATATCACCGGGAGTAACCGCTATCAAAGGTTTATCCTTGTTTTTCATGAATTATGCCTCCCTCTTACTTTAGCAGTATCAATGAAATTGATGCCTGCCTCTATTGCCCATTTGACCAGCTTCACCGATTCCGCCTCGTCAATCTGGTTCCCGAATGTCATTGTGCCCAGACAAATTTCAGAAACCATCAAGCCGGTTCTTCCGAGCTTTCGGTATTTCATTAGAACCCTCCTTCCCTTTTCTTAATCTTTTAGCACTATTTAATCACAAAATCAATCCGCACCCTGAAAAACCATTTCCTGGCGATTCATACCTCATCTTGATGACTTGGACGAACCGATACCTTCACTCGCTGGAATTATCGGCTAGTCTATTGCCGGTCCAATAGGAGTGAATTTCGTAGCCGGTAATTTTTCGGAAAATTTTCTACTACAAATCATTCGTGAGCCAGGGTACAAAAATACACAGTCTATATTAACCCAAAATACACTGCTCTGTGTATAATACAACTCCCCCCATTATGTTAATCTTCTAAAACCAAGAGCAGACTCTACTCTACTCATCAGAGACAAACGTGGTATACTTATTATTAACCAATGAATACGAGGCTTTTTAGACCGGTGAGGTAATGTCTTTACTTGACCAGAGAAGCTTTTGGGGAAAAGAAGTGCTGTGATGCCGCTTTCTAACTTGTCCCTGCAAAAAAGAATCAGCCTGCTTGTCCTGGCCGGACTGGTGGTTGGTCTTGGTTTGTTCAGTTGGCTCGGAATACAATCGCTCAACGAGAGTACCGAAAGAATACTCGAACAACGACTCACCATAGCGCGTATCATGGCAAACCAGTTAGACGAAACGTTGACGCACGTTCTCTCGCACCTGCAGAACATAGCCGACTCCAGCGATGAGCTTCCCACTGGGGAAGAATTTCGTCCGTTGGCAGACTCGCTGCGGCAGATATTTGCCGAATCGGGTATTTCAGTTCAAAATATCATCCTCACTGACCGAAATGGCCAAGTTCTCCAGGTCGAGCCGGAGGAGACGGCAATTATGGGTGCGGAAATGTCACTCTATCCTGAGGTGAAGAAGACTCTAGAGACAGGGTTGCCTACCATATCTAATCTGATAGCTAACCCACTGATGGGAACACCAGTGGTTATGGCTGCGGCGCCTATCTTTGATAAAAAAGGTGAAATCATCGGCATGCTTGCTAGTTCCATTGATGTCGAACGGTCGGCCGCAGCCACTTTTAGCCAATCTCTACAAGTGGGTAATACCGGATATACTGAGGTTGTTGACGGAAATGGGATCGTTCTTACCCGGACTGAACCAGGCTCCTCTCCAGAAATATTCGAAAAGAGTGACCATCCCGGTCGCTTTGCTGAATTAATAAGTGAAGGGAAGGCAACCGTTGGCACTTGCCATCGATGCCATGAAACCAAGGAGGAACTGCAACGACGCCGGGATATCCTCGCTTTCGCTCCCCTTTCCTCTGCCACCTGGGGAGTCGCCATTCGGCAGTCGGAGGAAGAAGCACTTGCCCCGACACGGCAGCTGGAGCAAAGGCTCTTTCTCCTGGGGATATTAGTGCTCGTAGGGACCTTGCTATTGGTGTGGATAATGATGCAGGGTATTGTGAAGCCTATCCGGATGCTTACTGCGGCGGCGAAGCGAGTGGCGGCCGGCGATTTCAAAGCTGCCATTCCGATAAGACGTAAAGATGAGATCGGGCAGTTGAGCACTGCTTTTTCGACCATGACGCAGGAGTTGGCACAATCGCGGGATGAACTAATGGCGCGCAATGAAGAGTTAGCGGCCCTTAATTCCATAGCCGCCACCGTCAGCCAGTCTCTCAATCTCGAGAAAGTGCTCGAAAACGCCTTGCAAAAGGTGCTGGAGGTTACCGGTTCAAAGACTGGCTGCGTGTTTCTCCGCGATGCTAATAGCAGCCGGCTGGAGATGATGACCGATATCGGCTCTTCGCTTATCTTCAAGTGTAGGGAATCTGGCCTTACCACCATCAACTGTGCTTGCCATCAGGTCCTGCACAATCGACAGACACTGATGGTAAACCATTTTTCCCAATGCCCCCGGCTGAGTGATGCTGCCGGGAAAGAAGACATTGATTGCTTTATCAGCGTACCCCTTAAATCCAAGGATAGAACCCTCGGCATCATGAATGTGGCTTGCTCTGGTGAACGTTATTTTACTCAGAATGACTTCAGGTTACTTGATTCCATCGGTTATCATATTGGGCTCGCCATCGAAAATTCTATTCTTTATGAGCAGGCAAAGCAAAAAGAGCAACTGCGCGGACAACTCTTGAGCAGCGTAATCAGTGCCCAGGAGGAGGAACGCAAGAGGATTTCCAGGGAGTTGCATGATGAATACGGACAGACCCTGACCGGGGCCATCATGAGCATGGAATCAGTTGAGAATATGCTCCCATCCGGACAATCAAAACTGAGGGAAAAACTGGAGAGCGCCAAATCTCTTGTCGTCCGCGCTCTGGAAGATATACGGCGGCTAACCCTCGGCCTTCGTCCCTCCACGCTCGATGACCTTGGACTGATAACCACTATTCGCGCCTACGCCCACAACCACTTGCAGGCTATGGGAGTTCAGGTAAAATTTGAGAGCAAAGGTTTGAATAATCGTCTAAGCCCTGAAGTAGAGACGGCTCTATTTCGGATTATTCAAGAGGCCATCCATAATATCGAAAAGCACGCTGAGGCGAGTAATGTCAGCATACATCTCTCAATTGACCGGGATGAAATTACGGCTATTGTCGAAGATGATGGCCGCGGTTTCGATGTGGATGCGGTCTTTAAATCTAGAATCAGGACGCAATCGCTGGGGCTTCTTGGTATTCAAGAGAGAACCGCCTTGTTGGGCGGCACCTTTAGCATCAAGTCAAAAATTGGGCAGGGGTCACACCTTGAGGTGAAGATCCCGTTAACTAATTCACCCCCGGAGGGTTCAGTTCGAGCAAGAAAAGCTGAAGCAGAACGGAATGGGAAAATCCAGGGTCTATAACGGAGATGAGCCAGATGAGTAAGATACGAGTATTGATAGCCGATGACCATGCTATAGTCCGTGAGGGTCTGCGCACTCTTCTTGAGGCTCAGCCTGACATTGAAGTCGTCGGGGAAGCTACCACTGGTGAGGAAGTAGTGAACAAGACAAAGGAAGTCCAGCCTGATATCGTGCTGATGGATATAACCATGCCGGTTATGAGTGGTCTGGAGGCTACCCGTCAGATTAGGCAAAACAGCCCCGAGGTAAAAATCTTGGTGCTGACAATGCATGAGAGCGATGATTACTTTTTTAGTATCCTTGAAGTTGGCGCCTCGGGCTACTTCATCAAGGGCGGCTCTTCTACTGAATTGATTTCCGCACTGCGGGCAGTCTGGCGTGGTGATGTCTTTATCTACCCGACAATGGCCAAGAAGCTCCTGAGTGACTACTTGCAGCGGGTTAAGTTCGGGCAGGATAAGGAACACTATGATGGACTGACGGAAAGGCAGAGAGAAATCCTGAAACTCATCGCTGAAGGCTACACCAACCAGGAGATTGCTGACCTCCTGGTTCTCAGCGTGGCCACCGTGCAAACCCACCGCGCCCACATCATGGCAAAACTGGGACTCCGCAGTCGCACCGAGCTCATCAAATACGCTATCCGTCGTGGATTTATTACCCTGGATACTTAATTCTAAGTAATTGACTACACTCTTTTAGTAAGATACGGCTCAAAAAATACTCACCTCTTCGTATTCAAATTCCCCTCTGGTAAGGATACCCTCACGTTGCGGCCTATGCTAACCTTACATACATATTACAAGACTAATTTTTGGTGAGGTGTAGCTATACAAAAGCAAACTGTGCGTGTAATCCTTGCCTCGGAATATCCCAAGGTACGCTATTTCCTTAGAGAGGTAATCGAAGGGGAAGCAGGGGCGGTTGTCGTCGGGCAGGCGGAAAATGCTACCAAAGCATTGACTTTAGCCAGGAATCTAAGGCCCGACTTTGCCATTATAGACAGTTACCTTCCGCATACCATCGGCTTGGACACCGTTCCAATATCACGTGCCGGTGGCTTGGACACTGCTCAAGCCATTTCTGAAGAGATACCAAATGCCCGAGTGATATTGGTGACCAATATGGAGGCTGGGATTTCTCCGGGTGATAGTTTGGGTCCAGACCTTGCCTTATCTTTTTCCAAGAAGGAACTAGAAGCCACCATGCCACTCAAACTATGGGAGCTACGCTGTGCCCCAGGACAGCCGTGCCCGCTCGTTTTTGCCAATGTTGAGACGAGGTCACGGGCAACGCTCGAGCAAAAAGTCGACGATATAAGCGATAAAGCTATGTTCTTGGGTGGCCTTGGTATCCTGGTCGGCTTGGGGCTCGCTGCCACCATGTTTTTGGCTTGGGTGGGGGCTTTTGTGGCTCTGGCCGGAGGAGTGGCAATGTTCTTCGGTGTGGTGGGAAAACTGGTATCCTCTTTGCGTTCCAAGAAGCCACGGCGTAAAGAAGACCAGTAATAAATTAAGATAGCTTCACGGTATTAACGCCGTCATCAAATATATCTACCCCTAAAATAGGACACTTAAGAAGTAAAGGTAGGCAGGATGTTAGTGAAGCAAGTCCTTAGACAATGCCAGGTCTTTGCCACCCTTACCGATGCCGAATTGGAAAAGATAGTAAGTTTAGTAGCAGAGAAGGAATTCGAAGCAGGAGCTACTATCTGCCAGGAACGGGATACTGCTGAAGAACTCTTTGTGCTTGAGGAAGGAAAGGTAGCTTTACAAACAACGTTTCCGATGGCACAGGTACAGACAGGAAGAAAAGTAACCGTTGATGTTGTAACCAGAGGCGAAATCGCTGGCTGGTCGGTTGTTGTTGAACCCTACGTCTATACCTTTACCGCAATATGTTTACAAAAGGCCAAGCTCATAGCTATTAATGGTACCAAGCTCAGGGCACTATTACAGGATGATAATCATATCGGCTATGAGGTGCTGAAGGGGCTCATCAAAGTTATCGCTGCCAGGCTAGATGATACCAGACATCTGCTACTGAGCGAGCGGCTGTTAACACCAAAATTAGATTAAGGGAAAGCGTTCCAAAGAGCGCAATATGAGCCAGTACCATAAATACCTTAACCATGAATAAAAAAAGGAGGCCTGTAAATGAAAAATTAGAAGCTGCTACTACCGTCAAGCAAGTGTAAATGCAGTTAGGTATAAACGATAGTTAAGTATAAAGGAGGAGGTATATCATGAAAAAATTTGCTTTGGCTGGCTTTCTTTTGGGTGCAGTTTTACTGCTATCTGCCTGTCAAGGAGCAGCGGGACCGCAGGGTCCCCAAGGACCAGCGGGACCACCTGGGCCAGCAGGTCCGGCAGGCTCACCTGCTCCGACAACAATTGAAACCAAACACGGCGAACTGACACTCGAACAACTTGCTGAAATCCAGCCCGGCTTGGGTACGGTGATGCAGGAGTATGGGCACCGCTTTGCTATGGTGAAGATAGCTGCGGATGCTGGAGACTGGGGCATGGCCCAGTATCAGCTCCACGAAGCTGTTGAAATTCAAGAGGTAGGGGAGGCCACCCGGCCTGGCAAGGCGGACATGCTCTCGAGCTTCGAACACAGCTACCTCGACCCGTTAGCTAAAACCATTGAAGCAAAGGACAAGGCAGGATTCGATACTGCCTACACTCAGGCGATTGATGGGTGTAACGCGTGTCATGTGGCCACCGGTCATGCCTACGTGCGTTTCCAGATGCCGCAGACTTCGCCAGATCCTTTCCTCAAGCTAGCACCTAGCGAACCCAAAGCTGCTGAGGAATAGTCAGCTTGACCAGGGGTACAGAGTGGTATTTGCCCTCACTGCTAACTGGAAGGATGGTGATATTATTCCCGGATATGTTTTGAAGGAGGGGAATGGTAGCCGGGCGGACGTGGCAACCATGGCTACCTACACTGACGGAACCTGGATAGTAGAATTCCAAAGAAGTCTCATCACTAATAACCCGGACGACGTTCAGTTTGAATAGTAGGCTGGGGCATTGACTGACTGTCTGAAACCTACCAAGGTAGGTTCCCGTCTTAGGATGAGGAAGAGGATTTTTATGTGCAGGTTAAAAATAAGGGATTAACCAGGCGAGAGTTTATTAAATGGTCGGCGGGGGTGGTGGGGTTATTGACTGCCCTGTCATCCCCGCTTATATCAGTATTGAATCGAGCCAAGGCATCAGCCAGTACTTCTAGGGTAGTATCGGATAGCCCGGCACAGGCAGCATTAGCGAGGGAAAAAGTTCGTGCCTGGGCTATGGTCATTGACCTGAAGAAGTGCGAGGGGTGCGTCACCATCAATACGCCACCCCAGTGCACCCAGGCGTGTATCACCGGGCATTTCGTCCCTAAGGGACAAGAGTGGATTGAGGTCTATGAAGTAGAACTCCCTGGTGGTGGCACCTATTTTATGCCCACTCCCTGCTACCAGTGTGAGAATGCTCCCTGTGTTAATGTCTGCCCGGTGGCAGCTACTTACCATGATAAGGATGGCGTTGTCCTTATTGACCACCACCGCTGCATTGGCTGTCGTATGTGCATGGCAGCCTGTCCCTACCAGCGTCGTTTCTTCAACTGGGGCACCCCGGAGCTACCCCCCGAAGCCGCTTTTGCTGAATATTCTCCTTTGTATCCCGTTCCGGCAGTGAAGGGGACAGTTATCAAATGCATGTTCTGTGCCCACTTTCTGCGTAACGGTAAGTTACCCTATTGTGTGACCGGCTGCCCGATGAAGGCTCTCTATATGGCTGACCTGAACGAAGACATTGCCAGTAACGGAGTAGAGGTAGTTAAACTATCCAAGTTCCTTGATGAGAATGATGCCTTCCGCTATAAGGAGGAGCTGGGCACCCAGCCCCGGGTATGGTATTTGCCTGGCCACGGGCAGGACTTTGGTCGAAAGCCGGATGACCCACGAGAGTTTAAGCCGGCAGCCTGGACCTGGGGAGGGGAGGGTTACGACCGCACCTACGATTTATGGCCCTGGGAGGAAAAGGATTAAATGAGACCTAGGGTTGAAAGTGAAAGCGAGCTCTTGCAGCGTAGAGTACTGAATCCGCTGCAGCGGACTGGCACCGGCTATTATGCCTTCGTCCTGTTTCTGATAGCCGTTGTCTCCTGGGGCTTTTACGCCTATATTACCCAGATTCATTATGGGCTCGTCGTCACCGGAATGCGTGATGTGGTCATGTGGGGGTTATACTTAGTCAATTTTGTTTTCTTTATCGGTATCAGCCATGCCGGGACACTTATCTCCGCTATCCTTCGGGTCACCAACGCCGGCTGGCGGACTCCGGTTACGCGTATGGCTGAGCTTATTACTGTGGTGGCAATCTCAATAGGAGCTCTGATGCCTATCATCGACTTGGGACGTCCTGAGCGAGTGTGGCACATGATCGTTTACGGGCGCTTCCAGTCACCGCTTTTGTGGGATATTATCTCCATCGGCTCTTACCTGATGGGAAGTCTTATTTACCTTTACCTGCCACTAATTCCGGATTTGGCGTTGATGCGGGACAGACTAGGACGAAATGCCTCCACTCTCAAGCGTAAAATCTATACTTGGCTGGCAATAGGTTGGCGGGACACACCAGAGCAACGGGGACGATTGGAGAAAGCTATTGGCATTATGGCGGTCACCATAATCCCCATCGCCGTATCCGTTCATACCGTGGTCTCCTACGTCTTTTCTATGACGCTG
The DNA here is from genome assembly GCA_046760155.1 of Dehalococcoidales bacterium. Taxonomy (GTDB): domain Bacteria; phylum Chloroflexota; class Dehalococcoidia; order Dehalococcoidales; family RBG-16-60-22; genus JBHIDQ01. The sequence continues at coordinate 12,150 of JBHIDQ010000012.1, read as the reverse complement.
CGTCCAGGCTGGGATAGCACTGTCTTTGGTATCTACTTCGTCATCGGGGCTATCTTCTCCGGTATCGCCTCAATCCTCATCGTCATGGCTATCTTCCGCAAGTTCTTCCACCTCGAGGAATACATTACCGAAAGACACTTCCGCAACCTGGGTTATCTCCTGCTAACGACTCTCTTTATTTACCTCTACCTTACCATCGGCGAGTACCTGACGGTGGGCTACAAACTGGAGGAGGAAGAGAAACATCTTCTCACCCTGCTTATGCTGGGCAAGAACGCCATCTGGTTCTGGTTCTTCGTTGTGGGTGGATTGGTAATACCGGCGATTCTGCTGCTCCTTCGCCGGGGAGCCACCATCCCCAGGATTATCACCGCCGCTGTATTGGTGAACGTATCCATGTGGGTCAAGCGATTTGTTATCATAGTCCCCACCCTACAGGTACCTCTGATGCCCTTTGAGTTCGGGGCCTACACACCAACCTGGGTGGAGTGGTCGATTACTGCCGCCGCCTTTGCCGCCTTTATCTTAATTTTCGCCATCTTTGCCAAGCTGATACCCCTAATCTCCATTTGGGAGGTAGCCGGAGAAAGTGAAATAACGCCATCGCGCCGGCTAACTTCGCTTATTGAACGTTTGGGAATGGCACCTAGAGAAATCGAAGCCTTAATCAATAGACTCATTGGTGAAAGAGGCAGAAACGAGTAGATTAAAGGAAAATGTCTCCGATGGTAGACCAAAACTGGGCACAAACTTGCCACTTAAGGAACACCTCACCACCTAGGGAGACACCAGAGCAAGACCACATAACCCTATAAATGGAACTAAAGAAAGCACCATGAAGCTCAAATTGCTTCCGATTACGCTATTAACCGTCTTCTTTCTGTGGGTCTTGGCAACTGTCGCCGTGGCTCAGGATGAAGTCCCGGCTCCCTACGCTGGACTGAAAAATCCATTTCCCTGGAGCGACACCGCAGCGCAGGAGGGCGGTGAAAAGCTCTACCGGCAGACCTGTTTGGGTTGCCACGGTGCCGATGGCGGTAACATCGCCGAATATGACTTTAGTGCTGAAGATTCCCCGCCAGACATTGAGGAAAGGGCAGACTATTACTTCTGGGTAGTAAGCGAGGGCAGGCTGGGTAAAGGCATGCCTGCCTATAAGTCTTCCTTCTCGGAGGAGCAACGGTGGCAGGTTCTGACTTACCTCTGGTCTCTGGGTAAAGTGGGCACTCCGGTGAAGGCGCCCCCGGCTACCAAACCACCGGCGGCAGAAATGGTCAATCGCCTATTGTTAACTGCGCCCGGGCAAGCTCCAGCCGGTCAGCCACTGACCTTGACGGCCACTCTTCAGGATAGTGATGGCAAACCTGTTAAGAATGCGGTGGTGAAGTTCTTTATCAAGGTGGACTTCTTTACCAACGGCTTGATGGAAATTGGAGAAGCAATGACTAATGATGATGGCGTCGCCGTGTTTCAGTACACTCCACGGCAGCCGGATGATATCCAGATACTAGTGCGCCACGAAGCTACGGAAACAACCACGACGATAAGTCTGTTGACAACCGGTGAACCTTTTTATCAAGCCGAAACTGGCATCAAGCTCCCGGCTCCTGGGGAGCAGGTATTTATCGGCCCCGAATCAGCCCTGGCACTCGGGGAAGGCGGTGAAGCCCCAACAAGTGCCTTCCGACTGCCCGACAGCATTCTTTCCTGGCTCATGCTCTTTGTGGTCACCGTGATACTCATTTGGGCAACCTACTTCCGTGTTATGTATCAGCTCTTTCGTATCCCGATAGTAAGAGAGATTAGGGATACGGATACCAGACTTGTGCCTTTGGCTGGTCTGGCCATTATCATCGTTTTGGGTATTGTGCTGGTACTAATGCTCATCACCGGTCCCTATAGCCATTTCCATCTGCTTTGGTAGCCAAGTGAAGATTGGCACCGGCTGTCACCGTTACCAGAATTACTCCGCTTTCTCTCTACCGCATGGTCTGGCAGAACCTTACATTATAGCCTACCCGGCACCGCAAGGCCGCGCCAGTGGAATTACAGAAACCTCGTTGCACATCTTTGAAACCGAAAGTCAAAAAAAAATACTCCCCCTTTTTCGTTGGGAATAGCTCTGGTATTCTTCACAGTGGCTCTGGCTGTCCAACTGGGCAATACTGTATGGACAACCGTAGCCTGGGCGGTTGAATTTGCGACTCTTATGTGGCTATCATTTGCTCTTAGGATACCTGATCTTCGTAACTATAGCTATGCTGTGCTTGTAATCACAGCCGGTCGCCTACTTTTATTTGATACGCGAGTGGAACTGCTCACCTTCCAACCCGTGCTGAATGAACGTTTCTTGGCTTTTATCGTGAGCATCGCCGCTATGTATCTCGTTGCCTATATCCTGTGGCGGGAAAGAGAGACACTCTCAGAATGGAGTACCCCTGCGTCGACTTTCCTGATAGCTGCCAACCTATTTACACTATGGCTATTGAGTTTTGAGGTGTGGAACTATTTCGGCAGTCTCCTTGCTTTGCTAGAGTCGGGGAAATACACCGGTTCAGCCGCCATTGCGCTCAGAAATGCTCAAAACTTGTCTCTTACGGCCGTCTGGACAGTCTATGCTGTTATTCTGCTAGTCGTTGGCATTGTCAAGCAATCTCGTCTGACACGACTCGGAGCTCTGGCACTGCTTTTTCTCGTTATCGTTAGGACCTTTGTCTATGATGTCTTTGCCCTGGAGCAAGTATACAGGATTGTTGCTTTCGTAGGTTTGGGGTTTCTGCTCCTTACTAGCGCGTATCTCTATCAGCGACATGGTAGAGCAATTAAGGGATTCATACTGAAAAAATAATTACGATGCCGGTATGAATTAAAGAGAGGTGTGACAAACGTGAGATTATGGAATTGGGTGGGTAACAAGTTCTTCTTGTCTCTAACATTTCTTTTCTTATTATTGCTAGTTCATGGTTGTGGTGGCATCCCAAAGGAAGCCTATGACGCAATTGTGGCTGAAAGGGACGCGCTTCAGGCAGAACTTGAGTCAGTAAAAAGCCAACTCGAGTCGATGAAAGCTGAATTTGATAAGATTAGTCCAGAACCTCCAAAGCAAACAAGACCACCAGTAGAAGAAGTGGAACTAAAATACGATAATGGCAAAGCACAGGATTATCTGTCGGCTGCGCCAAATGGTGGATATATAATTGATTTTTCCCCACCGGCCACATCATTTGTGATTACAAAGGTACGGATGCGTGGAAATACCTAATGTCAGCGTGGATGATAAGTTCTATGTTCATGTCTATACAGGTACCGGTCGATTGAAAGGAATCCATATGGGTGCTGATGATAGCGTCGTCAATGAACATTCCGATCTGACGATACGAACGGCGGGAGATGTTAGCAAGATACGCGTAGACTGGCCTTACGGGGTTCAATTCTGGTTTGGGGGAAAAAGCAAGGTAAACTGGATGATAAGAGTTGTTGGCGCGACAGCTGTAGAATAATATTTATCGGTATTCCTACTCCTCCAATGAACTGACCAATAGTTTTTGTTTTTTATTCACGGTCATTTTCCTAAAGCTAAGGGTGTAGAACTACCACGTATCCAACAAAGATGATATAATGGGCGCTATATAGTAGAATAGGGTCACAGCGTTTCTGGTGACAGCAAAACGAGTCAGAAGGTTATTATGCGTAGAGCAATTGCTGACAGATTGATGGATTTATGCGAGTTCAGTGCGCAACAGATTGCAGAACGTTGGTATAACAATGTGAGCACCAACCCAAGGACGCGCTCGTATCATACCATCTCCAAACGGCGGGCGATTCGTCAGGCCATTACCATCTATAGAAATCTAAAGAGGGCGTATTTTGCGGAGAAGCCCTATCAAGAAATTTTAAACCTTCTGAGGGGGAGACAATACGTCGAACTGTTATATGATGACGAGATACCTCTTCACGAGGCCATTTATGCGATAATGCTGATGAGAAGGCACATCTGGCTTTTTTCTGAGCTTGAGGCACTGTATAGCGATACGGCTACTGATATGTACCAGGCGTTACAAAGCGTTAATAGGGTCGTTCTTTTATTTGATTACATAATTTACAGCGTGACCGAGCTGTACCAAGAGTTAGCCGAACCGGAATCCTAGGTTAGCTGGTTCATAACGAGACTCGGGCTTCTTGGATAAAGATTCAAATAATGATGAAGTGAGGTATAACTACAATGAAATCTAGCGAAGCAGAAAAACTAGTTTCTATCGCTAAGGAGTATTTATGGCCAGCCTTTGCCAGAGATGCTTCCTTCTTTGGTCGCCCGGTATCAATCGTGAGTTCAGCCGAGGGTCGTCACATCGTCGATATCTTTGGCAATCGTCTCTTAGACCCGAATTCGGCGGGTGCGGCCGTGCCCCTCGGCTTTAATCTACCTGAGCTCATGGAAGCCGTTTCTTCACAGATGAAGAAGATTATGAATACGACTCCAAGCCTGTTTGTGCCCACCGAGCCAGTCCCGTTGCTTGCCGAAAAGATTGCCGCTTTATCTCCGGGCAGCCTGAAGTATACCATATTTGGTAGTAACGGTACTGATGCTAATGATGCCGCCATTAAGATAGCTAGGCACTACTGGAAGATAATGAATAAGGGAGCCAAATACAAAGTAATCCACCGCTATCCGGGGGATTACCATGGTATGAGCTTGAGTACGGCTAGTGCCAGCGGCCACACTTTTCGTAGGGCACCTTTTGAACCGCTGATGGCTGGCTTTGTCGCCTTTCATGCGCCGTACTGCTATCGCTGCCCGTACCACCTGACTTATCCCGAGTGCGGCGTTTGCTGCGCCGAAGAGTTTCGCCAAGTTGTCGAATTTGAAGACCCGTCAACTATCGCTTGCTTTATCGGGGAGTCAACCAATACTGGTCTAGGAATTGTGCCACCACCACCGGGATACATGAAGAGGATCCGTGACATTTGTGATGAGTATGAGATACTAATGATCGTGGACGAGGTAATTACCGGTTTTGGTAAGACTGGTTTCTGGTTTGAGTGCGAAAAAGAGGGTTTTGTGCCCGATATGATGGCCATGGGTAAAGGTATATCCTGGGGTTGCGGACCACTGGCCGGCACACATGTCAAGGCAGAGATTACCGAGGTATTCACCGGTAAAAATACTCTACAACACGGCTATACATTTGGTGGTATGGGTTATCTGGCAGCGGCCGGACTGGCTGGTATTGAATATGTGGAGAAGCATAACCTTTTGGCCAGAGCCTCAGAGATTGGTGCGATAATGGCCCGGGAGCTGGGCGCAATCAAAGATAGGTCAAGGGTGATTGGTGATGTCCGGGTAAACGGCGTCCTTGCTGGCGTGGAGTTTGTCAAAGATAAAGCGACCAAAGAGAGGTTTGCTGACCGCACTGCGGTAGCTGAACTGATGGTAAAAGTAGGCATGGACAACGGAGTGCTGCTTCCTTGCTCGACCTGGTACGGCGATATCATAGTATTGATGGTTCAGCTAACCATGACTGATGAAGAACTTAAGCTGGTCTTTAACGCCATCGAGAAAGCAGCCGCCGCCGTGGAAGGACAATTTCTTTAGTATTCTGGTGAGCAAGCTAGCTGACGAACGATTTGTAGAAAATTTATTGAAAAGTTACTTCCTATCGAAATTCACTCCTATTGGACCAGCAATAGACTAGCTAATAATTCCAGCGAGTGAAGGTGTCGGTTCGTCTAAGTCATCAAGATGAGGTATGAAGGAAGCTTGTTTTTCAAAATCGAGCATACCCCGGAACCAGATAAAGGGGACTGCCCTTCTTGTCACCACACGCATTTTTTTAAGTTGCGCCATCGAGTCAATGCTGTGTTCCCGGCGAGCTTCGATGATTCGGCTGGCTGACGCCGGGCCGATGCCCGGCACACGAAGCAGCTCGTCATAGCTAGCGCGATTGACATCTACCGGGAAAAGCCAGGGCTGCTTCTCAGCGATGACCAACTTCGGGTCCTTCCTTAAAGTCAGGTTGCCTTTCTCCCCCAGGGCCAGCTCTACTTCCTGAGGGGAAAAGCCGTAAACCCGGAGCAGCCAATCCGACTGGTAGAGTCGGTGAGCTCTTAAGGGATAAGTGGGCGACAGCCCCTCCAGTGGCGAGTTTGGTACCGGGCGAAACGGGCTGAAATAGACTCTTCTCAATTCAATTTCACGGTAAAGAGCCTCGGTGGTGCGCAAGATGTCACGGTCGGTCTCACCAGCAGCTCCGACCACAAACTGGGTTGTCTGCCCCGAAGGCACCAACCTCTCGTCGGCCACCGTCAGCTTCTGCACCCAGCGCATCGGTTCCAGAATGCCCTGATAGAGGTCTTTCTTGGCGCTAAGTCTAGCCAGATGCTGGATGGTTGGTGCTTCCATGTTAACCGAGACCCTGCTGGCCAATTTGCAACCTTCGGCAACGCAATCAAAAGATGCGCCGGGCAGGATTTTAAGGTGAATATAGCCATCAAACCCATAGCGGTAACGCAGGATTTCCACCGTCTTGACCATTGACTCCATAGTCCGTGAAGCATTGGCGGCAATCCCAGAACTGAGAAAAAGGCCACGCACCAGTCTTCTGGTATAGAGCTGCATGAATAACTTGGCCAGCTCCTCAGGCTGAAAATAAGTGCGAGGTATATCCCGACCGACCTGATTGACACAATAAGCACAGTCATTAGTGCAGACATTGGTGAGGAGAACCTTGAAAAGACAAACATAGCCACCACCGGGCAGCGCCGCCCGATGAATGAAACGCAGCGGAGAGGGTTTTATACGGCGCAGCCCACCGTAACCACAAACGTCGAATTGAGCGCCAGCCACCAGTGTCTCTAATTTGTCTTCAACTTCCATCTTTCTCAGCCGAAAAGGATAGAACATATGTACTATATCAGAAGGAAAGGCTGTTGTCAAGAGGCTAAATGCTACGGGCAGTACTCTCTCACTTTGAAGCTAGCAACCAATTGGTCTAGAATTAGGTATAACATATTATAGATATTGTAGAGCAGTTTATGGTCTGTCAGCACTGCGGTAAAGAGTCGCCGCTCATTTCACGGGGTATAGGTCTATGCGCCGATTGCTTTCGCAAAGACTTTGCCCGGGTTCTTCCCTTGATTGAAGAAGCGCACCATGCGGCAAGAAGTCCATTTAAGCTTCCGGAAAAGCCTCCAAGAGCAGAAGGAGGGGTAAAGTGCCAACTCTGCGCCAATGCGTGCCGTATTCCGCCAAATGACCGGGGTTATTGTGGACTACGCCTCAACCGAGAAAATAGACTGGTCGGTGCCACCGCTAAAAAAGGTAACGTCAGCTGGTACTATGATAGCTTGCCAACCAACTGCGTAGCGGATTGGGTCTGTCCGGGGGGAACCGGGGCTGGCTATCCCCAGTTTGCCTACTCTCAAGGCGCTGAATATGGCTACAAGAACCTGGCTGTTTTCTATCAGGCCTGCTCTTTTGATTGCCTCTTCTGTCAGAACTGGCACTATCGCTACTCGGCAACGGGAAAGAGCCAGGTTGACGCACTGGAGCTGGCTCAGGCGGTCGATGACCGCACTGCCTGCATCTGTTACTTTGGTGGTGACCCATCACCCCAACTGCCCCATGCCCTGCGTGCCTCCCGATTAGCCCGAGAAAGCAACCGGGGCCGGATTCTGCGCATCTGCTGGGAGAGCAATGGCTCCATGCACCCCGCCTTATTGAGACAGGCGGCGGAGCTTTCCTTGAACTCCGGCGGTTGCATTAAGTTTGACCTCAAGGCCTGGAGCGAGGAACTGCACATTGCTCTCTGCGGGGTAAGCAATAAAAGGACTCTGGAAAATTTTAAGTGGCTGGCGCAGTATATTGAGAAAAGACCCTCGCCTCCGTTTTTGGTGGCCAGCACTTTACTCGTTCCGGGATATATCGACAAGGCGGAAATATCTAGAATTGCTTCCTTTATCTCCTCACTCAGCCCTGATATTCCCTACGCTCTCCTTGCCTTCCATCCCCAATTCATGATGAATGATTTACCGCCCACTTCACAACGTCATGCCCAAGAATGTCTGGCAGCGGCGAAGGCACAGGGACTAAACAATGTAAGGCTGGGCAATATCCATCTGCTTGGTGATTACTATTAAATGAGTTTCAATTGGTCACGATTCCCAGAATGTTTCTTCGGCAGCCAATCTCTTTCCCGGTCGATAATATGGATTACCCGCCAGCAAAATTTCTCCAGCTCCAGGGCGATAAAACGGCGATGGCAACGCCAGGGGAATCGTTCCGCACAAACAACGGCGGTCTTTCTTTCCAGAGCGATTTTCTCCAGCTTCTTCAGACCCTCCTCAAATTCAGTGGTGGCAGTGAAAGCCTGGTAGCCCCCTCGGCGATAGCCACCCAACTCCTTCCCCAGATAAACGTAGTCGATACCTGCCTCAGGCAATAAATTGGTCAACTTCTCCCGACGGAAGTGCTCGAATCGGCTCACCGGAAATGTCCTGACATCAGCTACGACCTCTACATCGTGACTGGTAAGTAGCTCAATAAACTCCCCTGCAGAGCGAGTGCTGGTGCCCAAGGTATAGATAAGTTTATCTGGTTTAAGATTCTGCATCTTCTCCCCTCATCAGACGGTCAAAAGCCAGGGCATCGTGATGCATATTGAGGTTGTTGAACAGGACGTAGCTTTCCTTGTCCAACACCTTCTCTTTCAGATGCGTCAGTTCCTCTCCTGAATATTGATGTCGGTAACCGGGTCCACCGTGCAAACGAAAATATTGAAATTCCCCATACAATGACTCTTTCTCCATAGGGTCAACGCAGTGAATTAGCCCCAGCTCTGAACACAGAGCTTTGATTGTCGGCTCACTCCATTCGCCACGTGGTTCCCAGGCAAAGAGGAACCCGGAATTCCTTATCGACCGAAAGAATCTTTTCAGATTGTCGATATTTTGTGGGGTCGGTTTGAAACTCGGTGGGCACTGAAAGACGATGACCCTGGCTTCTAGAGCTTGGGCAAATCTCATAGTTGCCTCCCATGCTTTGTGCACCTCATCGCTTGGTCTAAAAAAACCATAGTTCTCCTCGGCACCCGTGGGAATTTTGATGCCCGCCTTACGATAGGTTGGGCTGGTGGGGGGATGGGTGATTAGCTGCCAGGCCTTAAGGCTAAATTCAAAGTCAGCCGGGGCTTCACTCCGCCACCTCAGGGCAGTCTCCAGTCGGGGCATCTTGTAAAAGGTCGGCTGCACTTCCACCAGTTTGAACTGCTGGAAATATTTTCCCTTGCCGCCGGGAAAACCGCAGCAACCAATCTTAACTTTAGCAAATTCTGTCTCACCGCTGGTAGAAGCCATCAGCTTTAAGCTTTTCATAGTGCTCGAGCCCTTCTGGAGTAGGCTCATAACAGTAGAGGGATAGTCTTCCTCCCGGCTGCCGGCTTATCAGACTTGCCGAAAGAAGCGCCTTAAGAGCGGCTTCACCCATATAGCCAACAAAACGCAGACGATGGTCCGGCACCGGCTGACCAGTTCTCTGATACTCCCGACAGATATCGCCCAAAAGGTGTGCCGGTTCTTCCTTCAGACTTTTGCGTACCTGCTGCATAACCTCGGTCGTTTCCAGCAAGGCATAAAAATCATCAACGGCACTCATTTCATGACTCGTCTTTCTTTTCCGCGACCGGACGTTCACGCTGCCAGCGATGAATTTCGTCCAAGGCCGGTGGCGCCACACTGAATACCTCTATATCCGGCGGAAATTGCACCAGGTGACCTTCCCGAATAAAGAGTATCCCTACCTCATTAGCCTTGAGCGTCTCGTCTATTCTGCGGGCAATGTGCTCATACCTTTTCCGCGAGGCTTCGACATAGAATTTGGAGACTGTCTCCGCCACTTTCTGACTGATAAATCCCATCAGGAGAAACCTTTCCCAGTCCAGACTCTCATCGGCTAATTGCTTGTCCTCAGTTGCCTCAAGTACGGCACCGCCTCGGCACTTTTGCTTAGCCATGCGCCCACTGGCCGGATTCAGTTTCTCTATTGCCTTGAGCCCGTCCTTACCCGCCACGGTAATTGATTCATGATAGACATGGCTCACCCGGCCTATTTTCGACTCCAGATTAGCGATATGCTCACCAACCTGTTTCCAGTAGAGTTTAAACTTGGCGGCGTATTCCTGAGGGGCCTTTTCGCCAGAAAAAAGAAGAGGCACGAGACAAAGCTTTCTCTTACCGGTGAAACGCTCTGCCTCAGGCTTTTCCATCTTACCCAGTTGCTCAGTCATCTCAAACCTTCCTTTCTCTTCATAGACTAATTTTACCTTTTGAGATTATTATGAACAAGAGCAAGCAAAAATTGGCGTCAACGAGTTGATAGGCTTATAATGCCAGCAGAGGCAGAAAAGCAATGGCAAAAGACTATTATCAGATTCTGGGCGTACCCAGAAACGCTAATCAAGAGCAAATCAAGAAGGCTTATCGCAGGCTGGCGATGCAGCACCATCCCGACCGCAACCCGGGCAAGGAGAAATGGGCCAACGAAAAATTTAAGGAGATAAATGAGGCTTTCGGGGTTCTTGGTGACCCACAAAAGAGAAGGCAATATGACCAGTTCGGCACCATAGGCAATATCGGCGATATCTTTGGCAGTCCTTTTACCCGGGCTAGCTTTGAAGATTTGATGCGAGACTTTGGCGGCTCTGGGCTTGGCTTTGACTTTCTGGATAACATCTTTGGTGACGTCCTGAAGGGGAGGAGGTTTTCCTTCCGGACATTCAGTCGGGGCTTTGGTGGTCCGGGGAGAATCAGATTTGAGGCTCCGGGAGGGATTAACCTGGAAGAAATATTTGGCCCGGCTCAACATCCACCGCGTCCGCCACGTCGGGAAGTCCGCTATGAGATAACCATCAATAAAGAACAGGCAGCTCAGGGATTAGAAAAGGACCTCGTGCGCAAGGGAAAAAAGCTGAGGGTAAAGATTCCGGCGGGAGTAAAAACGGGCACCAAAGTAAAACTGCGCAACGCCCGCCAGATAACCGATGGGCAACCGGGAGACATCATCATTGTGGTTAAAGTTAAGTAAAAAGCTCAGTCAGAGGTGAAAAATGGCGCTGGGAATTCTGTATCAGGAAGAACTTAAGGAATATGATTTTGGGCCGGGTCATCCTTTTCGTGGCGACCGCTATCAAGAATTCCCCCAATTCCTGAAGGAAAATCTAGCCGAGGATGACAACTACCGAATGCTAAAAGCGGAGCCGGCGAGCGACCAAGATTTGCGACTGATCTGCCGACAGGAATACATCGATTTCACCAGAGAACACTACAAAGCGGCCAACCTGGGGTTAAGCTATGCCGGGCAATTCTTCAGATTTCACAGCGGGGATAATATGCCCATTGGCCGGCCGGGGAAGCTGGAAGAGGCCGCCAGATTGATTGTAGGACAAGCCAAAATGGCCTGCGACCTGGTGCAAGGTGACGAATTCAAAAAGGTGGTGTCCCTAGGCGGAGGGATGCACCACGCCAAACCTTCTTACGGAGAGGGGTTTTGCCTGTACAATGACGTTGCTTTCTGCGCTTTATATTTAAAGCAGGAGTATAAATTAGAAAGAATCCTAATCCTGGACACTGACGCTCATGCCGGAAACGGAACCGCAGAATACTTTTACGAAGATAAAAGGGTTTTGCTCATTGACCTGCACCAGGACCCCAGAACGCTCTATCCGGGAACTGGCTTCGCTCACCAAATTGGTTCCGGAGAGGGCAAAGGCTTTACCGTCAATATCCCACTGCCACCTTACGCTGGTTACGATTCTTACCAGCTGGTTTTTGATGCCATCGTCCAGCCCATAGTCGAGGAATTCAAACCGCAGATTATCATCCGAAACGGTGGTTCCGACCCGCACTTCAATGACGGGCTGACCAGCCTCGGGTTGCCAGTAAGAGGCTTCAGAATGATCGGGGAAAAGGTCAGCCAAATGGCCCAGATTTGCGATGATAAGGTTATTGACCTGATTGCCTCTGGTTACAATCGGGAGGTTCTGCCCTATGCCTGGCTGGCTTTGCTTTCAGGGTTAGCTGGCATCGAATTAAAAATAGAGGAACCATGGATTATCTCTCAACAGATAAAAACCGACCCATCTTTTGCCGAGACGGAGA